>DATGXW010000376.1:0-38432 GCA_035298585.1 Phycisphaerales bacterium
CAGGGCTCATTCAGCTGTGTGGAGGCAGCACGTTTCTTGAGATAGGGAAAAGGCAACTCGCGGCGTACGAGATCAAGATCCCCAGGAGCGAGCGTGAACAAGTCGCCATCGCTACCGTCCTTTCCGAGATGGACGCCGAGCTCTCCGCGCTGGACGCTCGCCGCGAGAAAACGCGTCTGCTCAAACATGCCATGATGCAGCAACTGCTCACGGGACGAACTCGCTTGGTGGACACCAAAGGAGCGAGGGCATGAGCCTCGTGGTCCCGACACACGACCCCGGAGGCAAGGTCCGGCCGGCCTGGCCCGCAGACTCCACGGTTACCGCCGTGTTCTCGGCATGCCAGCAGTACCGGTATCAACTGCGAGAGGTCTGGGACATCTCCAAGCCTCTCGTCCTGTGGGTGCTCATGAATCCCAGCGTGGCTTGCACGGACTACAGCGACCCGACCCTCCGCAAGACCGGGAAGTTCGCTCGCGCCTGGGGCTTTGGCGGTCAACTCGTCGGGAATGTCCACGCGTACCGGGCAACCGACAAGAGCAATCTGCTGAACGTCGCGGACCCCGTCGGCCCGGGGAATGACCACGCAATCCTCGAGATGGCGGCCCAGGCAAAGACGGTCGTCCTTGCGTATGGCCAACCACCAAAGGCTCTCCGCAAACGGGGACGGGCGGTTGAAGCCCTCCTCTCGAACCATCCGGAACTCTGCCACCTGCGGCTCGCCCAGGACGGGACACCCGTACATCCGCTCTATCTGCCCGAGACTCTTCGGCCCATCGCCCACAAGGGGAGAACCAATGCCTGAATCCCCACGCGCCCGTTCCGAACGCCGCACACAGAACCGCGTCGCGGCCATGTTCACCGATCAATCGCGGCCGGACTGGCTGGGCTATCGCCACCTCGGGGACTGGAAGAAGCGCGAGAACAACCGCCCGATCGAGGTGGAACTGCTGCGGGCCAACCTATCCGCCCGGGGGTACTCGCCCGCGCACATCTCCGCCGCCATCCAGAAGCTCGAGACCGCGGCCGACGCCACGGGCATCACGCTGTATCAGGCCAACATGCGAACGTACCAGTTGTTGCGGTACGGCGTGCCGGTGCAGATCGCAGCTGGCGCGGCCCACGAGACCGTACACCTGGTCGATTGGCAGAATCCCGACAAGAACGACTTCGCGATCGCCGAGGAGGTCACCCTTCGCGGCGGTTATGAGCGTCGCCCTGATCTGGTTCTGTATCTGAACGGCATCGCCGTCGGCGTCATCGAGCTCAAGCGCAGTTCCGTGGAGGTGGCCGACGGCGTGCGACAGTTGATCACCAATCAAGAGGAGATCTTCAACAAGAACTTCTTCAGTACGGTTCAGCTCGTGCTCGCTGGCAACGACTCGCAGGGCTTGCGGTATGGCACCACGGGCACACCCGAACAGTTCTTCGTCGAGTGGAAGGATGAAACCCCGCCAATCGGTGGGGCAGCGCCCGCCGCCGGCGCGTTGCTCGATCGCCCGCTCGCCCAGTTGTGCAACAAGGCCCGTCTCCTGGACCTCATCCGCAACTTCATCATCTTTGACGCTGGCCAGAAAAAGGTGCCCCGGCAGCACCAGTTCTTCGGCGTCAAGGCCGCCCAGGAACGAATCGCCAAACGCGAGGGTGGCGTGATCTGGCACACACAGGGGAGCGGCAAGAGCATCCTGATGGTGCTCATTGCCAAATGGCTCATGGAGCACGACCCCGAAGCCCGCATCCTGGTCATCACCGACCGCGACGAGCTCGACAAGCAGATCGTGGGGGTCATGAAGAACGCGGGCGTGATCGGCACGGAAGCACCGTCGCCACGGATCACGACACGTGCGGAGTTTGTCGAGAAGCTTGGCGCTCCATCGCCACGCTTGCTGTGTGCCCTCGTCCACAAGTTCGATTCGACGGACCTCTCCGGACCGCCGCCGACCATCACCGGCCGGTTCTACGTCTTCGTCGATGAGTGCCACCGCACGCAGGGTGGCGACATGAACAAGCAGATGAAGCGTTGGCTTGCCGGCGCGATCTTCATCGGCTTCACGGGCACGCCCTTGCTCCGCAAGGACAAGGTCATGACGCGCGACGTGTTCGGCACGTACATCCACACCTACAAGTTCCACGAGGCCGTCGCAGACAAGGTCGTGCTGGACCTGAAGTATGAGGCCCGCGACGTTCCACAGCGGATGACCTCTCGCGATGCGATCGATCGGTGGTTCGAGCAGAAAACCCGCACGCTGAACAACTTCCAGAAGGCCGTGTTGCGGAAGCGCTGGGCCACGATGGAGGAGTTGATGAGCGCCGGCGAGCGCAAGCAGCGCATCATCGCCAACATCATCGAGGACTTCAGCCTCAAGCCCCGCCTCAACAACGACCGTGGCACGGCGATCCTCGTGGCGGCTTCGATCTACGACGCTTGCCACTACTACCGCCTGTTCCAGAACACTCAGTTCGGACCGTACGTCGGGATCATCACGTCCTACGAACCGAACCACAACGCGATCTCGCGGGAGCCGGCCAACAGCGACGAGCGGTACAAGTTCGACACCTACACACAGCACGTCCTCAGGAACGGTCAGACGACCAAGCAGTACGAGGACGAGGCCAAGCGTCGGTTCATCCAAGAGCCGGCGAACATGAAGCTCCTGATTGTGGTGAGCAAACTGCTGACGGGCTTCGATGCCCCGAGTTGCACCTACATCTACCTCGACAACGAACTCCGTGACCACAACCTCTTCCAGGCGATCTGCCGTACGAACCGGCTCGACGGGGACGACAAGGACTACGGTCACATCGTGGACTTCAAGGAGCTCTTCGGTGATGTTCAGCAGGCCATCGCGGTCTATAGCTCCGATGAACTGGACATCGACGAAGGTTGCGGCGGTGACAACAACGTCCATCTGAAGGATTGGCTCAAAGAAGGAAAGAAGCAGCTGGACGCCGCGAACGAGATGCTGCAGCATCTGTGCGATCCGGTCGCGCCGCCGCGTGAGATGGAGCAGTATCTGCACTTCTTCTGCGGGGATGCAGCAGATCCGACGGGCCTCGCCGATACCGAACCGCTCCGCGTGTCGCTCTACAAAGCCGTGGCCGTATTCGTTCGCGCATTCGCGGCGATTGCCTCGGACCTCAACGAGGCTGGATACTCGGATGCCGAAGCCGAGTCGCTCCAGAAGCAGGTCGAGTTCTACAGCGACATTCGCGCCGCCATCAAACGGCACTCTGGTGAGGAGCTGGACATCAAGCCCTACGAGGCCGACATGCGCCATCTCTTGAACACATACATCCAGGCCGACGCGGCGACGGATCTGGGCGAGTTGGGCGAGATGTCGTTGACGGACTTGATCATCAAGACCGGCATCCACGACGCCATCGCCAAGACGCTCAACGAGAAAGGGAAGCTGTCAAAGAACTCGATCGCCGAGGGGATCATCAACAACGTACGCAAGACGATCATTCGGGATCAGTTGACTGACCCGCGGTTCTATGAGCAGATGTCGCTTTTGCTGGAGGACCTGATCAGGCAGAGTCGAGCAGACACCGTTGCGTACGAGGAGTTCCTGCGTAAGGCCGAGGCGCTCGTTAAGCGGCTGGCATCGAAGCAATCTGACCAGGGGGTTCCCGCCTCGCTGTACGGCAAGCACGAAGCGATCACCATCTATAACAACCTCGCCACGTTGCCGGCCACGACGTTTCAGTGTCCGGTCGGCGAGGATGAGCGTGCCGCCCTGGCTCTCGACATTGACCTCACCGTTCGTGAGCGCGCTCCGGCGGGATGGAAAGGGGACGACACTCGGGAGCGACAGCTGTTGAACGCGTTGTTCCCGATTCTCGGCCGCGACCGCGCCGCCACGCAGGCGGTCTTTGAGATCATCAAGAATCAACCGGGGTACTGATGTCCGAAACGCTCCAGATTGGTGATTTGTCGATCGCGGTGACGCGGAAGGACGTCAAGCACGTCCACCTCTCCGTGCACCCGCCGAGCGGTCGTGTCACACTCGTGGCACCCAAGGCAACACGTTCAGACGTGGCGCGGGCCTACGCCGTGTCGAGACTCAGCTGGATTCGGGACAAGCAGTCGAAGCTCAATGGGCAGGCTCGGGAGACGCCGCGAGCCTTTGTCGTGAGGGAGAGCCACTATTTGTGGGGACGTCGATACCTGTTGGCCATCACCGAAGTGAACTCAAAGCCTGGGGTGAAGCTCGACCATCGACGCATCACCCTCATCGTTCGCCCGGGAAGCACGAAGTCAAAGCGTGCCGAAGTGATGCACGAGTGGCACAAGTCGCTTCTGCACGAGGAGATCCCCGCGTTGATCCGCAAGTGGCAGACGAGGCTCGGTGTCGAGGTGGCGGGCTACTTCCTGCAGCGGATGAAAACAAAATGGGGTGGCTGCAACCATCGGGCGCGACACATACGCCTGAACACCGAGCTGGTGAAGAAGCCCAAGGACCTGCTGGAATACGTCGTGGTGCACGAGATGGTGCATCTGATCGAGCCGACCCACAGCGAGCGGTTCGTGGCGCTCTTGGATAAGCACTATCCGACCTGGCGGGAGGCTCGGGCAGAGCTAAATGAACTCCCGTTGGCCGCCGAAGCCTGGCTGGAATGACGACTGATGGTGAAATCGACCCGTGGAGACAAGACGTTGGAACAACCTCGAATCATCGCTGGACGGTACGCTTTAACGCCAAAGATGCGATCAGGCGGGATGTCGGACGTCTACAAGGCACGCGATCTTGTGGGCGACCGTGACGTCGCCGTTAAGCTCTTCCGTGCCGGCGGGCTGAGCCAGGATTTGGTTCACGAGAGCTTCCGACGAGAGTCTGCGGCTCTGCAAGAACTCAAACACCCAAACATCGTTCAACTTCTCGACTTTGGTCACGACGAGCCTACTGACCGGCACTTTCTTGTCCTGGAGTGGATCGAACGCAATCTCGACGAACACATTGCCACACTCAATCGTGACGATCCTGAGGTCTGGGGATGGGACATTTTTGCGGAGCGCATCGGTCTGCCGATCCTTCGCGCTCTCGACCTGGCGCACCAACGGAGGTGCATCCACCGTGACATAAAGCCGCAGAACATCCTTGTGTTGCCCGATGGCACACCAAAGCTCACGGATTTCGGCATCGCTAGGCTCAAACGTCTGCTGGACCCTGGAATCACTCTTGCGCAGTTCATGACCCGGCCGTACGCGCCGCCGGAGGATGATCACGGCGAGTACACCGAGACGCGCGATGTGTTCGCCTTTGCTGTCCTGACGGTGCGATGCCTATTAGCCCGCCCATTGGACGACTACGCCGCCGTGATCCGAGCGCTCGAGGATGAGTGCGACGTTGTGCCGGAGGTACACGCCGTGCTCAGGCGCGCGGTGTCCCGAGATCCATCGGAACGGCCTCGCAATGCTGGCCAGCTACTTGAAGAGTTGGAGACGATTCAGCGAGAGCGAAAGCAGCACTGGCTCAAGGAAAGGGTGTGCTTCCTCCACCTCGCCCAGAACGCAGTTCGAAAGTGCATCGACCTGTTCGGCATCCAAGACGTGGCTCAGATCCAGGGACTACTGCTCGAAGAAATCAAGGAGGTCTGCGGTGTCCAGCGCCGGCGACTGCCCGAACACATGGGGGGCGAGGAGGTCGACAACGAGTACGAACTGCTAACGCCGACGCTAGCGATCCACTTGGTGATCGGCCCGAACATGCCGGAGCAGTTTGCTGTGGAGTCGGTCAGGCGGCTGCCTCCCGCGTTGTTGGAGCGACTGCGAGAGAGCGCTTGGCCGGCACCGTTCACGTTCAAGTTCGGCCGTGCAGCAACGCGAGAACAGGGTGTCGAGATTCTGAATGCGTTTGAGGTCGGTATCGCCGATCATCTCGACGGACGCAGGCTCTCAAAGGACCAGATTGAGGCCAAGCGCCTATACGAGCGATGGATCAGCATTCTGAACGCGAAAACGGATGTGGAGCGCAATCGTCTGCGGCCGGTGCAGTATGACGGGATCGACATTCGTGGCAGCCGCGTCGCGTTCCGGCTCACGACGCCGGCTGAGGTCGATCTTATTGACGGTATCTGGCGTGTTGACGATTCAGCATTCCGTGGCGAGTTGGATGACTTCGACGGCCGGACGCTCACCCTCTATCAGCCGGGTGCCGAATCCATTCCCCTCCCGCGAAAGGGGGTACTGCGTTTCGATACCCGCGCCGCTGAGGAACCCCTGGTGCGGCAGAGGCGTGCTCTTGAGGACATTCGGCACGGACGCTCTCTGCGGTCCGACCTCGGTCGGTTTCTTACTCGGCCCGATGCCGCGGCCGCCCCTGTGTCCGTGACCATCACCGATTTCTTCATCAAGAATCTCGATGACGACAAGCGCAGCGCAGTCGCGGCCGCGTTGGGAAGCGATGACTTTGTGGTCGTTCACGGGCCGCCCGGGACCGGTAAGACCGCCTTCATTGCGGAACTCGTGCTGCAGCAACTAAAGTCCAAGCCGGACTCGAGGGTGCTTCTGACATCCCAAACGCATATCGCCATCGACAACGCGATCGAGCGCCTCCTTGAAGCGTCTCGCGAGGTGCGGGTTGTGCGACTCGCGGCCGACCCCGATCGGGTCATGCCATCGAGTCGGCCGCTCCTGCTCGATGCGCAGCTGGAGCCGTGGATAGAGCGAGTAGTCACAGATGGCGAACGCTTCTTGGAATCCTGGGCTGCAGAGCGCGGTCTGGAACGGAAGATCGCACAAGTTGCCATCAGTGCCCGCAGGTTCCTTGCCGCGCGAGTCAGGGCGCGATCGCTCGCGGATCGTCTGAACGCGGCAGAGAGAGCACTTCGAGGCGACGAGCCAACGAAGGCCGATCTCAAGACTCGACTTACCGAAGAGGAGCTGGTCGGGCAGATCGAGGAGATCAAGCCCGCGCTGGAACGGGCGCGTCGGGAGCGGAAGGCCGCCGAAGAGGCGCTCAGCCGAATGGACGAGCGCATGGCCGCGATGAGCGATGCCGACCTCGCTGCGCAGCTTCAAACGCTACTGCCCGCGACCGAGACTAGCAAGCAGTTGCTCCGTCTGCTCAAAGTCCACGAGGATTGGACGCAGCGATTGGCAAATCCCAAGGATCTTCGGCCCGCGATTCTGGCAGAGTTCCAGGTGGTCGCGTCGACGTGCGTGGGCCTGGCTGGCCTCTCTGGATTCCGAGAACTGGAGTTCGATCTGTGCATCGTCGATGAGGCGTCAAAGGCGACGGCGACTGAGGTGATGATCCCACTGAGCAGGGCGACCCGGTGCGTGCTGGTTGGCGACGATCGACAGCTTCCGCCTTTCCACGGTGAAGTTCTGCACGATGCCGCACTCTTGGACAAGTACATGTTGTCGCGGGAGGATGTCGAGGAGACACTCTTCGGGCGGTTAGCGGCGCATGGACCGAAGCCGTGCGTGGTAATGCTGAAAAAGCAGTATCGGATGACCAAGCCGATTGGCGACTTGGTGAGCCATTGTTTCTACGGCGGAGACCTGGAGAGCGCACGAACGGATCTGGACCCCGTTGTCAGCGCGGCATTCGGCAAGGCCGTGGCATGGGTGTCCACAGCGGATCGCCCGGACCGTCGTGAGTATCGTGCAGGCACCAGCTTCGGCAATGCAGCAGAGCTTGCGATATGTCCAACGGTGTTGTCGAGACTGCATCGACACTGTGCGGCTGCAGGAGTGCACAAGCGCATACTTGTACTCACCGGCTACTTGGAGCAACGCACGCGACTGGTCGAAGTGCTTCGAACCCGTATCGCGGAGTGGCACTCCCTCGACATCGAGGTGAACACGGTTGATGCAGCGCAAGGCCGAGAGGCGGACGTGTGCATCTTCTGCGTCGTACGATCAAATGAGAACGGGCAGGCTGGATTTCTAGGCGATCAGGAGCGCATCAACGTCGCCCTGTCGCGGGGAAAGGACGCGCTGGTTATCGTCGGCGACGAGGCGTTCTGCCGGCGTCTTGACGGCGCTACGCCAATGAGAGCGGTCGTGGACTACATCGAGCGCAACCCTGCCGACGCCATCATTCTTGCCGGAGGTGTCGCATGACCGACCAACCGCTTCCATTCGGTATCGATCTGCAGGCGATCTCGGATCGCTTTGCGTTCAGCAAGCCCGGCATGCGCCTCGTGAACGCGTGTCTGGTCGGTTTGCCGGTGTACGAGCTTCCATTGACCCTACTGGTTCAGGAAGTGCGTCCAATTCCTCCGCTCCAGGAGTTCGCCATGAAGGCGATCGACGAAGGACTTGGACATCCGGACCATGTCGCGGCGTTCTTGGGCCTCGGGCACCGGTCGGTGCGCCGCGTGCTGTCCGATTTGACACGCACGGAAGATGTGCATCTGGCAGCGACCGCGACCCAGGGACACCAGTATCTAGCGCTCACCCAGAAGGGAAAGCGAACTCTGTCTCTGGCGACTCTGTCGATGCCCCAGGACTTTGATGTCAACGTCAAGTACGACGGCCTGTCACGAGAAGTAGTGACCCTCACGAATGAGGCGCTGTTGTTCCCGAAGGACCTGCGAGATCTCGGCATCCCAGAGATTCCGGCGTGCCCTGCTAGGCCACCTCTGCCAAAGGAAATCCTCGTAGCATCCGTCGAACGGATCGCGCAGCAACTGCGGAAGGGTCGCACCCAGATCCGCGAGGTACTCGCGGTGAGATCGGTTGGCCGAACGAAGCGCCTGTACCGCCCTGGAGTCGCGCTGGTGTTTCGCCGGGGCCGGTCCGATGACGTTCAGGTCATGCTCGTGCACGACGGTCGCGTACGCGAGGACTATTCGGCCGCGTTTGCGAAGAGCAAGGCTGCGGTGCGGTTGGGAATCGTCAAAGAAGTGGTTGATGGCGACGACGTGAGCAGGCGGGCGGTCGACGCTCTTGGCCTAAGTCTACCGCCGGTTGCGCCCGCCGAAGAAGTGCTCAAACGCGAACAGGAGGTCGCTGCCGCGAGGGAAGCGCTCGTCGCAGCCAAGGAAAAGACGTCAAACGCGCCGCCTGCTGCGATCGATCCCGTCGCGCCACCACCTCCAGAGGTCGTCGCGGCGCAAAGCCAATTGGAAGGCGCACAGGCCCGGCTCGATGAGTTGCCGGTCCGGCACATCCATACACCCGACCATCCTGCGCTGCTTGAGCGTGCATTTCTCAAGGCGGAACAGCGACTGCTGCTAGTCTCACCGTGGATTAGCGCCGACGTCGTCGATCGAACAATGCTGCGCAGGCTTCAGGTGCTTTTGATCCGCGGATGCCAAGTCACAATTGGTTGGGGAATCGGCGATCCAGATGCGGATCGGCAGATGCAGAAGCCGAGAAATCGCGAGACAGTCCGTACGCTCGAACAAGTCGCGAATCAGTTCAAGGATAGGTTCAGATTCGTCCGCCTGGGCGACACGCACGCGAAAGTGTTGGTCGTTGATCGGTCTTTCTGTGTAGTTTCAAGCTTTAACTGGTTATCGTTCCGAGGTGACCCAGACCGAACGTTCCGCGACGAACAAGGCGTTTACATCACGATACCAGAAGTCGTAGACGACGTTTACGATAAGAACATGCGACGCGTCCTCGAAGCGACCGGCTAACAGCGAAGCGCAAGCAATTCATCGCGAGAAAGGATTGTCGACCACTTACGGCGCTGTCTGTCCCAATCCATGAAGTGAGTGAGATCACGGAGCAGTCGCTCGTGAATTGGATCTCGCCCATTCGAGGTCGCAGGTAGGAAGAGAATCTGTTCTTGGATATCCGGCGCGAGATGCAGCAGGTTCATGATCTGCGTTATCCGCGGCTGCGTGACATCGCATATCTGGGCCAGTTCGGACTGGTCCGCCACGACGCCCTTGCGAAGCATTCCGTCGAAGTGAATCGCCAGTGCCATCAGACGGGCCACGCGGGGCACGCGGCGGGGCAGGACCTTGGGGGCAGCATCAGGCGCGGAAACGGCCTTAGTGCTCTTGCCGCGTCGAACAAAGTGAATGGGGCGTACGACGGTCGTCATGCAACCTCCTGGAGTTTGCCGCGGCAGAGCGCCGCGATGCCGGTGGGGCGGAACGTCACCGCCACCGTGGCGGCGTCGGCGTCGTATTCGACCGTGGTGAAGATCAACTTCAACACACGGGCTTGCTCACGTGGGGAGAGGTTGGCCCAGACGCCATCAAACTCTTTCAGGGCCTTTCGAGCCTCATCCCTTGAAATCGCGGTGGCGTCCATCTCGGCAAGCCGGGCTTCAACTTCCCCCAACCGCTGGCGGGAGTTGGTGATTCGGCCATGGGCATTCGCCAATTTGGCGGTCACGTCGGTCGCCGGGCTGGCGTCAGCGACGAGCGATTGGAGATCCCTCTCGAGGCGCTTCAGCGACGCTTTGAGCTCATCTCGTTCACGCTGAAGCGACGCAGACTCTTGGTCTAGGCAGGTCCTTGTTTCGGCCAGGACACGATCGAGCAGATCGCGGTCCTCGCCGAGTGAACGGATCTCATTCACAACGATGCGCTCGATCTCCGCTCCCGGAAGTGTTCTAGCGGGACAGGTGTCGCTGCCGCTCTTGATGGCTTTCACGCAGCGGTAGTACCTGTAGAACCGTCCGTCCTTTCCATAGAAGGAATGCGTCATCGCGGAGTCGCACACCTTGCAGCGCAGCAGGCCCCGAAGGAGCGCGCCATACTTGTTCCGCACCTCCTTGCCACCGGTGCGGCCGTTCTCTCGCATCTGGCTCTGGACCCGCTCGAAAACGGTCGATTCCACAATCGCCTCGTGCTCACCGTCGTAGACCTGGTCCTTGTGAACGATTTTCCCGATGAGGATCGGATTGGTCAGAAACGCGTACAGCGTCGCCCGGTCGAACGGACGGCCACCTTTAGCCGCTCCCTTTCTCGTGATGCGACGCTTGTTGGGCCATCCGCGCCGGGTCAGCTCGGTTACTACCGGCTGCAATGAACCCTTGTCCAGATACATCTGGAAGATTTCGCGGACACGCGCAGCCTCCTTGGCGTTGATCACCAGCCGCGGACTCCCACCGGACCGGTCGACGTCGTAGCCCAGCACCGGCACGCCGCCCGCCCACTTGCCGCGACGCTTCTGGGCCGCGACCTTGTCGCGGATGCGCTCGCCGATGATCTCGCGCTCGAACTGGGCGAAAGAGAGGAGGATGTTGAGCGTCAGCCTGCCCATCGAGCTCGTGGTATTGAATTGCTGCGTCACCGAGACGAACGACACGCCCTTGCGGTCGAACGCTTCCATGATTCGGGCAAAGTCGAGGAGCGACCGGCTCAGTCTGTCCACTTTGTAGACGACCACGCAGTCGATCTTCCCGGCCTCAATGTCGCGGAGGAGTTGCTCAAGGGACGGCCGCTCCATGCTGCCGCCGGAGAAGCCGCCGTCGTCATAGCGATCGGGAAGGCAAACCCAGCCTTCGTTCTTTTGGCTTGCGACGTATGCCTCGCCCGCGTCGCGTTGGGCATCAAGGGAGTTGTACTCCTGATCGAGCCCTTCCTCGCTGCTCTTTCTGGTGTAGATCGCGCACCTGATGCGTCGCTTCTCGCCCGCCACGGTTCCGTTCACACCACCAGTTGGGTTGGTTGGGGCTCGTTGTTTCATGACTTCCCCCGTAACCCGAAGAACCTGAACCCGTTGACGTGCGTCCCCGTCACCTTCTTGGCGATGGCCGACAACGAGCGGTAACGCTCGCCGTCATAGTCAAACCCCTGGCCGTCGGGCAGGACGACGACCCGAATGGCCCGGCCCTTGTACTCCTTCACCACGGCAAAGCCAGCGGGTGGGATCCGGGCATCGCCGGTCGCCATTCCCTTCACGGAACGGGTCGTTGTGCAGCCTGGCCCTGGCTGCGGCGGGCAGATCGTGGCCTTTGGGGCCATCACGCGGACCTCC
Source organism: Phycisphaerales bacterium (assembly GCA_035298585.1). Lineage (GTDB taxonomy): Bacteria > Planctomycetota > Phycisphaerae > Phycisphaerales > UBA1924 > JAEUJB01. Next base: position 11,894 of record DATGXW010000376.1, read on the forward strand.
GCGAGGTCGGCCAGCTCTGCTGCCCGCTTCCGCGCCCGCTCGCTCAGACCACCCTCCGCGTTGGCCTGGATCCGCCAGGCGATTTTGCGGATCAGGTACGCGCGGTGGCGAGTACGGCACTTGTGGCCGTGCAGATCTTCGTACCGCTGCACAAGATCGCTTGTGGTCATTTTGCCAAGGTCGTCGAGTTGTCGCTGCATCAAGTCGGACATTGAATCTCCTATCGCATGGGCCGAGAGCGTTAACCCGCGGGCCGCGTTGCGACACTGAGGGCGGCTTCCGGCGAGAGTTCAAGTCCATCGCCGAGAGATCTGGCATGCTCGTCAATCGCCCGCTTGGTTCCGCCTGTCCGCGCCCGTGTGGCACGAACGGCACGCACCACGCCACGCGCCAGAATGCTCGCGATCTCTGCTTCGCGCTCTGCGGGCGTCATGCTGTCCGGGTTCTTCGATGATGTCACGCCGCGGCTCCGGGTTCGATCGCCGCGCCCATCGCGGAATCGTCTCCGGAGCCCTTATGCAAACGCCGAAGCGCGTGCGCGCCGCGATGAACAGGCCGACGCGATCGGAGCACCGTGGCGCAAACATCGCAATCGTGACAGTGGGGTTTGCGATCGCGCTTCGAGCGAGGTCGCCCGTTAACCCCCGCCCGTTCGGACGAGAGATCTGGAGAGACTTTGGCCCCAAAACGCCCCCAAGGGCCGCCGGATCGCCGGACGCTGGTTATGGCGGACTTAATCGCCGACGGCGGGCCCAGTCGCCAACCCTCGCGGAACGTGGGCCAAAAAGCGAAAACGCCGCCGAGGTCTCTCGGCGGCGTTCCCTGAAAACCAAGGGGCCGGCTGCTTTCGCAACCGGCCCGGTAATAGCGGGGGTAGGATTTGAACCTACGACCTCCGGGTTATGAGCCCGACGAGCTACCAGGCTGCTCTACCCCGCAATCAGATTGGCCAGATTCGTAGCCGTGTGCACACGGGGTGTCAAACCCTTCTGCCCCCCCACCGGCAGAATGGGGATTTTTCGAGCAAATTCCACTTCCTGTGGTACTGGCTGTCGTGCTGGCGGCGCGCTGGGCGGTCTGGCGGCGGTTTCCAGCGGGGGCATTGGTGCAATTGAGATGACCTGAGGTGGGTGCACACCGGGGGGCAGAACCCGCGTCAGGAAACGTCTTCATCGAGGAGATCATCATCCTGCCTGCCCGCGCCCATGGACTGTGGGGTCTTCTTGACCACGCCGAACCAGAAGATGAGGAACAGGTTGTACAGCAGGCCGATTCCCTGGAAGACGTAGCTGACGATCTGGCCGGCCGCTCCACCCATCTGCTGCTGCTGCTTGGCGAACTGCGTGTCGGGGTTCTGGCGGATCCAGTCTTCGAGCATGGCCTGGTTCTGGAGCCCGACCCAGAAGCCCACGGGGACGAGGATGAGCGAGATCACGGCGTAGACCAGGTGCAGGTACCGGCCGGTGATCTTGCGGTTGATGGTCATGACGCCCGCGACGCACAGCAGGATCGACATGACCAGCCCCACCACCATCATGACCATGGTCGCCGGCGTCATGAAGGACGGGGGGAACTGGCTTGCCTGATCGGGGGGGATGAACATCTTGCCCACGACCGCGCCCAGGCCTGAGAGCATCAGGCAGCAGGTGCCCAGGCCGCCCCAGATGGCGCTGATCCAGCCCACCACTTTCGGCCATGCGGGGGGCTCCTGCAGCTCGTGCAGATCTCCCGGCTGGACCGGCGGATGCTCCGTGACGTTCGATGTGCTCATGCCTTGCTCCTGACCGCGCTCCCACGCGTCTTTGATTATCGTCTCCCGGGGGGACGTTTGCACACCGGGATTGCAGAACCCCGACGCGTGAAGAGTTCGGAATCACCCTCGCGGACTTCCACGGTGGACACGATTTGGCCGGTTCACCCGACGGGCAGCAGGATGGCTCGCTTGATGAGGTGCTCGACGATCGAGATCGCACGGGGCCCGATCTTGGCCGGGTCGGCGCTATTTTCAAGTGCGACGGCGGTGATGGCGTCCCCCACGGTCATCGATCCATCCATCTTGAGCACGAACTGCATGACGAGGGGCTCGAGGACGCCGCCGAAGGGATACCCGGGCTCGATTTTTGCCTCCGCCTCGATCAGCCTCCAGCCCTCGTCCATCAGCTTGACGTGCTGTGAGAGTTTCATCGCCGGAGAGCACCGCAGCCGCGACATTGCAAGCCCGCGCATGCCGTCGAGCCCCGCGAGGAAATCGCGTGCATCAAACATCCTGTGCAGGTGCTCGCCGGTATGCGAGGTGATCTGCTCTGGGGCGGTGTCGACATCGCACCAGCCCCTTCTGCCCGCCGCCTTGTGCAGCGAGATGAGCCCGCCGGAGATCGCCTCGATCCCCAGGTTCCGGTAGGCGCTTACCCATTCCTCAAAGCGGCGCCAGAGCTGCTCGGTCGAGAGGTGCCGCTCAGTCTCGTTCAGCCAGAGCATGGCGTACTCGACCGGATCCCGCGTGACCGTCCGGAGCACCAGGAGATCGGCCTCTCCACCTTCAACCCAGCTTGCGAGGCGTTGCTCCCAGGGCGTGCCCTTGAGGTGGGCCCAGTTGCACATGACGTGTGCAAACCCGCCGTCGGCCAGGTGCTCGCAGCACCCGCGAACGACCGTCTCGGTGACCCCGTCGCCGTCAAGCCCGCCATCGCGGTAGATGAACGTCTTCCCGGGCGAGATCACAAAGGGTGGGTTGCTGACGATCAGGTCGAACTTCTGACCCTTGACGCCGGAAAAGAAGTCGGTTTCGACGACGTGCGCGTTCTTGATGCCGTTGAGCCCGACGTTGAACCGGGCCATTTCGAGTGCACGCGGGTTGCGGTCGGCCAGCACCACGCGGTCGCTGAAGCGCGAGGCGATGAACCCCACCGTTCCGCACCCGCAGCCAAGATCGAGGGTGGCACGCGAGCGCCGGCGGATCATCTGCAGCGCCAGCATCGATGTGCTTCCGCCGACGCCCATGACGTAGTCGGTGTAGGGCTCGCGGCCCTCGCGCGGGGGGCGATCAAAGACGAGCGTGAAGCCCTCGTACGGAAGCAGATCAAAGCCGCTGATGCACTCGTCGCTCCCCTCGGCGGGCACCGCCAGCCGCGAGGCGAGCAGGGCTTCGAGCGAGAGCGGCGCGACCGCACGTGCGAGTTCATCCCGCGGCACGGGCACGCGCAGCAGGAAGAGGCGGACCAGCGTGTCGATGGGCCGTCCGCCGGCGGTGCGCTCCAGCAGCACGGGCCTGCCGCCGGTGCGGACCGCATCAAAGTGCTTGATCTTGAGGGCGTTGACGATCCCCGTCGTGGAATAGTCGGCGTTGGAAAGCGCATCGCGCAGCCGGTCAAAGTCGGCCGGATCCTCAAACGCGGGCGCCGCGAGCGGGTGGTAGTTGCTCATGGCTGGAATATAGCCCAAGCAACCGCAAGACCGCCTCCACGGCACGCGGTCACCGACGCGACTGATCGACGATTTGCCACATGGAGGCGGCCATCCGTTCATCCTCATCCTGTGAGTTGGCCCAGGACCGGAGAAGCTCGCGGGCATGAACGGCATCTTTCCCGAAGACGCGCGGGAACATCATCCGCGAGAAGTCCGGGCCGACGTCACGCATCGCAAATCCCATGATCCGAAGGCGGTCGGCCGGGGGCAAGTGCTCATACAGCGGGCTCTCGCGCAGCATGAACGCCCGGCCTTCCGCGGGCGTTCGGGTCTTCAGGCGGGCATGAACGAGGTTTCCGAGCGCTGCACACTGGGGCTCGCTGAGGCTGAAACCCGGCATACTGGCGCGACGGATCAATTCCGCAAACGCCCGGTCGGAATGTCCGGCGTTTCTCACGAGCAGACACGTCGGGTGCCACCGCATGATGTCGAAGGTGTTCGTTCTCGCAAAGTGCGTCATGAGGGTGACGCCGGCGATGATGAGGAGCACTCCGAGGGCGCCCAACGCAGGTTGCCGCGGTCCTTTCCCGAGTTCATGTGCAGACGCGAACTGCATTCCGCACTCGGGACATATCGCCGGCCATACATCCCTCCGCAGGCCCGAAAGGTCGTACCGGCACCGCGAGCATTCGCTTCTCCGAAGGGGCAGCCCCCATCCATTGGCGAGCAGGATGACAAAGAGCCCGAGCAAGACCGTCCAGCCCCCCGCCGCCACGCCCCATCCGGCGACCACACCCGTCAGCAGGAATGCGATCAGCGCGGCGACACCCCCCGCCACCAGCGGAAGCCACGCATCGTCGCCCCGATAACCCCATCGCATGCACGAGGATACCGGGTTGGGCCGCCGCGGGGGTCCGCCATCCGCCCCCAAACTCACCCGCCTATCCTTTGCACAGTTCAGATGTGCTGGGGAGTAGCCGCCCGCTGAAGCGGGGCTGGCGGGCGTCAGCACGATGGAGGGCGATTTTCCGCCTTTTCATCCGCCCGCCGCATGGGACGCCGGTTCACGGTGTCGCCAGGTGCAAGACCATCACAACCAAGCCGGGCTGCCGCATGGCCGCCCGTCGTCGCGGATGTCGTGTTCACCCGTGTGGACGCGCCGCCGCCGGAGCGTTGTCGAATGGACGTTGCACTGGCTCTTCAGCAGCCCCTTGAGATGATCTCAACCGCCGCGGACGCGGGTTCACTCAAGATCTGGGCCTACGCGATCTTCATCGGGCTGATCCTCCTCTTTCTCGCGCTTGACCTTGGCGTCTTCCACCGTGAAGCACACGAGGTTTCGATGAAGGAGGCCGCGACGTGGTCGGTGGTGTGGCTGACCTGCGGAATCCTCTTTTCGGCCGTGGTCTACTTCTCGTACGAGAACAAGTGGCTGGGGCTGGGGGACGCGACAACACCGATCTACAACAACGCACAGGCGGTTGAGAACGGGGAACCGCTCATCATCCAGGCCCCCGTCTCGGGCAAGGAGGCGGCCGAGCAGTACCTTGTCGGCTATGTCGTCGAGAAGTCGCTCGCGATGGACAACATCTTCGTCATCGCGCTGATCTTCACGTACTTTGCGATCCCCGGGAAGTACCAGCACCGCGTCCTGTTCTGGGGCATCCTGGGCGCGCTCATCATGCGCGGCGTGATGATCTTCATCGGCGCGGGCGTGATCATGAAGTACCAGTGGGTGCTGATCCTCTTTGGAGGCTTTCTGATCCTCACGGCACTCAAGATGGCGCTCATCAAGGGCAACGACGACCCGTCGCAGAACGCCGCCGTCCGCATCCTGCGCAAGTTCTTCCCGATCTCGCCCTTCCTTGACGGCCAGCGCTTCTTCACCCGCCGGACACTCGCCCCGACCTATTCGACCGACCCCGCGACCGGAACGTCGGTGCAGGACCCGCCCCCGGCGGGCACCCTCTCGCCGCGCTGGGCGCTCACGCCGCTCTTTGTCGCGCTGGTCCTGGTCGAGATCACGGACCTGGTCTTCGCCGTCGATTCGATCCCAGCGATCTTCGCGATCACGCCCGACCCCTTCATCGTCTTCACGAGCAACATCCTGGCCATCCTGGGATTGCGTTCGCTCTACTTCTGCCTCGCGGCCATGATCGCCCGGTTCCGCTACCTCAAGCCGGCGCTCATCCTCATCCTTGCCTTCGTGGGCGTGAAGCTGCTCCTGCTGAGCGTTCCGCCGTACATCGACAACATCGCCGGCTTTGTCGGCCTGAGCGTCAACGAGGGCCAGCCGATCAAGATCGACACCACGCTGTCGCTGGGCATCGTGCTGGGAACGCTGATCCTTGCGGTCGTGGCCTCGATCTTCCGGCCGTCGCCGGTCCGGGCCCATGCCGTGGGGACGCACGGAGGCAATGCTCCCTGAGCGTTCTCACCGGGTGGATCGCAAACGCCGGCTTCGCACAGCGCTGCACACCCGCGGCGCTGTGTTTTTCAGAGTTACCGCTTCTTGAGCGCCCCGAGCCGGTGGATCGCCTCGCGCAGCGTCTGGTCCTTCTTGCAGAACGCAAAGCGAGCGAGCCTCTTCCCGTGCTCTGGATTGTCGTAGAACACGCTCGGAGGGATCGCCGCGACCTTCACGTGCTCGGTCAGGTGCCGGCAGAAGTCCACATCGTTCTCAAACCCAAGCGCGGAGTGATCCGCCATGATGAAGTACGACCCCGCCGGGACATACACACCCATGCCAAGCTCGCGCAGCGACTGCGCAAGCATGTCCCGCTTGCGGCGATACTCGGCCACAAGTTCACGGATGTACCCATCACCCTCCAGGAGGATCCGCGCAGCGCCAAGCTGCATCGGTGTGCAGGTGGCGAAGGTCAGGAACTGGTGAGCAGCCCGGACACCACGCGTCAGTTCGGCCGGGGCGATCGCCCAGCCGATCTTCCATCCCGTCAGGCTGTAGGACTTTCCGAGGCTGTTCAAGGTCACCGTCCGCTCCGCCATCCCCGGCAGCGACGCGAGCGAGATGTGCGGCAGTTCTGCCTCATACACCAGTTCGCTGTAGACCTCGTCTGTGATTGCCAGCACATCGTGCTCGATGCAAAGCCGCGCGATGAGTTCAAGCTCCATCCTTGAGAAGACCTTCCCCGTCGGGTTGTGCGGCGTGTTGAGCAGGATCGCCCGCGGACGCTCGGCCATCACCTTCCGCAGTTCCGCCTCATCGAACGTGAACGGCCCGTCGCCGCTCGCCGGCGCCCGCAGCGTCACGAACCTGGCCCGGGCGCCGGCCATCGAGATGCACGCCCGGTAGGAGTCGTAGAAGGGTTCAAAGAGCACAACCGTTTCGCCTGGATTGATCAGCCCCAGGATCGTCGCCGGGATCGCCTCGGTGCACCCGCTCGTGACCGTGACCTGTGCATCCGGGTCAACCGCCTGCCCCGTGCTCCGCTGCCAACGCGCCGCGATCGCCGCGTTCAACGCGGGATCCCCCAGCATGCGCGCGTATTGATTGCGTCCGGCCTGGATCGCGGCGATGGCCGCTTCCTTTGCAAGCTCGGGGCCGTCAAAGTCGGGAAATCCCTGCGCCAGGTTCACCGCGCCATGCTGCGCTGCAAGCCTCGTCATCTCCGTGAAGATGGTGGTTCCAAAGGGTGCGAGGCGATCTGCGACCTGTGAAGTCCTCATGTGCACACGATAGCGAAATCCCCGCCGGAGGCTCTGGAACCATGAGTCATCCCGGGAGCGCTTGGGCGCATCTTGGCGGGCGTTGCCTCCCCGGCGAGACCCTCGGGCACTTGTCGGCTCCTTTTCATTCTCCGCAGCCCTTCTACACTCAGTGCACGCATCCCACCCACCGGGTGCGGCATTGAAAGGAACGCCTTCATGGGTCTTCTGGATGGAAAGACTGGCCTGATCGTCGGTATCGCCAACGACCGCTCCTACGCGTGGCACATCGCCAAGGCGATGGTTGAGCACGGTGCCCGCGTGGCTTTCACGCACCTTCCGGGCGAGAAGAACGAGCGCCGGACGCGCCGCGCGGTCGAGGAGCTGGGCGTTTCAGACCCGTGGCTCTTCCCCCTGGATGCCGGCAGCGACGCCGACCTCGACGCGGCCTTTGCGGCGTACTCGCAGAAGTTTGACCACATGCACTTCCTGGTCCACTCGATCGCCTTCGCCGACCGCGAGTGGCTCCAGATGGGCAAGTTCGTCGAGACGCCCCGCCAGTCGTACCTCAGCGCGATCGACATCTCCGCCTACACACTCCTGGGCATGGCCCGGCGGGCGAAGGACATCATGGTCCGCTCGGGCGGCGGCTCGATCATGGCGATGAGCTACTACGGCGCTGAGAAGGTCGTGCCGGGCTACAACGTCATGGGCGTGGCCAAGGCCGCCCTTGAGTGCACGGGCCGGTACCTCGCCGCGGAACTCGGCCAGCACAAGATCCGGGTCAACCTGATCTCCGGTGGATACCTCCGCACGCTCGCGAGCTCGGCCGTCGGCGGGACCGACACCATGTCCGACCGCGTGGCCGAGCGCGCACCCCTGCGCCGGAACGTCGAGGGCGCGGACGTGGGCAACACCGGCGTCTATCTCGCCAGCGACCTTTCGGCGGGCGTCACCGGCGAGACGATCTACGTCGACTGCGGCGTCAACACGATCGGCGCATGAACCTGCGGTGCGTAAAGGGCCAGACGCCTCCATGAACCAGCTCAAGATGGTCAAGATCGCCAAGGCGCTGGCCGACCCCACGCGGCTGCGCATCCTCCGCGCCATCCAGGAGAAGTGCGAGCTGAACTGCTCCCAGATCTGTGAGAAGTTTCCCCTCTCCCAGCCCACGATCTCACACCACATCAAGACCCTGGAGGACGCCGGGCTCATCACCGTCCGCAAGAAGGCCCAGTACCACATCCTCGCGGCAAACTGCGAACTGCTCGGAGAGTTCGCGCGGGGGTTGGCTGGACCTGGTCCACAAGCACCCGCCCGCCCGCCTGCGTCAAAGAAGAATGAGCCCCGGAGGCGGCCTTCCAGGGCTCCTGCACGCGGTCGCTGAGGTTGGTGGCCAGTCGATGATCAGTCGGGTGTGCAGGTCGGCTGGCCCACCGGTTTGACCTGGATGTCGGGATCGACGCCCTGGGCAGGCGCGGCCCCGCCGCGGACCGAGACCAGTTCGCGGGCGCGTCGCACACGCTCCATGTGCTCGGGCGCGGTCGTCGTCGGATAGATGCTCGTGGCGGTCGGCACGCTGCGGGACTGATCGGGGAAGACGCCCGCCCATCGCTGAGGAACGTTCACGAGTGCTTTGCCGAGCACATAGTTGTAATTCAAGAGTGAGTGGCGAACAAGCAGCGCATAGATGCTGATCTCTGATTCGTAGAAGTCGACCGCAAAGTCGAGCCCGACGTGCTCATACCCCAGGTCGTTGGGCGGCGCGTAGGTCACGACATCCTCGACATTGTGTGCACGGACCGTCAGCGGGGTGGTCGGCGGCTGCATCATCACCGTGTTGTACTCCTGCTTCCACCTCGCATCCCCCACGCGGGGGCTCGCGTAGGTCGCGGCGATCATCGTCGGGGCGGCGATCCCCTGCTGCCCCGCATAGCTCATCGCGGCATCGAACGTGAACAGCGATGAGAGCGCCCCGCCGAGGCTGTGCCCGGTGACCGTCAGGATGTTGATCCTGGTCGAACGCAGGAAGTCCATGAGCTGCACCCTCATCGAGGGCTGCGCGGCCTGGTGCTTTGTATAGATGTCCAGGAACCCGCCCGCCACCCGCGCCTGCGAGCCCGCGATCGGGAACTGCCGCAGTTCCCAATCCATGTCGTAGATCGCGTCGATCATGCTGTACGTTCCGCGGAACGCGATCATGAACGTCCCGGGCTCGGATGTCGACTGGAGGATCAGCCCGAACCGCTCGTACGACCACGGCTCCCACGGAAAGAGCCGGTACCAACCCGTGAACCGCTGGTAGAAGCGGTACCCGTCGGGTGCGGTCCAGGGCTGGTTTTCAAAGTCCAGGTAGCACGCGTTGCAGGCGATACCCGTCGGACCCGCAAGCTCGGGCGCAAAGTACGAAACCGGATCCTGAGCCATACGACACCTCCACGTGTGCACATCGCACCGCGCGTGCACATCCACACCCACGGGGCCCCGTACGTTCGGCGTCCACCGAGCCGCGCATACCGCGACATCAAACCTCAGGCCGATGTGTTCAAGACCCCGGTCCACGGAACCCACGCAGCCGCGGAAACTCGCACATCACGCGCTTCATCGCGACCTCTGCACGCTAACCGGCACGATGGGGAGATGCAAGCGCAAGTCGAGCCAATCTCACTCGTGCACACACTAGTTTTGCTTCTTTATCATGGTCCGCCGCTTTCGGTGTGCGGCACGAGGCGCCGGGTCCATCTCGCGTGGCGCACGCAAGCATCACACGCGGCGCGGGTGCACCGGTTCGAGCATGTGCATCGCCCGCGTGCAATCCGCAGGCCGACCTCTCATCAGCATCCCTCGACTGCACTCGGTTTACTTGACCCGTGTCAGCACGAGCATCTCCTGATCCCAGAAGCCATCATGCTTCATGTTCGCGCGGATCACGTGCACAAGGCGATCGACGTCGTTGGTCACGATCAGCTTGCTCGTCTTGGAAGGCAGCGTCGGAACCTCGGAAAGATCACCCGGGCGATCAAGCCACTCGACATCCGGAAGCCACGCGAGACGAGACGCGGTCGCCTGGACCGTCATCGTGTCGCCCGCGAACTCATACCGCACGAGTTGGTGCACGGGAATCACCAGCCCGCCGAGGTGCGACATGCCCAACTGCTCCGCGGAGGGCTGCGCGGCCAGCATCGTCACGCCATCGACGGAGATCGCAACACCCTTGAGCTCAATCTGGATGTGCTCGACCTCCGGCGCGCCGCCGCCCTCCTGGTTGCTCTGCACATCCGCCTCGATGGCGATCACGTAGGCGTTGCGTTCCGGGGGCGGGTTCTTCTTGCGTTCTCCCCCGATCGCCTCCGCCGCGACGCGGCCGTTCACGATGTTCCGTCCCCGCCCCGACACCGTGATCTTCACCACGTCGTCACCCTTGGCGAACATCCAGGTCCCAAGCAGGCGCTCATCAAACTTGACAACCGATGCCTCGTACTCGGGTTCCGGTTCCGTGCAGCCGATGCAACGGAGCACGAGAACCAGTGAAGCGATCGCCAGAAGACGTGCAAGCATGTCGACTGCCCTCCGAGACAGACTCAGCCAGACGAACGAGCCCTTCCCAATCCAGCCTCACGGAGGTAGTCCGACACACTCCGATATCCGCCGGAATTTGCAGCGGATTCCAGACGCATCTTTTCCTCAGCGCTGACCCGGATGTTGAGTTGCTGATCCCTGCGTCCCTCGCGGGCGGGAATCGGTGGCCGCTCGTTGTTCTCAAGCATGGCCGCCACCGCGAGGGTGGTGGCTTCAATGACGTTCGCAGCACATTGGGCGACAGTCTCGCCATCGCTCATCGCCAGCGGCAACTCGACCGTACGGCCAAGGTAACCCACTCCCGCTTCGGGTTCGATCACGAGCGAGTAGGTCGCCGCGATCTGCGCAGCACGGCTCCAGATCGCCGGATCAATCGGCCGCGCCGGATCGGCGACCTTCTTCATCGCCGAGGCCGAGCGCCGCGATCTGGCGGTCGATTTCCCGCTTGTAGCAGAATTTGACTTTGCCTTTGTGGACCGGGATGACCACCGTCCGCCTTCCTTCTCCGGCGAAGACGTGATGCGAGCCTTTGATTCGGTCGAGCGACCAGCCATGACGCTCCAAGAGTGAACGGATATCCCGAAACGAAACATCGGAAGGCATTGAGCGCTCCTGAAGTTCACAGACTGACACCGTGGAACGCCTGAACGCACCCGATACCTAGTCCGCGACTTCAATCACGCCCACCGACCAATGGCGAGGTTGAGAGTCGTGTGCTTGCCCATCTCAAAAGGGCAAGCCGTACATCTGAGATCGACAGCCGGGCCGGATCGGCTGCTCGCTACCCATTGATGAACGGCAATGTATAGCAATGTGTATACAAAGTCAAGTTGAATCTAGTGGTACCCAGCCGCACGCCCGGCAATAGTGTTACCCCCGCCCCGCCCGCACCGCCTCGATCTCCGTCAGCACATCGGCCTGATGGTCCGCGTGGTAGCTCGACCGCACCAGGGGGCCGCTCTCGATCACCTTGAACCCCATCGCAAGCCCGACGCGCTTGTACTCGGCGAACTGCTCGGGCGTCACGAAGCGATCGATGGGAAGGTGGTTCCGCGTCGGCTGGAGGTACTGCCCGATCGTGACGATGTCGCAGGCATCCTGCGTCGCCGGCCCGCCATTCTCCCCCGGCCGCGTCGCGGTCGTCAGCTTCTTGAGTTCCTCCAGCAGCCCGAAGACCTCCTCATCCTTCTCCCCGATCCCCACCATGATCCCCGTCTTGGCGACGCCTCCCTGCTCCTTCACCCGGCGCAGCAGTTCGAGCGAGCGGTCGAACTTCGCGCTCGGACGAACCGCCGGGTACATCCGCCGCACCGTCTCCAGGTTGTGATTGATGATGTGCGGCCTCGCGTCGATCACCATCTGGAGCGCACCCCAGTCACCCTGGAAGTCCGGGATCAGGACCTCGATCGAAAGCCCCGGGCACATCTCGCGGCTGCGCGAGATCGTCTCGGCCCAGATCCCCGCGCCCCCGTCGGAGAGTTCATCCCGGTTGACGCTCGTGATGACGATGTGCTTGAGCTTCGCGCCCTCGTGCATCAGCCGCAGCGACTCGGCCACGCGGCGGGGTTCATCCTTGTCGAGCACCGGCGGACGGCCCGTCTTGACGTTGCAGAACCCGCACGCACGTGTGCACGTGTCGCCCAGGATCATGATCGTCGCGACGCCCCGCGACCAGCACTCGCCCATGTTGGGGCACCCTGCCTCCTCGCACACGGTGAAGAGCTTGTGCTCGTTGAGGATCCCCTTGAGACGGTTGTACCCCTCTCCCCCCGGCACCCGCGCCCGGATCCACGACGGCTTGCGCTTGGGTGAAAGATGGTCGACCGCCCCATCCTGGTTATTCAGGACCATCCCCGTCAGGCTGATGAGGGGCTTCTCCAGCTTCTTGACCGGATCCCCACCCAGCGGCCGCGGATGCCGAGCCAGCGTCCGTTCCAGTGCAGCCTGCGAAAGTCCGCCGAACGAAGCGCTCCCCGCGGTCGTAGAGTGCCCATCACCGGTCAGTCGATCACCCTGCTCCAAGGCGGGATTCGTCGGTCCGGTGCTCTCATAGGGTTCGCGTGGGGCAACGTCTGTCATCGTGCATTGAGTTTAGTCCGTCATCGCGTCCTTCCCATCCCGGGAATGGAATCGATGCCATGCGCTGGCCGAACCAATCGCATGGCGTGTGCAACAGAGAAAGTGAAAATGCGCTGACTGGGTAAACCGCCCGGATGATGGCGGTCGATGCAGTTGTCGGACGCTTGTTGAAAGACCGAAAAAACTCCGAATTCCGCCATCCGGGGTGATTTCGGGGTCGATTGGTTCCGGTTCGTGATCGGTTGAGGATTCGTTTCTATGATTCACCACGGCGGATCGTTCGTATTATGGACGGATTCCGCCGACTTGGTTCTGGGACGTGACGATCGTGCACGTCCCGCGTTCGGATCTCACTGGAAGGTGCATGCATGGGATCGGTTGTGACACCTCACGCTCAGTCCGGCTCACTCCGCATTCGCCGCCGCTCCACCGGTGTGCTGGCCGCACGCGCGGGGTGTGCAGTGGCCGCCGCCGCTCTTCTTGGCGGCTGCTCGATGGACTCGTTCATCGATCCCAGCATCATCGGCCGCTGGGAAGAGACCCCCACCAGCATGCCCATCCTCGACCGCATCAGCGTGATCGAGGATGACACCGGGGAGTCGATCGAGTACTCCGACGTCGCCCCCGAAGACCTGATCCCCGAATCGCGCGAGTACCGGATCGCGCCGGGCGATCGCCTCCTGGTGACGCTCTACGACTTTGAGGACCGCCAGGGCGGCACCGAGTTCACGCGTGACGTCGACCTCCAGGGCAACGTCGATCTCCCGCAGCTGGGCCTCATCAACATCGCCAACAAGACGGTGAGCGAAGCGCAGGAAGAGATCGGCCGCTCCCTCTCGCGCCTGGTCCGTGACCCACTGGTCTCGGTCGTCCCCGTCGCGCAGCGCCAGCAGACCTTCTCGGTCGTGGGCGCGGTGGAGACGCCCGGCCCCTACTTCATCCCGCGCCCCGACTACCGCCTGCTCGAAGCCGTGACGGCCTCGGGCCGATTCCCCGAGACGATCGAAGAGATCTATGTCATCCGCCAGCTTGCGCTCGATGAATCAGTCACGACCGGCGCCGTTCCCGCAAACCAGTCCGGCACTTCGCAGACAAGCAGCCCGACCACCCCGACCACTCCTTCGAACATTGCAAAGCCCGCCGATTCTGAGAGCCTGATCAACCTGATCGATGAGCTCTCCGGCTCGGAGAAGCCCGCGGAAGGACAGAAGACTTCTCCTGACGGAGGCGGGAACTCGACGCCTCCCGCGGAGGAACCCGCGCCAGAGGCAGCAAAGGACGCCCCCGGCAATGATGCGCCGGCGGAGGAACTGCCAGAATCATCGCCGACGCCCGAGCCCAAGGGTTCTGCACCCAGCGTTCTGCGTCCCTCGATCGAGCTCGTCGGTTCGCAGCCTGAACGCACAACGGCCGCGCAGCCCGAGCAGGGTCAGCCCCCCGCCATCGACCTGGTGGGCGGGGATGCCCCGGCCCAGGCGACGGGCGCCGCCCCCAGCGCTTCGAGTGAACCCACGTGGGTCTTCGTCAACGGTGAATGGGTGATGGTCAAGTCGCAGCGTGCCGCCGCCGCGTCGGGCGACAAGAACGCCCCCGCGGCGGCCACCGACACGGGCGCGATGGTCACGCAGCGCGTGATCCGCATCCCCGTCAAGGCGCTCCTCTCGGGCGACGCGAGGTACAACATCGTCGTCCGCAAGGGCGACACGATCCGCGTTCCCTCCCCCACCGCCGGCCTGGTCTACCTCACCGGGCAGGTCCAGCGTCCGGGCCCGTACAACCTCCCTGACGTGGGCAAGTTGACCCTCCTCCGCGCCATCGACTCGGCCGGCGGACTTTCCGCGATCGCCATCCCCGAACGCTGCGATATCACCCGCATCGTCGGCAAGGACCGGCAGGCGACCGTCCGCGTCGATCTGCGTGCGGTCAGCGAGCAGACCGAGCCTGACTTCTACCTCAAGCCCGACGACCGCATCAACGTCGGCACCAACTTCTGGGCCCTGCCGCTGGCGGTCATCCGCGGCGGGTTCCGCACCAACTACGGCTTTGGCTTTGTCGTCGACCGCAACTTCGGCAACGATGTCTTCGGGCCGCCCCCGGAGAACCGCGGGTTCTGATCGCGGGCCTGACGGGGCTGAACCCGCCCCGTCACCCTTCCGTACGTGAAACAGGCCTTTGCCGCCTGCACGCCGGATCTTCGAGTACCGATGATGGCGACGATCTCCACGCCAAAGACATCTCCCTCGACACCCCTCGCCCGCCACGAGCGTGCCGGGGGCGAGCCGCGCCGGCCCGGGATCTTCTCCCCGGCCGGCATCACGCTCCTTGTCGTTCTCGTGTGCGGATTCGTCGGGCTCTTTTTCCGCTGGTTCGCCAACCAGCACCACTTCAGCACACAGGCGATGGAGGATTGGGGCCACGTCTACCTCATCCCCGTCGTCAGCGGCGGCCTGATCTGGCTCAAGCGCGAGAAGATCTTCGCCACCCAGCCCCGGGTCTTCTGGCCCGGGATCGCGCCCTTCCTGCTGGGGATTGTCGCGTACTTCTTCTGCGTCGTGGGCGTCAAGAACCACATGCTCCAGGGGTTCTCGATGATCCTCACGATCTTCGGGCTGACCCTGCTCCTGCTCGGGCCGGCCATGATGCGGTGGCTCTTTCTCCCCATCGCGTACCTGGGCTTTGGCATCACGATCAGCGAGATGATCATGAACTACCTGACCTTCCCCCTCAAGCTCGTCGCGAGCAAGGGGGCGGGTCTGATCCTCACATTCCTGGCCAATCTCTTTGACTTCGGCGTGGAGGTCGACGGCAACAACATCACGATGACGACGCGTGCGGGCGTCCAGCAGGCCCCGCTCAACGTCGCCGACGCATGCTCGGGGATGCGGATGGTCATCGCCTTTGTCGCGCTGGCGGCGGCGATCGCGCTCATCCGCTGCCGGTTCTGGTGGCAGCGTGTCGCGGTGATCCTGCTCTCGATCCCCGTCGCCGTGGGCCTGAACGTGATCCGGGTCGCGGCCCTGGGGGTCGCGTCGCTGTTTGATCAGAACCTCGCGACCGGTGATGCACACATGCTCATCGGGACGCTCCTGCTGATCCCGGGCTTCTTTGTCTTCCTGGGCGTGGTCTGGGTCCTTGAGCGCGTCGTCAAGGATGACGACGACGCGGCGGCGAAGAAGCCGATCAAGACCCAGGCGGCCGCGAAGGTGAAGATTCCCTGGCCGGCGTGGTTCTCAAGGCCGGTGGAATGGTCCGCGCTCACGCGTCCGGCCTTCATCGTCCCTGTCTTGATCCTCTGCCTCGCCGGGGCCGGCTTCGGCGCGGGCATCCGCGCCGCGGGCATCTACCTCCAGAAGCTCCCGATCTACGCCAAGGACAACCGTCCGGTGCGTGACATCCCCCGCGTGACCGCCTCGTGGGAGCAGGTCGGCAACGACCGCATCGAGAGCCCCGAGATTCTCAAGGCGCTGGGCACCGAGAACTACGTGACCCGGACCTACAAGGAACGCAACCCCGCCGACCCGGGCAACCCGGCGGTGATCGAACTGCACATCGCGTATTACACGGGGATGATCGACACCGTGCCGCACATCCCAGACCGCTGCTTTGTCGGGGGCGGGCTTGACATGATCGAGTCCTCGACGGTGACGGCGATCCCGCTCGACACGAGCGACTGGATCCCCGACGACTCGGTCCCCGCGGCGCTCCAGGGCCACATCTACACCGCCAACGCCTTTGACGAGCAGGGCCGGCGCATCCAGCGCATCCGCCTGCCGCGCGACGCCAAGGACATGAGCATGAGCATCTCCCGCTACCGTGCGCCCCGGGGGGTCACGATCACGGCGGGGTACTTCTTCATCGCCAACGGCGGCGTGGTCCCGCGGGCCGAGCAGGTCCGCCTGCTGGCCTTCAACCTCGAGGACGACTACGCCTACTACATGAAGGTCCAGACCAGCAGCTTCCGGGTAACCGACCGGCAGGGACTGGCGGAACTCACGGCCGGGCTGATGAACGAGCTTCTTCCCCACCTCATGCGGTGCGTGCCCGACTGGGTCGACGTCGAAGCCGGCGTCTACCCGGAGGACAACCCGCGCAAGCAGCGTCCCACACCGCCGGCCGCCGGGGCGCGGCCCGCTTCCTGACGATCCGTGTGCATCTTCTGAGTTCTCCCAAACGCACATTGCTGGCGATTTCGAAAACGACGCGTCGGGCACGATTCACCGCCGGCGCGATTGGAGCTGAGTCCGATGGCGGCAAAGGTCAATACCAAGTTCGTGGCGGTCCTGGCGGGGTCCCTGGTCCTGGTCTTCGTCGCCACCGCCGGCACGTACTTCTGGCTCAAGAACAAGAGCGGCGACGACAACGAGCGCCGCGGCGACGCCTTCATGCAGGCCGGCCAGTACGACAAGGCCGAGGTCGAGTACGGCAAGTCGGTCAACAAGCAGCAGAGCAACGTCGGGCGCCTGGTCAAGTGGCGTGATGCACTCTCGAAGATCACGCCCGCGCAGCAGACCGTCTACGAGCAGAAGTTCGGCAACGACCTGCGGAAGGTCACCCGCAACATCGTGATCCTCAAGCGGACGGACGTCGCCGCGTACAACGACTGGTTCACGATGCAGGAGGAGGCCATCACCAGCGGCCGCTTCGACAACCAGGCCAACCTCGACATGGTCGCCCAGGTCGACGACGCCCTGGCGAACTTCGACGCCGCCAACCCCGGGCCCGAGCAGTCGCTCCGCGTCTACAGCGGCCGCGCCCTGCTGCGGATCATCACCAACTCCAAGGATGTGACCGACGCGCAGATCACCCGCGCCCGGACCGACCTCGAAGCCGCGATCAAGGCCAATCCCTCCGACGCCGAGGCCGTCGTCACGCTTCTTGGCTACCACGCCACCATGATCAGCCGCGCAACCAAGGCGGCCAACCTCGAGCAGGAGCGGGCCGCCCGCGCCGCCTACGAGGCCGTGATCGCGGAGCACGCCACGCGCCTGGCCGACAACCCCAAGATCGCGACGACCCTCATCCGCGCCAAGATCGACAGGATCTTCACCGAGGGTGGCCTGATGGGTGAACTCACGCCCGAGCAGCGCCGCCAGCGCTCGCTGGCGATCGAGCCCACGGTCAAGGCCCTGACCCCCGACCTCGACACCGCCGCCGAGCATCTCGCCGCGGCCCCCCGGCTCTCGGCCGACACGCTGACTGACTTCTCGATGCTCGAGATGGGGATCGATCAGTCGGCGGGGCTCGCTCGCACGCTCCGCATCGCAAGCACGCAGCTTCAGCGCAACCCCGACGACGTGATGCTCCGCAACCTCCTGGCGGGGATGCTCGGACAACTGGGCAAGGTCGATGAAGCCATCGCCGAGTACCAGAAGATCGTCGACCAGCCGATCCCGCCCCTGAGCATGACGGGCATCCGTCTCTTTGGGATGAAGGGCAACGCGACGCTCGCGCAGGCCGATCTTTCGCTTCAGCAGTGGTTCGGTTCGGCCGACCCCGCCGCCAAGTCGGCCGCACTCGAGCGGGCCAAGGGGTACCGCTCCAAGCTCCAGGCCCTGGGCGTCCGCGACGACGTGCCCGCCGTGCTCTTCTTTGACGCCAAGATGCGCGTCACAAGCCAGGACTGGCAGGCCGCCAACAAGCTGATGTCCCGCTTCTTTGAATCGATCGGCAACCAGCCCGTCCCCGACGCCCTGCTCATCCACTCCCAGATCTACCTCAACCTCAACCAGCCCGGCGCGGCCCTGGCCTCGGCCGAGCGCCTGCTTGCGGTCCAGCCCGGCAACGGCACCGCCCTGAGGATCCACGCACAGGCGCTGTTTGCGCTCGAACGCCGCGAGGAGGCGATCGCCGAGCTCAAGGCCCTCGTCAACGCCTCTCCCGACGACCTCGAGGCCAAGTCCATCCTGGCGATGTGGGAGCAGATCCAGAACCCCGAGTCGATCTCAGACCCCGTCGCCCGCGATCTTGCCCAGCTTGAGCGTGCACTCTCGGGCGGCGAGAAGGTCGACGC
Source organism: Phycisphaerales bacterium (assembly GCA_035298585.1). Taxonomy (GTDB): domain Bacteria; phylum Planctomycetota; class Phycisphaerae; order Phycisphaerales; family UBA1924; genus JAEUJB01. The sequence continues at coordinate 30,633 of DATGXW010000376.1, forward strand.
CGTCGAGCAGCTCCGGGCCATGGCGGCCAAGTACGGGAACGACCCCCGGGTCGTCGGCCTGCTCGCCCAGCGCCTGGTCGAGAACCAGGACAAGGACGGGGCCCTGGCCGCCGTCAAGGCCGGCCTGGCAGCGCACGCCGACAGCGAGGAGCTCAAGCGTCTCGAACGTGCACTCTCCGCCGAGGACACCGTCGCCGCCCTCGTTCAGCTCGTCGACGAGGCCGCCATCACCGACCAGGAGAAGCTGGTCCGCAAGTACTCGATCCTCCGCGCGTACCGCCGCAACGACGAGGCCTCCCAGCTTCTCAAGAGCGCGTTTGAGAAGTATCCATCCGACACCCGCATCCTCGAATTGGCCTTCCTTGAGGCGATCGACCGCCGCGACATCGACCGCGCCAACGCACTTGCGGACGCGGCCGCCAAGCTCGACGCCGACAACGCCGAGGGCCTGACCTTCCGCGCCCGCGTCTTCATCGTCCAGGACCGCCTGGCCGACGCGGCCGCCACGCTGCGCCAGGCGACCAGCCGCCGCACCGTCACCCCCGAGGCGTGGCGCCTGCTGGCGCGCGTGCAGGGAAGGCTCGGCCGCGTGACCGACGCCGTCGCCGCCTACGAAGAGTCGCTCAAGCTCCGCCCCAACGACCGGGAGACGCTCCGCGAGTTCATCGGGTTCCTGAGCGAGAGCGATCCGCTGCGTGCACTCCAGACCGCCCGCCAGAACAACCGCTTTGTCGAGGGCGACGCCGCCTTCGAGGACCTGTGGCTGCGGCTGGAAGGCCGCGTGGGCGACAAGAACGTCGCGATCGCCGAGCGCGTGAAGCGTGAGGCACGCGAACCCAAGGACGTCAACAACCTGGGCGCGCTGTCGAGCCTCTACCTCGACCTCAAGGATTACAAGACCTCGCGCAGCTACATCGACAAGGTCCGCGCCGTCCAGGACAGCATCGCCCTGGCCCTGCTGGACGCACGCTGGTACGCCGAGAACCGCGCGCCCGACAAGGCCCAGGCCGTGATGGAGGAATACCTCGCCGGGCAGGACCAGTCCAAGATGACCGTCGAGCCTTTCCTGGCCTTCGGGCAGTTCCTGATCCAGCGCGGCCAGGTCGACGCGGGCCTCAAGATGATCGAACGCGGCCGGCCCTTCCAGGACGGCAAGCGCTGCGAGGTCGACCGCAGCATCGGCGACGCGTACTCCTCCCTCAACCGCGACAAGGAGGCCGCCGCCGCCTACAAGCGCGCCATCGAGTCGGGGTGCGAGGACAACAACAACCTCATCAGCCTCCGCCTGGCCGAGATCTCGATCCGCCTCCGCGAGTGTGCAGAGGCCGACGCCATCCTCAAGCGGATCAACGCCGCCGGCAAGAAGGACAACGTCACCGCCATGCTCCTGGCCGCCGACGCCGCCGAGTGCATCGGCGACGCCAAGCGCGCCGCCGACACCCTCAACCTCGCCGTCGTCACCTACCCCGACGACCCCATCGTCTACGTCAAGCGGGCCGAGTTCCTCGCCAAGCAGCCCGGGGCCGACCGCGACGCCTTTGCCGACCTTGAGGCGGCGCTCAAGATCCGCCCCGGCTACCCCCGCGCGTTCCAGGTCCGCTCGGCGATGTACATCGCCCGCAACGACGTCAAGAAGGCCTTCGACGACCAGATCGCCATGGTCCGCGCGAACCCGCAGATGATGGACGCTCGCCTTGAGATCATCCGCGAACTCATCCGCCGCGACGACCTCGACGGGGCGGTCCAGCTCGCCGACGAGGCCGTCGCCGCCCGCCCGGGCGACATCCAGATCCTCGTGCGGCTCTCGGACGTCTTCCGTGCCCAGGACAAGTTCCCCCAGGGCACGCGCTTTGCGCAGCCCGCCTGGCAGATCTCCAAGGAGTACGACATCGGGATCCGCCTGATCGAGAGCCTCCTCAACGATCCCCAGGGCAATCTCACGCAGGCCGAGGAAGTGCTCAGGACCTTCCAGGCCGAGATCTCCCAGAAGCCCGCGCTGCTGCTCAGCCGCGCCAAGCTCCTGGCCCGCCGCAACGCCGCCAACTTCGCCCGCATCAAGTCGCAGGTCAACGACGACCTGATCGCCGCCCTCGACCTCATCCCCGTCGAACGGCTCGACCAGTTCCTCGCCTGGCGCCGCGATGCACGCCGCATCTACACCAAGCCCGCCGATCAGGCCGCCTTCTTCCAGGAGGCCGGCCAGCGCTCCCTCAACCGCGACATCCCGCTCTATTTCCGGGCCGACGTGCTCATCACCGACCCCGCGACCTTCGACAAGGGTGTTGAAGAGCTCAAGTCGCTCTCTGAGTCGGCGTCCAACGACACGATCAGGGTCCTTGCACACCGCCTGGTGGGGTCAAGCTGGCTCGCCAAGGGCGACCATCAGAAGGCCGCCGACGCCTGGACGCTGGGCCTCAAGGCCTTCCCCGAGGACTGGGAGATGAACAACAACCTCGCCTATGTCCTGGCCAAGCACCTCAACAAGGTGCAGGAGGCGATCCCGTACGGTGAGCAGGCCGTCAAGAGCAACGCCACCAGCGCGGATGCACAGGACACGCTCGGGTGGATCTACCTGCAGGCCGGCAAGCTCGACGAGGCCAAGACGCACCTGGACCTTGCGATCAACCTCGCCGGGGCCACCCTCACCCGGATCCCGGTCATGATCCACCTGGGCAACTACTACGCCGCCCGCAACGACTTCGAGGCCGCCCGGAAGGTCGTGAAGGACGTGGATGCACTCTTTGAGGCGGTCCGCAACGAGGCTCCGGCCGAATACCAAACGGATCTGGACGCGCTCAAGAAGCAGATTCAGGGGAAATAGCTCGCCGACGCCCGATAGGCCAAGCCGGCATCGGCCGATGTTCGTATGGAATGACTGACCGTGCGGCACAGACCCCGCACGGAATCCGATCGACAGGAATCCGCCATGACAACCATGCCCGCGATGGCCCGACCCCAGGCCTCGCCCAACAGAGCCTCCCAGCACCCCGCCCCCGCCGCGGCGGTCACCACGCTTGACCCCGTCAAGCTCTTCCGCAAGTACAAGTGGGTGCTGGCGATCACCGCCGTGATGGGCGTTGTCCTGGGCGGCGTCGCCCACTTTGCGTGGATGAACATCTACCCGTTCTGGCGCGCCGAGGCGATCTTCCAGGTCTTCTCCGTGCAGGACGATCCGACCAGGGCCCCCGACGCCGGCCAGGTCGACGACGTCGCCCTCGAACGCTTCATGCAGACGCAGACGCGGATCATGACCAGCAGCGTCGTCCTGCAGAAGCTCGCCGAAGACCGGCGGCTCCAGCAGGAGGCCCCCGAGTGGTCGAGCAAGTTCGTGGAGAACGGCGTTCTCAACGTCGCCGAGGCCCAGCAGTACCTCAAGGACACCGTCTCGGCCCGCATGATCCCCCAGACGCGGTTCATCCAGATGTCGATCAGCGGCAAGAGCCGGACCGACGTCACCGCCCTCGTCAAGCTCTGGCGTGAGAACTACGAGACCGAGCTCCGCCGCCAGGTGCAGGAGAGCAGCGCCTCGCAGCGCGACGCAGTTCTCCGCTCGATCGAGGAGTTCACCCGCCAGGTCAACGAAGAGCAGAACCGCCGGGCCAAGCTCCTCTCCGACAAGCAGGTCGACGTCATCAACAAGCAGAACATCGAGACCCAGCAGCGGCTGGGCGTCATCAACACCCAGCTTGTCGGCGTCAAGCTCGACCTCGAGGCGCTGCGGACGCGCATCAACGCCTACGACGCCCAGATCGCAAACCCCGCGGGCATCCAGCACAGCGAGACCGACCGCGACGAGGTCGAGTCGCTCCCTGAGATCATCAACCTCAAGAACGTCATCACGACGCTGAACTCTGAGCGCCAGGCCCTGCTCCTCAAGTACACCGAGCAGCACCGCAGCGTCAAGGAGCTCGACGTCCAGCTCAACGGCTACAAGCAGAGCCTCGAGCAGAAGCGAGCCGAACTCCTCGAACAGCGCTTCCGCGCCAAGGTCGACACCGCCCGCATGGGTGTTGCGCAGCTCGAGGCCCAGGAGCTCAAGCTCACCGAGGACCAGCGCGCCTTCACCGAGCGCCTCCAGGAACTGACCGCCACCCAGACCCAGCTCGACGACATCGACCGCTCGATCTCGCTTGCGATCGAGAACAAGAGCAAGCTCGAGCTCAAGCTCCGCGAACTCAACGCGCTCCAGAGCCTCGACAGCTACATGCGAGTCCTGGTCTTCCAGCGCGAGACGCTCCCCAACGAGGTCGACTTCCCCAAGCTCAAGATCATGCTCCCCGCCGGGCTCCTCATCTCGCTGGGGCTCGTCACCGCCTTCCTGGTCGCCCGCGAACTCCTCGACACCCGCATCAAGGGCCCGTCGGACGTCGCGATGATCCCCCGTGCACGCGTCGTCGGCCTCGTTCCCTCCGCCTCCGAGGATCCCTCGGCCCCCGGCGCGGTCGAGACCGCCTTCCGCGACAGGCCCAAGGGCGTCATCGCCGAGAGTTTCCGCCAGGTCCGCTCGACGCTCTCGAAGCGCATGGACCTGGCCGCACACAAGACCCTGGTCGTCATCGCGGCGACCCCGGGGTCGGGTGCGACGTCGATCGTCTCGAACCTCGCGCTGGTCGGCGCCGCCGCCGGCCAGCGGGTCCTGGTGATCGACGCCAACATGCGCCGGCCCGCCCAGCACCGGATCTTCGGGGTCAACGAGGGGCCGGGCCTTGCCGACGTCATCACCGCCAACGCCAAGCTCGAGGGCGCCGTCCAGCGGGCCGGCGACGACCGCCTCCACGTCCTGAGCGCCGGCTCGCGCGAGTACCGCGCGGGCGAGCTCCTCGCGACCGAGGCCATGACCGTCCTGGTCCGCCAGGCCCGCGAGATGTACGACCTGGTCCTGATCGACGTCGCCCCGGCGCTGGTCTCGGGCGACGGCATGGCGGTCGCCAACCGCTGCGACGCCTCCATGCTGGTCGTCAAGGCCATGAGCGAGACCCGCGGCATGGTGGCGAGGCTCACCAACGACCTCAACGACGCACGTGCGGAGATGCTCGGCGTCCTGGTCAACGGTGTCCGCGCCTCGGCCGGCGGTTACCTCGCCAGCAACATCAAGGCCACGCACGACTACCACAACAGCTGATGGCGTGACCTCGCCACGGAGCGACTCGATCCCCGTACCATCCAGACGCACCTCGCCGGCAGGCAAGGTGCGTTTTTCTTACAAGCCCCACACGACTCGTGCGCAGCCCATCCTCGACAACCTCACCCGACCACCCGCCCGCCCCGCGGCACTGCCTGGTGACCGGCGGCGCGGGCTTCATCGGGTCGCACCTCACCGAACGGCTCCTGGCCCGCGGCGACACCGTCACCGTCGTTGACAACCTCTCGACCGGGCGCCGCTCCAACCTCGACCAGGCCGCCCGATCCGCCGGGGGCCGCCTCCGCTTCATCGAGGCGGACCTCGCCGATGCACTCTCGGCGCTGGGGAAGGGTGAGCGGTTTGATGAGATCTACCACCTTGCCGCCGCCGTGGGAGTTCGGCTGGTGGTGGAAGACCCGATCCGCTCCATCGAGACCAACGTCGACCAGGCCTCGGCGATCCTGCGGTACGCGCTGGCGCACCCTTCTCCTTCGGGCTCGGCCTCACCTCCTCCCGTCCTGATCGCCTCGAGTTCAGAGGTCTACGGCAAGTCGACCCGCCCCGTCTTCACGGAAGAGGACGACGTGGTCTACGGCCCCACCACCGTCGCCCGCTGGTCGTACGCCTTCTCCAAGGCGATCGATGAGTTCCTCGCGCTGGCGTATCACCAGCAGCGGGGACTTCCCGCCGTCGTGGTCCGGTTCTTCAACACCGTCGGTCCCCGCCAGGTCGGCGACTACGGGATGGTTCTCCCGCGCTTTGTCGCCGCCGCACTCCAGGGCAAACCTCTGGAAGTCCACGGGGATGGTCGCCAGTCACGGTGCTTCTGCGATGTTCGGGATGTCGTCGGGGTGCTCCCCGTTCTGCTCGGCAATCCCGATTGCCACGGTCGAGTATTCAACGTTGGTTCAGATGGACCGATCTCGATCGCCGAGCTAGCCGATCTAGTCATCCGTACCCTCGGTTCTCCGTCCGAGATCCGTATGGTTCCGTACACTGATGTCTACGGTTCGGGCTTTGAAGACCTGCGCCAGCGGCGTCCTGATCTCTCCAGGATCAGGGCCGCGGTCGGGTTCAACGCCAGGATCGGGCTTGAGGAGACGATCCGGGCCATCGCCGGATCGATGCAGGCGGAGTGCAAGGCGTGAGTGCGTCTGAGCCACAATTCCAGACCCCGGCCGGTCAAGGCAAGGACCTGTCGAGTGCACCCACCTCAAGCATCTTCGCGCCCCCGACCGACCCCGCCGTGACCTCCACCCTCCGGTCGCTGGAATCTTCGGTCCGCTCCCTCGAACACAAGGTTGATGCACTCGCCAGGCAGGAGGCGGCGTCAACCGGTTCCCCCCAGGTCTCCGCCGCCGGCTCCCCGCCGACCAGCGAGAGCGTTGGTGTCCCCTCTCAGCCCGAACAGCTCTCCCGCCTTGAGATCTTCCACAACTACAGCCCGATCCTGGTGATCGCGTTCCTGGTGACGCTGATCAGCACGCCATTCATGCGCACGCTGGCGGTCAAGCACGGCGTGATCGACCGACCCAACGAGGCCCGCAAGATCCACCGCCAGCCGATCGCCTACCTGGGCGGCGTGGGCGTCTTCCTGGGCCTCATGGCCGGGATCCTGTACAGCTTTTTCGCACAGGCCGTGGACGGGATGATGCACTTCCACACCGTCAAGAACGCCGCACACCTTGACGCCGACGGCAACCTCTTCCCCGTGCCTCCCTCGATCCTGCTGGGCATGACCGCGATCGTGCTGGTCGGGCTGCTCGACGACGTCATGGGCATCAGCCCGCGGGTGAAGCTGGGGGGGCAGCTCCTGGCCGCGGCGGCGCTGGCGATCGACGACGTCGGTGTCCGCGTCGCCGGCGGCATCATGAAACCCATCGGCACCGCCTTTGGTGATCCGAACCTCGTCTACAACATCCCGGTCGGCGTGGAGATCCCGCTTTTGGCCCCCACGGGCCAGATCCACATCGACCTGGTGTACTGGACCGGCACCGCGGTGATCGCGCTCTTTGTCCTGGGTGCGTGCAACGCCTCCAACCTGATCGACGGGCTCGACGGCCTGCTCACCGGCGTCACCGGGATCGCCTCCTTCGGGCTTCTCATCGTCGCCCTGGGCATGGCCTTCGTCGACGATGGTCCACGCGATTCGCAGCGGATCGTCCTGTGCCTGGCCCTCCTGGGCGCGTGCCTTGGCTTCCTCCCCCACAACTTCAACCCGGCCAATATCTTCCTCGGGGACGCCGGGTCGCTGCTCATGGGGTTCACGACGATCGTGATCATCCTCACGCTGGGCGACAACGAGCAGACGCAGCTCGTGCTCGCCGGGCTGATCATCTACGCCATCCCCCTGATCGACACATCCCTGGCCATCGTCCGTCGCAAGATGGCCGGCAAGAGCATTTCGAGCGCTGACAGCGACCACCTGCACCACATGCTCAAGCGGGCCCTGGGCGTCAAGGGCGCGGTGCTGGCCCTCTACGGGCTGGGCGGACTCTTCGCGGGGATGGGGATCTGGCTGAGCATGTCGCGTGCACGCGTCGTCTACATCCTCGCCCTGATCTTTGCTTCCTACATCGGTGTCACGGCGATCAAGATCGCCCGCAAGAAGCAGATCGAGGAACAGGCCGCCAAGTACGACGGCTCGTCGAACAGTTCCCACGGCGGTTCCAGCGGCG
>DATGXW010000377.1:0-9229 GCA_035298585.1 Phycisphaerales bacterium
GCTCTCGACCAGCCGCAGGCTCGGGGCCTCGCTCATCACCGCCCCCGTGCAGGGCATCACCGGCGCCGACACCGTGCGCCGGTCGAGCCAGTCCTTCGCGACCCGTGCATCCGCACAGGCCGCCGAGTCGCTCCGCGCCGCGTTCACGAGTGCACAGGCGCTCGAGGTGACCATCGCCGGCCTGGCGAGTGATGCGGAAGCGTCGGCGATCGCCGAGGCGATCCGTGCACACGGCAAGGGTCTTTCGATCACCGGGGCTTCAAGCTACAAGTCCGAGAACGGCGTGGGGACCGCCACCATGCATGTCCAGTGGACGGGCGCGATGGACCAGTTCAGCGCGGAACTCGACCGTGCCCTCGCGGCCGGCTCGGTGCCGTTGAAGCTCACCGTCACGCAAAGAGAGGGTCGCAAGGTCTCCCTCGCGGCCGCTCGCTGAACCAGGATGTGCGTTCAGCACCCGGTTTCAAAGGTCAGCACGAACGCGGTGAAATCGTCGGTGTCAACAAACCCCGAGCCGTCAAAGTCCGCCCAGGGATGTCCGTTCTCAAAGGCCGTGATGAACGCGGTGAAGTCATCGGTGTCGACGAAGCCGGTCTGGTCGAAATCGGTCGGGCAGGAGGCGACCAGCAGGCCCGAGATCGTGTTCTTCACCCGCTCCAGCGTGGTGTCGCGGATCACGCCGTCCGAGAAGACCGCCTCCGCGGCCGCGGTGGTGGTCGAAAGATCGGTGATGTGCTCGACCTGAAACTCAGGAGCCACGGCGCCAGCGCCCGGCAGCACCGAAAGCACGAGGAAGTAGGTTGCGGGCGCGTTCACAGACGCCCCGTCGCCCCGGTCCCCGGTCGGCAGTGAGACGAGCAGAAGCCCCGACGTGGAGGAATAAAGGAAGCCCGAGGCAAGGAGCGTGTCGGTGTTCGGATCGTGCTGAAGACCGGCGCCGGCATAGATCTCCACCCGCTCGACGAGCGAGTTGAACTCGATCCCGGACAACGGCTGCCCGGTCGAGTCCTTGATGCTGAAAGCAAGTTCACGCGGGCGCTGGGTGGGTTCACCTGTCCTGCCGTTGTGCTTCATGACAATCCGGAAGACCTGCGCCGCGCCCCCCTCGTTGATCGCCGCGGGCGCGACGCTCGTGGTCGAGAGCTGGAAGTTGCCTCCGGTGTTCTTGAGTACGCGCAGGGCGTCGATGCCCTGCTCGATCGTCAGGAGGTCCGGATCTCCGTCGCCCTCGATGTCCAGGATCCTGTATTCGCTGGTGTCGCCGACCGAGATCGGTGTGCTCGTGAACGAGGGCGGGTTCGCTCCGTCGCTGGTCAGCAGGAAGTCCTTGACGCCGACGCCAAAGAGCGTGATGTCGATGTCGCCGTCGAGATCGGCGTCGAAGGCCCGCAGGTCCAGGGGTTCAAGGTTTCCCGAGGCGAACGGCCGAGGAGTCCACGACGCGATCGATGCGGTCGCCTCCATGTAGCTCTGGGTTGTCGAGTCGGCCTGCGCATAGGCGATGTCAAGCCTGCCGTCGCCGTTGATGTCCGCGATCTCAAAGTCGTCGATCTCGAGGGTGGAATTGACCAGGATCCGCCTGGTGAAGGTCGGTGAAGCCGCGCCGTTGTTCTCAAGGACGGTGAGGATGAACTTGGACATCGCGACGATGTCGATGTCCCCGTCGCGGTCGATGTCGATGCACTCGACCTTGATGTGCGGGGATGACTCCAGCACCCGCTCCGTCCACGCCCCGCTGAAGGGCTGACCGGAGTTCACGTACCAGGCCAGCCGCTGTCCGTTGTTGGCGGTCGCCACAAGGTCAAGATCGCCGTCCCCGTCGAGATCCCCGGTCTGCACTTCAGAAGCAAACGGGAACGATGTGACCGCGACGCTGGTGGTCCAGCCGCCGCTGCCGGGTGTTCCGCTGTTGCGGTGCAGCAGGATTCGGTTGCGGCCCGTCTCGGCGGTGATGATGTCGACCTTGCCGTCGCGGTCAAGGTCACCCGCGGCGTTCCCCCGAGGCTGGATGAGCCCGGAGGAAACCGCGTGGCTGCTCCACGCGCCCGTCCTGTGCAGGTGTGCACGGACGATCCCGTTGCCGATGTCAGAGTGGACGACGTCGTTCTCGCCATCATCATCAAAGTCCCCCAGGGCGAGCCCCGTGAAGGTGCCCGAGCCCAAAGAAAGGTCCTGCACCAGGTTACGGTTGAACGCCGCGGAGCGGTGCATCAGTTCGATGGGCTGCCACCGAACCAGGTCAACCAGCGGCTCGACGAAGACCACGTCGAGGTCACCGTCCCCGTCCATGTCCGCCAGCCGCGCGGAGTTCGAGTTGGCCGCTTGTTGGCTTACGACAAACGCGTCGTAGAGATCCGCGCCTCCAGAATCACGGTTGAGCAGCAGGTACATCCGGGTGTCCCCCGCGTCGGTCACCAGCAGGTCGATGTCGCCATCGAGGTCTACGTCACCGGCGTCGACCGACCCCGCCGCGGTGAGATTCGAGATGACCCGGTCGGGGACCCAGGAGGTGTTGCCGTTGGAGCGGAACTGGTCGACCCACCCGCTCGCCGGGCTGACCGTGAGCAGGTCGGGACGCCCGTCGTTGTCGATGTTCGCCACCATGATGGAGCGAGCATTTCCCAGGCCGCTGAGGCCCCCCAAGGGCGCCCAGTTCTGGGTGGTGTTGCCGGGGTTGAAATACGCCTGGAGGATGCCCGTCGTTCCCGAGATCGCCACGGCGTCGAGGTCGCCATCGCGATCAGTGTCGACGAACGCCAGGCCGGTGGGCAGGTCGAGCGCGTTCGAGATCGTCCGGGAAATCCATCCACCGTTCCCGGGCGTGCCGTCGTTGGCGTGGTAGCGGACTGCATCCTCGTTCTGACAGACCACGCCCACGTCGGTATCGCCGTCTCGGTCGACGTCGGCCAGCGTCAGGTTGCTCACGCCGAGCTGGTTGCTCGCGATGGTGCGCAACGCGAACGTTCCGTTGCCCGAGAAGCTCACGGACTCGATCCAGATCACGCGGTTGTCATCAAAGCACGCCGCGGCGACGTCGAGATCGCCGTCGCCGTCGATGTCCCCCACGGCCACCGCAAACGGGTTGAGCGCCTGGGCCGTCAGCGTGATCTTGGTGAACACCGGCTTGGCGCCGCCCCCGCTGCGAAACCATGTGATCGAATCATCCAGACGCGATGAAACGATCACGTCCATGTCGCCATCGCCATCAAAGTCGACCGGAATGACCTGCGAGGGCAGGTTGATCCCGCCCCCGACAGAACGCTCGGCTCCCAAGGGCGGCGGAGACGCCGCGGCGACCCTCCCTTCCATCATGAAGGCCGTGCAGAAAATGACGATACCCGTCCCAAGGCGTGTGTCCGGCATGGCGTCCTTCTTCTCCCCCGATGTGCGTGCCGCCGTATGTCTCTCCGACAAGGCGTATTGCGGCGTGTCATCGCCCCCCGTGCAAATTCGCCATGCATCTTCATGGTCCCCCCCACCCACCTCTGTTGCCGCAGTCAACGCACACGCACCTCGGGGTACTGACCCCGAATGCAGCCGCTGGCGGGTCAAAGCGGTGGGACCGCTTCCATCGATGCCCCTAGAATCCATGTCGCTTCGGACGAAGCGGACCCATACGAAATCCGTACGATTGCTCGGGCTGCTGTGTGAAGTGCCCGCGGCGGTCTTCGGGGCCAGTTGCAAGGATCGTTCATGTCGACCGTCACCCAGCCTCCCGCACCCGCACGTCCGGCACCCACCTACACCATCTCGGCCCAGCTTCCCGATGAGACGCTCATCAAGTGGCTCTACGACATGCTGCTGATCCGCGAGTTCGAGAACCGGTGTGCACAGGCCTACCAGGGCGCCAAGATCGGCGGCTTTTGCCACCTTTACATCGGGCAGGAGGCCGTCGCGGTCGGCACGATCAACTCGCTGAACCACGACGACCCCATCGTCCACGCCTACCGCGATCACGGCCACGCGCTGGCCCGCGGCATGGACCCCAAGGTGTGCATGGCCGAGATGTTCGGCAAGATCACCGGGTGTGCCAAGGGCAAGGGCGGGTCGATGCACATGTTCGACAAGCCCAACTGGTTCTTCGGCGGCCACGGCATCGTGGGCGCGCAGACGCCGCTGGGAACGGGCCTGGCCTTCGCGGCCAAGTACGAGCTCGAGGTCCTGGGCCGGGCGCTGCCCAACCCCGGCGTGAAGGATGGCGACCCGGCCAAGAAGAAGGTCTCGCTGGCGTTCCTTGGGGACGGCGCACTCAACCAGGGGGCGCTGCACGAGGCGATGAACCTCGCCGGCCTGTACTCGATCCCCGTGATCTACGTCGTTGAGAACAACGGTTATTCGATGGGCACCGCGATCGAGCGAGGCACCACGATGGCCCATGACCTCATGTCCAAGGCCCGCGCCTACGGCATGGAAGGGCGCGTGATCGACGGCTTTGACGTGATGGAGCTGTACGACAAGTTCAAGCCCCTGGTCGACGCCTGCCGCGAGGATCAGCGTCCCGCCTTCGTCGATCTCAAGACCTACCGCTACCTGGGGCACTCCATGTCCGACCCCCAGAAGTACCGCACCAAGGAAGAGGTTGAGCAGTTCAAGCAGCGCGACTCGATCGACCGCCTCGCCGCCTACCTGATGGGCGAGCGCAAGACCGGCGGCAAGCCCACCCTCAGCGAAGACCGTTTCCAGGAGATGCAGGCCCAGATCAAGAAGATCTGCGTCGACTCGGTCGAGTTCGCCGAGAACTCCCCCGTCCCCGACGTCGAGACCGAGCTCTACAGCGACGTCCTGGTCAACCCCCAGCCCAACATGAGCCCGATGGCGGATTACGTTCACGGGGCGAAGAACCCGCTGTTGTAAGCACGAGCGTCGTCTTTGGCTCACCTGATCGCTCATGACGCCCCGAGACCCGGGGCGTTTTCATAGGCTGTGTCAGAGGTCTACTACACTTGTTGGAAGCTCTGTTGCGAGGAAAGAACGATGCAACCGGTGACATGGGGATTGTGTGCAGCGCTGCTCCTGAGTGTGCTGGGAGTCGGTCCGAACGGGACGCCGGACCGCGAACTCGGTGATGTGATGCACGCCGTCCGCATCCACGAATTCGGCGGCCGGGACGTGCTCAAATATGAAGAGGCTCCCAGGCCCGTCCCCGGCAAGGGCGAGGTGCTGATCAAGGTCCACGCCGCCGGGGTGAATCCCGTCGACTGGAAGATCCGCAAGGGGCTCTTCGGCCCGGTTCAGTTCCCGGCCACGCTGGGCTTTGACGTATCGGGCGTGGTTGAAGCGGTGGGGGAGGACGTCAAGCGCCTCGTGCTGGGCGATGAGGTCTACGCACTTCTTCCGCTTCAAAAGGCGGGAGGGTACGCCGAGTACGTCGTGTGCCAGGAATCGATTGTCGCACTCCGGCCCAAACGGGTCGATCACGAAACGGCCGCCGCCGTGCCGTTGGCGGCGCTCACGGCCTGGCAGGCGCTCTTGGACCACGGCAAGCTGGAGAAGGGCCAGACGGTGCTCATCCACGCCGGCGCGGGGGGCGTCGGACACTTTGCAGTCCAGATCGCCAAGGCGCACGGCGCGCGGGTCATCGCCACGGCGTCACCCGAGAATCACGAGTATCTCACCACCATCGGCGCTGACCAGGTCATCGACTACAAGTCGCAGAAGTTCGAGGAGCTTGTCAAGGATGTGGACCTCGTGCTCGACTCGATCGGCGGCCAGACGCAGTCACGCTCCGTCGGGATCATCAGGAAGGGTGGGCGGCTGGTTTCCATCGTTCAGCCTCCCAGCCGCGAGAAGCTCGACGAGGCCGGGATCACCGGCAACATCTTCCTGGTCCAGCCAGACGCCGATCAGCTCCGCCGGCTCGCGGAGTTGATCGACGCCGGGAAGATCAAACCATACATCAGCGACACCTTCCCGCTGGCGGATGCCGCCAAAGCACACGAGAAGAGCGAGACCGCCCGGACCGTGGGCAAGATCGTCCTGACCGTTCCGCGGTGATCCCGATCGACGCTGACCTGTTGATGCGGACTGGAGGACTGCGGGCGTGCTGATGGTTGACGCGTACAACGTCCTGCACGTCCAGGGAGTGCTTCCCGCACACCTCGCCGGGCTGGAAGTGGACGGGCTTGCCCGGCTGCTGGGGGTTTCCCGGTATGCACAGGGGCGAGTGGTGCTCGTATGCGATGGCGCTGCGCCCCGCACCAGCATCGGAGGCGGGAGGAAGGTCGCGGGCCTGGCAGGGCGTGCACACCGGCCCACCTCTGGCGGCGTCGAGATCGTGCACGCGGGCGGGGGGCATGACGCCGACTCGTACATCGAGGATTTTCTGGAGCGTGACAGCGGTTCTCGCCGCTGGACGATCGTCAGCAGTGACCGCCGCATCCAGCGTGCAGCGATCGCCGCGGGCGCGCGTGTGCTTGAAAGCCCGGTCTTCCTCCGCCAGCTCGTGCAGGATGATGCACGCCCCGCGGCGACTCCCCACCCCAGGCAGATCCACAAGATCCCGCTCGGGAGCCTCGACGTCTCACTGTGGATCAAGGAATTCGGGATCGACCCGCGCGCTGGAGATGTAGACCTTTCCGGGGTTCCCGACATCGTCCCCCCTCCACGTGCCGCGGCCCATGTTGATCGGGAGATCGAGCAGTCCGGGCGCACCGCGGGCAAGCGGTCCAAGTCCAGGCCCGACCGCGCGGAGCGTCGAGGCTTCTCGGGGGACGCCGCCGGCGCGCCTCCGTCCCATCGGCGTCCGAAGGACCACGCGTCCCCGCCGCTTCCCACGGCCGTGGAGCCCTCTGAACTCGACCCCCTCCTGCGCGAACTTCTCGCCGGGCTCGAAGGGGGAATCCGGCTGGAAGATCTCGACATGCGCCGGTGGCTTGATGAACCCGAGGGTGGGTGAACGGCGGGGTATCCCCTACGCCGTGGCCAGGCCTCGGTGCTCCCCCGAAAGCACTGCAATACGGGGTGAAGTCGGCGTTCTTGACTCCTATTCTCCCGCTCGGATCATGGATGGGGCCCTCGGCCCGGGAGCGACCACGTGTCTGAACGCAAGCGCTACGTCGGCGGCAACTGGAAGATGAACACCAACCGCAACACCGCGGCCGAGCTTGCACGCGGCGTGGTCGACGGTCTGCGCGATGCGACGAATGTCGACGTCGCGGTCTTTCCCCCGTTCCCCTACCTGATGTCCGTTCGCGCGATTCTCCGGGACCGCAGCTCCAACATCAAGCTGGGAGCCCAGGATGTCTATCACAAGCCCGACGGCGCGTACACCGGCGAGATCTCGATCGAGATGCTCAAGGATTGCGGCGTCGAGGTTGTCCTCTGCGGCCACTCCGAACGCCGCCACGTCCTGGGCGAGACCGACGCGATCGTGAACGCCAAGCTCCGCGCCGTGCTTGACGCCGGGCTCGAAGCGATCCTGTGCGTCGGCGAAACGCTCGATGAGCGCATCGCCGGCCACACCGATCCCGTCAACCAGCGGCAGGTCCGCGGCGGTCTTGCCGACGTCACGGGCGACCAGATCGCCCGCGTGACCATTGCCTATGAGCCGGTCTGGGCGATCGGAACGGGCAAAACCGCGACGCCCGAGGATGCACAATCCGTCCACGCCAACATCCGCAAGCTGATCGCCGGGATGTACGGCAAGGATGCGGCCGAGCGCATCCGCATCATGTACGGCGGATCCGTGAAGCCCAGCAACGCGCTGGAACTCTTCAAGGCCCCCGACATCGACGGCGGCCTGATCGGCGGCGCATCGCTGAAGGTCGGCGAGTACGTCCCGATCGTCCGCGCTGCATCGCAGGTCGCCAAGGGCCTGGGTTGATCATCACCGCCCTGTGAAGCTGGTCAGACGCTGGGGCCTGTGCGGCCTGGAATGCCTGTGCCGGCTCTCTGGAAGCCCCATCGAGCCACATCGCTGGCATCGCCGCCGCTGTTTCGTACACATTCCCCGTCCGCACGACGCGTGCCCGGATGGCATGTGCGTGTCCAGGACCGGGAGCACTGCTGCATGCTATTGAATCGCTCGGTCGCCGCGCTGTGTCTGGCTGGATGTGCGGCCTCGCTTGCCATGGCCGGTCCCGTCCAGAGCTTCGGGGCCAAGCCCGCCTCCGCGTCCGCCACGCCCAAGGCCGCTGCCTCTCCCTCGGCCGCCCCCGCACCTGTCAACGCCGGGCCCGTTTCCAAGGTCAGTTCGACGACCGCCGCCAAGCCCGCCGCGCCCGCGGCCCCGGTGGCCGCTGTGGTCCCGGTTGTTCCCAAGGTTCCCATCCTCGGACCGCCCGTGCAATCCGGCGCTGTCCAGCCCAAGGCCGTTGTGACGCCAGTCGCACATGCGCCAAAGGCGGCGCCCGCCGCGCCGAGCCAGGCGACGGCCAAGCCTGTCGCGGTGGCCGCGCCGGTCGCCGCCAAACCGGCCGCCGTTTCGGTCGCCAAGCCCGTCTCCGCCGCGGGCTCGGCGAAGGCCGCTCCGGCCAAGGCTGCGCTGGCGAAGGGTGGTTCGTGAGTCGGCGGCCTGTGAGGAGGCGTGGTTGGTGGTGGGGAGTGCACACGGCGTGATCGCTCGGTGTGCACCGTGATTGCTCGGGCAAGCCGGCGGGGCGTGGCCAGTGCACGACGCCGGGCCTTGTTCTTTTGTGGCTGTTTCAGGCGGGTCCGGATGCCACTCGCGCCAAGATCCCCGCAAGTGCACTCCGCAGCGTCGTGATGGCCGCCAGGTATTCATCGATCGCCAGCCGCTCCACCGGCGTGTGATCCAGCGAACTGTCTCCAGGGCCGTATGCGATGATCGGGCAGTCCCAGACCCGGGCGACGACGTTCATGTCGCTCGTGCCGGTCTTGCGCAACAGCCGCGGACGCCTGCCCCGATCCCGGATCGCCGTGCTCATGCATCCCACCAGCCACGAGCGCGGATCTCCGCTGTGTGCAAACTCGTGCCCGCTTGCCCGTACTTCAATTGTCACGCCGCCGCTCGCCAGCAGCGAACTTTCCGCCAGGTCCGCACGCAGTCGACGTTCGAGGATGAACGGGTCGATCCCCGGCGGGAGCCGAAACCCGATGTGCATCTCCGCGACGTCATAAAGACCGTCCGAATGTGTGCTCACCGAACGCAGCTTTGCCTGCACCTGGTCAAAGACGTTCGCGTCCACGGTCGTGAAACCCGACGCGAGCTCTCGCGCGATCAGCCAGGCCTCGAAGGCGAGTTCCGCCGCGCTTGCGTCAGGCCCCGCAG
>DATGXW010000378.1:0-1675 GCA_035298585.1 Phycisphaerales bacterium
CACGGTTCCCAAGGACCTCCCGCCGGGCAAGCACGAACTCCGCGCCATCCTCTCGATCGACGCGTGGGAGTCCGGGAAACAACTGTCCGCATCGTCGAGGGAGCTGCGCTGCGAGATCGAGGTCGTCGAGGATCCCTCTCCATCGGTCACGCTCATCCCCGCCAACCCCGAACTCGAAGCCAACATCGTCGCTGCTCTCAGCACCGACGACGCCGTGTGGCGACTCAATGTCGCCTGGCGGGTGGTCAACGGCAAGCGCGAGAGAATGCCGATGACCCAGAACTGGTATTTGGATCTGGACTCTGCGCGAAGCTATCAGTCAGCTGCACTCCCGGTGCCGATCCAGATGAAGGCGGTTTGTGTCGGCGCCGACGGGGTGGAGCACGAACTCGGGATCATCTCGAGTGAACCCTGGAGCATTGATGACACGAGCTTCGGGGCCGGAACGCTGCGTCGCTCGTTCGTCGGGGTCAGTGAGCCGATTGAACCCCCATTCACCATCGTCCTCCGCCCGGACCGTGAAGCCGCGAAAGCCACCTTCACGCTCACGTCGATATACAACGGCGAGATTCGCGTGCCCGTGAAGAAGGTGCTGTACTCCGACCACAACTATCGCAACAGCTTCAGAACAAAGCAGGAGCTTCTCGCATCGATCGAGGAGACGAAGCCGTAACCGAAGACGCCCGTCCTATTTCAGCATCGCTCCCAGATACGCCCCCGTGTAACTCCCCTTGCTCTTCGCCACCGTCTCCGGCGTCCCCTGAGCCACGATCGTCCCGCCGTTGCTGCCGCCCTCCGGCCCCAGGTCGATGATCCAGTCGGCGCACTTGATCACATCCAGATTGTGCTCGATCACCA
The DNA here is from genome assembly GCA_035298585.1 of Phycisphaerales bacterium. Taxonomy (GTDB): domain Bacteria; phylum Planctomycetota; class Phycisphaerae; order Phycisphaerales; family UBA1924; genus JAEUJB01. The sequence goes on from DATGXW010000378.1 coordinate 859, forward strand.
CCAGCGTGTGCCCCGCGTCGGCCAGGCGATCAAAGACGTGCACGAGCTTGCGGATGTCCTCAAAGTGCAGCCCGGTCGTCGGCTCGTCGAGCACGTACAGCGTCTTGCCGTACGGGTTCGCCGCCCGCTGCCGCATCGCCTCGAAGCGCTCGGCCCACTTGCTCGACTTCTTGCCGGCACCCTTCTTGTTCTTCGCCGGCCCCGCGGCATCCGCGAACTCGTCCAGCGCGTCGCCGGCCTCCCCGCCTTCTGCCTCATCCGCCGGCGGCGCCGCGCTCCCCGCCTTCAAGAGCTCCACCTGCTCCAACGCCCCGAACGTCTTGCCCAGCTCCGTCGCAAGCTTGATCCGCTGCGCCTCGCCGCCCGAAAGCTGCGTGCTCGGCTGGCCCAGCGTGATGTAGTCCAAACCAACATCGTGCAGGCATTTCAGGAACCGCAGGATCTTCGGGTGATTCTCAAAGAACCCCAGCGACTGCTCGATCGTCATGTCCAAGACGTCGGCGATCGACTTGCCGCGGTACTGGATCTCCAATGTCTCGCGGTTGTACCGCTTCCCGCGGCAGACCTCGCACTCCACAAACACATCCGGCAGGAAGTGCATCTCGATCTTCTTCAGCCCCTGCCCCTCGCACGCCTCGCACCGCCCGCCGCCCGATTCGCCGCGCACGTTGAACGAGAACCGCCCCGGCTTGTAGCCCCGGACCTTCGCCTCCTTCGTGCCCACGAACACCTTGCGGATCTCGTCGAAAATCCCCACGTACGTCGCCGGGTTGCTCCGCGGCGTGCGCCCGATAGGCGACTGATCCACCTCGATCAC
>DATGXW010000379.1:0-1914 GCA_035298585.1 Phycisphaerales bacterium
ACAGAGTTGAACCCGGGATATCTCCCCGATGAGGCGGCACAGGGGCCCGATTCGAGCCTGGATTCCCTCGCCAAGGCTGCCCAGAGCCACGAAGCCCTCCCCCCGGCCGATACCGGCCCGCTGCCGCTCCCGGCACATCGCGTCTTGAGCGCTGAGGAGGCGGGAACGCTCCCCAGCCCAACCGCTCCGGCCGAACAACCCTCCGAGACCATCGCGGCCACGCCCGAACCCCAGCCGCCGGCCCCCGCGCTGACGACCGAGGAACAGATCGCGGCCAAGGTCGCCGAACTGCGTGCACTGATCGCGCAGCGTTCGGACGCCCAGACGCCCCTGGCACAGAGCCTGAGCACCGCCGCACTCGACGCCTTCATCGCGGGCGATGCCAAGACTCCAGCCCTGACCCGGGGCCTCTCCCCCGCCGAGGTTGAAGTCGCCACGGCCACGCGCGAGCTCTTCAGCAGGCTCCAGGCCGAATCACGCGGCTCGGCCGATACGCTGACCCTCGCCGGGATCCTGGCCTCGACCGCCGAAACCCTCACTGGCAAAGCCCCCGTGCGGATCTCCGATGCACGCCTGTGCACCAAGGTGGAATCGTTCGGCCGCTTTGAGCCCTTCACCTCCAACGCCTTCCTGGCTGGACGCCAGCACCGCGTCATCGTGTACGTCGAATTGGACCGCTTCTCCTCCCGCCCCGCCAACCAGGGCGATTCGACGGCGGGGCGCGATGGAAACTGGGTGGTGGAGCTTTCGCAGGAACTTGAGCTCATCCACGATGCCGATGGTCGCCAGCAGTGGTACCGCCCCGCACAGAACGTCATCGACGCCAGCCGGACACGTCGACGCGACTTTTACCTGGTCAACATGATCGAGCTGCCAGCGACCCTGAGCGTCGGCTCCTACTCCCTCAAGGTCATCGTGCGCGACAAGACCACCGGGTCTGTGGATGAGCGGGTCGTGCCGATCCAGATCATCGCCGACGGGAGTGCACTCCAGTCGCCCCGCTCCCTGACCCAGGCCAAGTGAAGATCATCACGCTGCGTCGCCAAATCACGACATCAATATCCCCAATAAACCCCTGCCAGATGGGCAGGCTTCAGATGATCGAGCGCTCATTGGCGGGCGCCACGAGAGCCAGCGGGGACCGAAAATAGGCCTTCTTGGAGTCTTTGGAGGGCAGATTCTCGAATCCGCGCGATCGGCACGGCCCGTGCTACCGATGTAATCCTGCCAGAGTTCCGCGGTGTGACCGCCAAATGGTATGGATATTGTTTGGATACCATGCGGCGGCCCGGGGTTCTCCGGCATCAGAATGGCGACAGGCGAGCCCGTGAAATGTGGGCAAGCTGGGTCGAAAATCGTTCCTTGCACGAACCCCGCGGGTAAGGACCGGCGAACCACTCATACGGATCCAACGAGGTCCGAGAAACAGCGGGAGGCATTGAGATGTTCGAACGCTTCACCGATCGTGCACGCAAGGTCATGGCGCTGGCCAACCAGGAGGCCCAGCGCTTCAACCATGAATACATCGGGACCGAGCACATCCTGCTCGGCCTGGTCAAGGAAGGCAGCGGCGTCGGCGCCAACGTCCTGAAGAACCTGGATGTGGACCTGCGCAAGGTCCGCCTCGAGGTTGAGCGGCTGGTGAAGGCCGGGCCCGAGATGGTCACGATGGGCAAGCTGCCCCAGACCCCCCGCGCCAAGAAGGTCATCGAGTACGCCATCGAAGAGGCGCGGAACCTCAATCACAACTACGTCGGCACCGAGCACCTGCTGCTGGGTCTGCTCCGCGAGCACGACGGCGTGGCGGCACAGGTTCTCATGAACCTGAACCTGCGGCTCGAAGATGTCCGCGAGGAGGTCCTCAATCTCCTGGGTGCGGGCCAGGGCAACGACGATTCCGGTGCATCGGCGGGG
>DATGXW010000380.1:0-1692 GCA_035298585.1 Phycisphaerales bacterium
GTACAGCGTTCAAACCGCGGTCACGGGGCCGGACGGTCTGGCGGTGGCCCGCCAGTGGCGCCCGGACGTTCTCCTGCTCGACATCGGGCTACCGGGTCTCGACGGGTATGAGGTCGCCCGGCGCCTCCGCCACGATCCGCACCTGGGAAGCGCCGGCAAGCAGATGCGTCTCATCGCACTCACCGGGTACGGCCGGGCCAGCGACGTCGCGCTGGCACGCGAGGCGGGCTTCGACGCCCACCTGGTCAAGCCACTCGACTTCCAGGATCTGGAGAAGCTGCTCTCGGCGCCGCGTGCCGAGATCGCCCCACTTGAATAACGCATCCACATCCCCGCCGATCATCCGCGTGCTGTGCGTTGATGACCTCGTGGATGTGACCGCCGCTCTGCGCATGATCATCGGCACCGACCCATCGATGCTGTGCGTGGGATGTCTCTCCTCGGCGAACGACCTGGTTGCGGAGGTCCTCGGTCGCCAGCCCCGACCCGACGTGATGATCGTCGACGCCTCCATGCCCGGCCGCGACCCCTTGAGCGCGATCGCCGAGCTCGCGACGCGGTGCCCCGAGACCCGCGCCATCGTCTTCAGCGGCCACGACGACGAGGCCTTCATCGACCGCGCGACCCGAGCCGGAGCGTGGTCGTGTGTCTCAAAGAGCAGCGATCCGAAGGCGATTCTCCACGCCGTGCGCGAGGTGGTGGCGCGAGGACCACGCGCGGCTCCGCTCTGATCCCGGCCCCACTGCATCACTCCGAGTTTGCAAGCCGAGCCTCAAGCCCCCGCCGGACCGTTGGCCATTCGTCGTCCAGGATGCTGAAATGCACCCAGTCGCGCACCGCCGGCTCGGGACGCTCGGGAGTCGCCGGCATGATCCGCGCCTTGCGCAGTGTCCCCTCTCGCACCGCGCCCAGTTTCGTGATCGCCGCCTGGCTGTGCAGATTCGTGCCGTTGGTGGTGAGCTGCACACGGATCGCGGTGGGGGCGAGCGACTCGAACGCGTGCCGCAGCATCAGGTACTTGATCTCGGGATTCACCCGCGTGCCGTGGAAGGGTCGGCCGATCCAGGTGCGGCCGATCTCGAGCCCGCGATGCTCCGGCTTGATGTCCATGTACGTCTTGCGTCCGATGATCCGCCCCGCCGCAAACCCGTTGCAGTGTGCCACCAGCTGGATCGCAAACGCCACGCTCAGCGGGAGCGACAGCACCTTTTCGATCTCGGCTTCAAAGCCCCGAACCGACCACTCGCTGGGCGATTGCATGGTGTGGGTGAACAGCTTCGGGTCGGCGATCGCGTGCAGATCCCGTGCATGTTCCGTTGTCAGCGGCACCAGCCGCACCGTTCGCGCGAGCTCCGGTCTCGAGAGAATCTGAGGGCTCACCCAGGCCTGTTCACTCATGCTGGCATGCTATCAATCGATTCGAAGTCCCCCAGGAGAACCCCGGCGGCGATGAAAACGCTGTCACCGTGACCCTTCAGCGTTTCTCATTGACACCCCGATCCTCACCCGATAGACTCTGTTCGTGCATCAAGAGACCCGACGCGACGGCGCGTTGGGCGGCAACCGAGCTGGAACCACCAGTCGCGGTGCCGGGGCTACGGGTGATCTCACCCGAAACCGATGCGGCCTGTCGCGGATCGCCTGCGATCAGGGCAAAAAGTGTGTGTGCTTCGCTCACGCGAACGCCCGCAC
>DATGXW010000381.1:0-2412 GCA_035298585.1 Phycisphaerales bacterium
TGCCCAATGCCCAATGCCCAATGCCCAATGCCCAGTGCCCAGTGCCTCCTGCCTTGATGCCTTGATGCCTCGATGCCTCCCCGCCTTCCCCCTCCCCGCCCCCTCCCCATGAACTACGACCACGCCACCGTCGAGCTCGTCCGCCAGGCGCTGATCATCACGCTCAAGATCGCCGCGCCCGTGCTCGTCGCGGGCATCCTCGTCGGCCTGGTCATCAGCATCTTCCAGTCCATCACCTCCATCCAGGACCAGACCCTCGCCACCGTTCCCAAGATCGTCGTCATGGTCGTCGTCGCCGTGATCCTCGCCTCCTGGATCGCCCAGCGGCTCATCGAGTACGCCGCCGCCCTCTTCAACGTCGCCGGCCCCTACGTCTGATTCCCTTCGTTCCATTCCCGAGCCAATCGTGCCGACCGGAATCGAACATCTCCTCGTCCACGTCGTCCCCTTCGCCCTGGTCCTGGCCCGGCTGAGCGGGCTCTTTGTCTTTGCGCCGCTCATCAGCAGCATCGTGATCCCGATGCGTCTCAAGGCGCTCTTTGTCATCGCGATGGCCTGCGCTGTCTACCCCCTGGCCCCGCACACCATGGCCCCCCCCGCCGACATCGACATCCTCTCGCTCGCGCTGATGATGGTCATGGAAGTGGCGATCGGCGTCGTCGTCGGTGTTCTCGCCGCCGTCCCACTCCTGGCCCTGGAGATGTCGGGCGTCCTCATCGGCCAGCAGATGGGTTTCGGCCTCGCCAAGGTCTTCAACCCCGAGGTCGACTTCGACACCGACCTTATCGGGCAGGTCCTCTTCTACATCGCCTCGGGGGCCTACCTCGCCGCCGGGGGCATCGAGACGATCTTCGGCGCGGTCGTTGACACCTTCGGCAAGGTCCCCATCGGCGGCTTTGCCCCGGCGCAGGCGCCCCTCGACACGCTCGTCTTGCTCGTCAACGCCGGCTTCCAGCTCGCCTGGCGCGTCGCCGCCCCCGTCACCGCCACGATCCTCCTGCTCATCTCCGTCATGGGCATCATCGGCAAGACCATGCCGCAGATCAACATCATGTCGGTGGGCTTCACCGCCAAGATCCTCGCGGGCCTCGCCATGCTCTCCGGCTCGATCTACGCGATGCAGGTCCCCGTCTGGGACTACGTCGTCGAATCACTCCACGACATCATCCGCTGGACCGGCTCCCTCGCCGGCGGCCTCACCCTCTGACGGAGCCCAACCCGACCGATGGCCGACGACATGGGCGAAAGAACCGAGCAGCCGACCGCCAAGCGCCTCGAAGAGACGCGCGGACGCGGCCAGGTCGCCAAGAGCACCGATCTCTCCGCCGCCATCGAGCTCTCGGGCGCGGTGATCCTCCTGGCCCTGCTCGGCTCGTTCCTCGTCGAATCCCTCGGCGGCCTGATGCGCACCATCCTCGAGCACGACTGGAAGTCCGGCGGACCCGACCTTGATTCCACCTACGACCTCCTGGGCTCGATCGTCCTCCGCGGCTCACTCGCCGCGCTCCCCTTCCTGGGCATCATGGTCCTCATCGCCTGGCTCTCGCAGGTCTCGCAGATCGGCCTGCTCTTCACCCTCCACCCCCTCGAACCCAAGCTCGACCGCCTCGACCCCGTCAAGGGCCTGGGCCGGATGTTCGGCACCCGCAACCTCGTCAAGACGCTCATGGGCTTCATCAAGCTCACGGCCGTCATCATCATCGCCTGGATGGTCCTCAGGGGCCGCATGCACCAGGTGGCCATCCTCCCCTCGCTCTCATTTCTCCAGGTCGTCCGCGCCATCATCGAGATGCTCGTCGAGCTCGCCGCCTGGCTCCTCTCGACCCTCTTCATCATCGGCATCGTCGACTACCTCTACCAGCGCTGGCAGCACATCCGCGACCTGCGCATGACCCGCCAGCAGGTCCAGGATGAACGCCGCGCCATGGAAGGCGACCCCCAGATCAAGGGCCGCCGCATGCGCATGGCCCGCGAGATCGCCCTCCAGCGCGTCAACCGGCAGGTCCCCGAGGCCACCGTCGTCGTCACCAACCCGACCCACTTCTCCGTCGCCATCAAGTACAACGACCAGATGCGTGCGCCCATCGTCGTCGCCAAGGGCGTCGACCACATGGCCCTGCGCATCCGCCAGGTCGCAAAGCTCAACGCCGTCCCCGTCGTCGAGCGTCCCCCCCTGGCCCGCGGTCTTTATTACGGCGTCGATGAAGGGCGCGAGATCCCGCAGGAGTTCTACCAGGCCGTCGCCGAACTCCTCGCCTACGTCTACCGCACCGAGCAAGCTCAGGCGCGCCAGGCATCCGGTTCAGCACGTGTGGAGCAGGCCGCCAGCGCCTGAGTTGACAGTCCATGGCAGCAAGCCCCGCAAAGCCCGCAAGCCCCGGCCGATCCGCCCCCAAGGCCGCCCGCGCGCCC
>DATGXW010000382.1:0-12188 GCA_035298585.1 Phycisphaerales bacterium
TGAGAAGCTCCCCGCCGAGCGGGTCATCGCCGCCGTGGATGCACGCGATGGAAAGGTGGTCGTGGAGGGATGGACCCGGCCTTCGGGGGCTGCGCTCCTCGACAAAGTTCGGGAGCTTGCGCCCCTCGTTGGTGGATTCCTCGTGACGTTTGTGGAGACCGAGGGGACGCTCGCGGGGCTCGACGTTGAGCGAGCAAGGCCGCTCATCGAGGCCGCGGGGGGTAAGTCACTGACCGTCGCGGGGGGGATCCGCAGCGCTGCCGAAGTGGGCGCTCTTGACCGCATCGGCGTGGATGCACAGGTGGGGATGGCGCTTTACAAGGGTCTGCTCACACTGGGCGGTTGCCTTGCCGAATCACTCCAATCCGACCGCGCGGATGGGCTGTGGCCGACCGTCGTTGTGGATGAGTCCGGCCTCGCGCTGGGCCTGTGCTATTCGAACCGCGAGAGCCTTACGTGTGCAATCGAGGAGCAGCGGGGCATCTACTGGTCGCGTTCCCGAGGACTGTGGCGCAAGGGCGAGACGAGCGGCGCGGTCCAGAGGCTCCTGCGGGTCGATATGGATTGCGACCGCGACGCACTGCGCTTTGTGGTGCGGCAGGAAGGACCCGGCTTCTGTCACAATGGAACTCGCACGTGCTGGGGTGACGCACACGGGCTTGCGGGCCTGGTCGACCGCGTTTCCCGACTGAAAAAGTCCGCCGCGCCCGGCTCCTACACCGCCCGCCTGTTGTCGGACCCGGCCCTCCTGGCCTCCAAGCTCGTTGAGGAAGCCCGGGAATTGACGCTTGCGACAACTCCCCAAGAGGTCATTCATGAGGCCGCAGATGTTCTCTACTTCACCCTTGCGCGCATGGCAGCGGCGGGAGTAACGTTGCCGCAGGTCGAACGAGAACTGGATGCACGGCGGCTCAAGGTCACCAGGCGCGGTGGAGATGCCAAGCCGGCGAGTTGATGGATCATCACCAGCGGTGCGACGGGAGCCGGTCTCCCGGCACGAGCGGGAGTTGTTGAGCATGTCAGAGACGATCAAACCCATGTTCCCCAGGCTACATGCCTCCGCGGTCATGCGCGCACAACGCGAGCCGGTTGATCCCCAGACGCTTGCGCGTGCCGGGAGCATTGTGGCGAGCGTCCAGACTCGTGGTTGGGATGCGGTTATCGAACACGCTCGAGCGCTCGGAGATCTTTCCGACGATGCTCCGGTGATCTACAGGCGAGATGACCTTGCCCGCGCCTTTGAGACTCTCGATGTCCAGGCTCGCGACGTGATGGTTCACGCCGCCGAGCGCATCAAGAACTTCGCCAATGCACAGAAGCGTGCCATCACACCGATGCACATGACGGTGGAAGGCGTCGAGGTCGGTCACACGATTGCGCCCGTCGAGCGAGCCGGCTGTTATGCGCCGGGGGGGAGATTCCCGCTTCCATCCACCGTGCTGATGACCGTGTGCACAGCACGTGCCGCCGGGGTCGGGGAAGTCTGGGTCGCGTCTCCGCGCCCGCAGCCCGCGACATTGGCCGCGGCGTGGATCGCCGGCGCAGATGCTCTGCTCGCAGTCGGCGGCGCGCAGGCCATCGCGACCTTTGCCTACGGCGCGGGGGAGGTCCCGCGCTGCGATGCCATCGTGGGCCCCGGCAATCGCTGGGTGACCGCCGCCAAGAAGTACGTCGGAGGGACGGTCGCGATCGACATGCTCGCGGGACCCTCCGAAGTCCTGATCATCGCCGACGACGCTGCGAATGCCGCGATCGTCGCCGCGGATCTGCTCGCGCAGGCCGAGCACGATACCGACGCCGCGGCATGGTTGATCACGACCAGCGCCGCACTCGTCGATCGGGTGGAAGTTGAGCTCGCAAGGCAGATACAGACGCTTCCCTCCGCCGCGATCGCACGCGAGAGCCTGCGAAACGGCGGATCGATCGTGTGCACATCGCTCGCCGAGTGCATCGCCCTCTCCGATGCGCTCGCCCCCGAGCATCTGGAGATCATGACCAGGGAGGCCGACGCCGTCGCCGATCGCTGCCGCCATTACGGGGCTGTTTTCATTGGGGAAGGCGCCGCGGAGGTGGTGGGGGACTACGGCATCGGCCCCAACCACACGCTCCCGACCGGCGGGGCCTCGCGCTTCGCCGGCGGACTCAGCGTCCTCAACTTCCTCCGTGTGCGGACCTTCGTCCGGTCGCTCTCGCCCGCCGCACGCTCCGTCTACGACACCACGGCGGCGTTTGCCCGGATCGAGGGCTTGGAAGCGCACGCCAGGGCCGCCGAGGCACGCCTGCGTCCATGATCGTCGATCGAGAGCGATAGGATTCGACGATTGAGCACACCCCGGCACATCGTCCTCATGGGATTGCGTGGATCAGGCAAGTCCAGCGCCGGCAGGCTGCTGGCCGCTCGGCTGGGCTTGCCGTTCAGCGATCTCGATGATCTGACGCCCGCCATGCTCGGGAGATCGAGCGTGGCGGAAGTCTGGAATCTCGACGGCGAACCCGCCTTCCGTGCAGCGGAAGCTCGTGCACTGACTCACGTGCTGGATCAGCCCCCCTCCGTGATCGGACTCGGTGGCGGCACCCCGACCGCGCCCGGCGTGGCCGACATGCTCCGACTGGCGGAATCAACCGGCAGGATCGTTCTCATCTATCTCCGCGCATCGGCCGCGCAGCTCCGCGATCACCTGCATGCGGGCGGACTCGGCGACCACCGCCCATCGCTGACGGGAAAGGACCCGCTCCAGGAGATCGACGATGTCCTGCGGCGACGGGACCCGCTCTATAGCGGCCTGGCTTCGGTAGTTCTCGAAGTCGGCGAGTTGCCGCTTGAAAGCGTTGTCGATGCCATCATGGCGCTGCCGAAGGTGCGGGCCTCCTGATCGCGTCGAGCACGATGCCTGTCCACCGCGACTGCTCGACCCCCTGCACATCGATCCACACCGACCCGGGTGTCATCTTCAGCCGCTTGAGCCAGGTGCGCTGATTTTTCCCGAAGCGCCGCGTCTCGATCTTGATCTTCTCGAACGCCTCCTCAAGAGACAGGCGGTCTTCAAAGTAGTCGATCAACTGCTTGTACCCCAGCGCTTCGCGCGCCTGTATTCCCAGGCGCCCCGAACTCCACAGCGCCCGCGCCTCTTCCACCAGCCCCTGCTCGAACATCAGCTTCACGCGTGCGTTGATCCGCCGGTTGATCTGTTCGATCGGCCACTCAAGCCCGACGATCACGCAGTCGCTCCGCCGTGTTCTTTCCCGATCCCACTGTGTCTGCAGCGTGCTGATCGGAGTCCCCGTCGCTCGAAATACTTCCAGCGCACGAACCGTCCGCCGCTGGTCCATCGCGTGGATCTTTGCCGCCGCGACCGGGTCGACCCGCTCCAGTTCATCCCGCAGTTCGCGCAGCGGCCGCGCGTTCAGCTCAGCCCGCAGCGATTCATCCACCTCGGGCCCCTCGAACATCCCGTCCACCAGGGCTTTCACATACAAGTTCGTCCCCCCGACCACAATCGGCACCGCCCCGCGCGACTTTACATCAGCGATCACCCTCTCCGCGCGCCCCAGCCATTCGTGCAGACTGAATCGCTCGGTTGGCTCCACGAGGTCAATCAGGTGATGCAGGATCCCCCGCATCTCTTCGTTCGTCGGCTTGGCCGCCCCGATGTCCAGCCCGCGGTAGACCTGGATCGAATCCGCGGTGACAACTTCCCCCTCCACGCCCGCCATCTCTCGCAGGTGGTGCGCTACCTCCACCGCAAGTGCGGACTTACCACCCGCGGTCGGGCCGACGATGATCGGATATCGGGGAAAAGTCTCGCGCACGGCGGCATCATCGAACGCACATGGCAAGGAAATGTCGAGGAAAACGGAATACAGGCCGCCGCAATGGGCGTTTGTCTACATGTTTAGTGATTGCAAACATCACCTGCCGGGAGCAGACCATGCACTCCACACCCGATCTCACCGTGACTCGGCCGAAACCCTCGCAGCCCGGTGTCCCCCGCTGGACTCGATGGATTGCAACCAAAGGCTCGTTCAAACGGATCGCACTGCTCATGTCCATACTGCTGCTTGGACTCCTGGTGCTTGGCTGGTACGTCATGTGGATGCCCGGCACGAGTTTTCGCGGCGAGCTCCCCCCGGCGACGCCCGGACAACTCGAAACCGCCGAAAGGCTCCACGCTGACGTTGTGCACATGGCCTCGGGGATCGGTGTCCGATCCACCTATAACGCCAAGGAATTGGCGCAGACAGCCCTCGATCTCAAGGCCAGGCTTGCGGCCATGGGGCATACTCCGGTCGACCACTCATTCCCCGCCCGCGGCGCGGCATCTCCCAACATCGAGATCGAGATCAAGGGCTCCGATCCCGCATGTGCATCCCAAATCGTGCTGATCGGCGCTCACTACGACTCGTACCACGGAACGCCGGGCGCTGACGACAACGCCTCGGGCGTCGCGGCGATCCTCGAACTTGCTCGGCGCGCCCGGGATTGGAAACCCCAGCGAACCATCCGCCTTGTTCTCTTTGTCAACGAAGAACCGCCCGCGTTCATGACCGGCGACATGGGGAGCCTGATCTATGCACGCAAGGCTCGGGAGCAGGGCGACAACATCATCGCCATGATGAGCCTTGAGTGCATCGGCTACTACAAGACTGCGCTGGGCACGCAGGAGTATCCCTGGCCCTTGGGCTCCTTCTATCCCACGACCGCCGACTTTGTCGCCATCGTCGGCGACCTCGCCTCGCGTTCGCTTGTTCACCGTGTGATCGGCAGCTTTCGCCTGCACGCACAGTTCCCTTCAGAGGGCGCGGCCGCGCCCCAGCGCATCCCCGGCATCGGATGGTCCGACCATTGGTCGTTCTGGCAATGCGGCTACCAGGCCGTGATGGTCACGGGCACAGCCCCTTTCCGGAACCCCAATTATCATGATTCCACCGACACGCCCGAAACGCTCGATTACGACCGCATGGCGCGGGTTATCGACGGGCTCGAAAAGGTCGTGATCGACCTGGCCAACAACGGTCGGTGAACGCCGTGCTGAACGTGCGTTGTGCACGCACGGCTTCGTTAGTGACCGCCGCCGCCCGCCGCGGGCTTGGCGGGCGCCTTCTTGGCCGCACTGCCCCGCTGAATAAGCCAATCGCGTTTGACCGGAGCGGCCGCGGCGGCGCCGTGACCGCCGCCACCCTTGGCGGCTTCACCATGCCCGGTCGCCGGCTTCTTCTCGCCGTGCCCTCCGGCGGCTGCCTTCTTCTCGCCGCCCCCATGACCACCACCGCCGCCCCCGCCGCCCCCGTGCTCGCCGCCGCCTTCTTCCACGAGCGTCATCGGTGAGATCGCCGGGACATACGGCTTGGGATCACGGAGAAGGACGGCCGCCCACATGCAACCGGCCATGAAAATCGTCACGACCGCGATCCACCCCGCCGAGTCGCGGATGAGCGGCTTTTGCATGGAAAGGGGCTTGCCGAGCAAGGCCCCGGCAGCGCCCGCGGCGTTCGCCATCGGCTTGAGAGCCTTGCCGAGCATCGCGCGGATCACGGGACCGATCGGTTTGCGCGGCGTCTTGGGCGCGACCGGCGCAGGTGCGATTGACTCCGGCGGCGCTGAAGCCGCGACGACGTCCGCATCGCTCGCACGCACACTCGCTGCCGCGACCGCCGCCGCCTGAACCACCGGCGGAGTGTGCGGTTCGACCGCGGTGGCGCCCCGCACAGGCTCGTTCGGCGCGGCGGGGTGTGCATGCATCGCAGATGGCTCAGAGGTCGCGGGCTCTGCTGGCGCCTCAGACTTCACGGGCTCTGCGCGAGTCTGCACATTCTCGGCCGCCGGCGCAGGTTCGCCAGCTGGCGCGGCGTCGGCGGGCGGCGCGACCGGCGGCGCTGCATCACTCGATTTCGCGCCTCGGTCCATGAACTCCGCGGAAAGCTGCTCGGCGAGGGCCGTCAACTCATCCTCAAGAGACGCCGATGGCGCGGCCTCGGCAACCTGCGGCTCGGTCTGGTCTGCCGCGGAAGGCACGTCCGCATCGACCGTTGCCTGCGCAGGCTCCGGGCTGTTCATCGCCTGCGCGGCCGCGAGTGCTTCGCGCGCGGCAACCTCCACCATCGCGTCGGCCTCGGCCTGGATCTGGCCGACCTTGGCCACCGCGCTGTTGAGCATCAATTCAACGGCCGCGCCGAGTTCTTCCTGGGTGAGCGATTCGGCGTCATGCAACGCGGACGCGCCGCTCGCGGCATCAACCTTGGGGGACGCGGGCGCGTGTGCTTTGGGCTCAGTCTTGCTCGCCGGCGCCGCGAGCGCTGCCTCAATTTCGCCGCCGGCAAGCAACGCCTCAATCTGTGCAGCAAGATCATCCACCGGGGCGGCGTCAGAAGCGGAAGGAAGATGCGTGGCGGGTTCGCCCATGGTGCGATCGATTGGCCGGACGGAGTGGCGACCAGGTCAGGATCAGGTCTGGTCCCGTGCCATCTTTCAAGATACGACGCAAAGACCTACCCAAGTCATCGACCCGAGAGGGGGACGATATTCATGGGCCGGGGAGGGTATCACACCCCAGCCAGACGCGGCAGGTGCTACAAACCACCATGGCGCTCCACCGAATCTGGCAAGAAGAGTTTCCGGACCAGCCAGGCCTCTCCCTGGTCATCCAAGGGGACGAAGCGCAGCACGCCATACGCGTCAAGCGGCTTGAGACCGGGAACATGGTCCAGCTTCTCGATGGACGTGGACGGATCGGTCTGGCGCGGATCGACCGGACCGGGAAATCCGCTCGGCACGGGTGGGAACTGGTGTGCACACTGTCGGACGTGACCCTTGAACCCAAGCCGTCTCGGCCCCTGCACATCTTGACGGCGGTCCCCAAGGGAGATCGCCTGGAGCAGATGATCGATGGCCTGGTGCAGGCCGGCGTATCAACGTGGTCTCCGCTGGAGTGCGACCGGGCGGTCGTCGAACCGCGCGAGGGGAAACTTGCACGCCTGCAGAGGGTCGTTCATGAAGCTTCCAAGCAATCCGGACGTGCGTGGATGATGGAACTCGCCCCCGCGACATCGCTTGATGATGTGCTGGCCGATCCCGGGGCCCATGGCCTTGTGATCTTCGCGGACGGCTCGGGCTTGGCCGCGGCCCCGTGTGCACACGCACACGCCTGGAAATCGGGATCGGGGCCCGTTTCCATCCTGATCGGTCCTGAGGGGGGCTGGTCGGACCGGGAGTGCTCCGCAGCCCGAGCCGCCGGCGTGACAGCCACATCCTTCGGGCCGCACGTCCTGAGAATTGAAACCGCCGCGGTGGTTGCCGCGGCGGTGGTGATGAACCTGCTGATGTAAGCGATGTTTCAGAACGTGCGCGGGCTGTTGATCCACCCGTACTGCTTGGCGCGGGGAGCCTGGTCGCCGCCGTAGTACAGGCGGACCCAGTTGGTGTCCCTGGAGGTTCGGTTCACGTAGATGTCGTTGGACTGGAAGTTCTTGGTCGGCTCTTCGAGGCGCTCATCCCCGCCGCGCGGCGGCTTGAAGTGCATGACGCTGCCTTCCCACAGCGCCACCATCGCACCGTTCTCGTGCCGGAGGGAAACCTGGTCGGCGTTGCCCCAGAGGCCGTCGTTCACCTTGCCGGACTTCGAGTCGTGGTACCAGTAATTGCTTTCCTCGATGAAGATCGGCAGGCCCGGGAAGCGCGTCAGCTTGGGGGCGTCGCTCGCGTTGAGCTTGGTGCCGCTGGTCAGGTTCGGGGGTACATACGCGGCCTGGATGTCAAGTCCAAGCTGCGCGCCGCCCACGCCCGTCACCATGCAGTAGTCAAAGTCCAGACGCTTGTCGGAGTTGAACAGGTCCTTGCCCTTCTTGGCGCCCGTGTTCAGGTTGTCCGAAGCGCCATCGCCGCCGCGCCGCTTGTTGAGCGGGCATTCGGTGATCTTGGGGTTGTTCTCGATGTACGAATACACGGGCCCGGGCTCGCAGATCGACCAGTCGCTGGCGCTCCGCTTGGTGTTCGTCCGGCACCAGGTCTGGTAGGGCCGCGGGTCGGAGGCGTTGACCGGCTCGAAATAGTGGAACCAGAGCTGGCTTTTGTTCTCGTTGGCGTAGAAGTGCGCCACCTGCACCAGCGATTTGTTATTCGCCATGCACGCCGTGGCCTGCCCCGTCCGGCGGGCTTTGCCCAGCGCCGGGAGCAGGATGCCGATGAGGATCGCGATGACCGCGATGACGACCAGTAGTTCGATGAGGGTGAATGCGGGACACGAACGCCGGATCCTTCCGCCGCGCTGCAATCCCTGGAGGCTGATTCCGATAGACACTTTTCGGATCTCCGATGTGTGCTCTGGGCCAGAACCGGCCCATGCCTACACGTGCGAATGCACCGGTCGTCCACGACCGGATCCCGGAACATACCACGTTCAGGCTCTGCGGGAAAGTCCCATTTTGCCCTCACGGAACATTCAAGGGGCGTTACATTACTGAAGGGAACGTTACATGCCCCACAGCGGGGCGGGCGTCCGGGGCGGGTGATGACGCTCCCGGGCGATCCCACTCGTACTATTGCTAGACCATGCCCGACGTTGCAGAATGCACATCCTTGTCTCCTGAGCCGGCGGGTTCGCCCCTTGCGCCGAGCCCATTTTGCCTGGATTCCGAGGACTTTGCAGCGCGGATGGCTCTTGAAGGCTGGTCGCGGGAAAAGTCCCTTCAGCGCTACCGGGCCTTTTACAGGACTGGCGCCGCCGTCGGGTTGGACTCCTGGGGCCCCGCCCCCATCATCCGCGAGCTGCGGGAAGAGTCTTCGGAGGGTGAAGTCCTCAAGTTTGCCCAGCGCATCCCGTCGCTTCCCCCCGATGCCGGACACTGGAAGGTCATCACGCAGATCTCCGCCCAGACCCGCCTCTCGCAGTTCAACCACCTCGAGACGGAATCGGTCCTGATCCCGATGATCGGAAGGACCGGGAGGCCGACCCACACGCTGTGCGTCTCAAGCCAGGTTGGCTGCGCCATGGGATGCGGGTTTTGCGAGACCGCGCAGATGGGGCTGATCCGCTCCCTCACGCCCGGCGAGATTGTCGGTCAGTGGTTCACCGCGACCCACACCCTGGGTCGCCGTCCCTCCAACATCGTCTTCATGGGCATGGGTGAACCCCTCGACAACTACGACAACGTCATCGCGGCCATCAAAGTGCTCAAGGACCACAACGGCGCCTCCGTGCCCGTGAGCAAGATCACGATCTCGACGGTGGGGAGGCTGGACGGCCTTGCCAGGCTGCGAGAGAAGCTCCACGAGCGCGGCTGGCACCGGCTGAACCTCGCGGTCTCGATCAACGCGGCCGAGGATTCCCTGCGATCAAGCATCATGCCCATCAACAAGGCCATGCCCCTCGCAGAACTCCAGGATGTCCTGGTCCATTGGCCGGTCTATGGCGGGGGCAAGCTCTGCCTCGAATATGTCCTCATCCCGGGCGTCAACGACCAGGAGGTCCATGCACGCCAGATCGCAGAGCTAGTCCGTCCGATCGATGAGCACTACAAGCGCGTCCAGGACATCAAGACGCCCCGCGTGATGCTGAACCTCATCCCCTACAACCCCCGTCGAAGCTCCCCCTGGCCCGCGCCGAGCGAGGATGACGTCGAGCGGTTCCTTTCCCAGCTCATCTCCCTGAATGTCTACGCCAAGCGTCGCAGAACCAAGGGCCGCCGCATGATGGGCGCCTGCGGCCAGCTTGGAAATGAAGCCATCCGCGGACGAAAGCCCGTCGGGCTTTCGATTTCCGCGGCGTCGGCCGCCGACCCCGCCGGCACGAACTGAAGCCTCAGGTTTGGCTTCTCAGGCCGCCTTGCCCGACACCCGCGCCAGCACCGAATGGAGCAGCGGATCCTCCTCGGCGGTCAGGCCGAGCGAATCGCGCAGCAGCCGGAGCTGGGCCTGGGACTTCTTGAAAGTCGCGTGCGCCAGGTGCCCGCCGCAGTCAT
Organism: Phycisphaerales bacterium; assembly: GCA_035298585.1. Taxonomy (GTDB): domain Bacteria; phylum Planctomycetota; class Phycisphaerae; order Phycisphaerales; family UBA1924; genus JAEUJB01. Next base: position 9,955 of record DATGXW010000382.1, read on the forward strand.
CGCACAGGTAGACCACCCACGTGTCACCCCCCGTTTGGCGAAGCTCAAGCAGCGTCCCGTTCTGGTGGAAACGCTCGATGACCGTCGCGCCCGCGCCGCCACCCCGCTCGATCATCGAATCGATCGTCTCGGCGAGCTGGTGACGAACGCGATGGGCCAGCGACTCGGGACTCGGCACCTTGCGCGCCACCCCCGAAAACAGATCGATCGCCGCCGCATACTCGTGTGCAGCGCGGTCCACCGCCACCGCGACCTCCTCGGCCGGAAGCCCCAGGATGTCGCTGCACCGTGCAGGCAGGCTGGGCCGGTTCTCTTCAGCACTGAGTTCGCCACGGCAGTCCGTCTGGCCGACGACGTACGCGATGCGGTGCAGCTTTCCCGCGGCGTCGGCGGGAGGATTGGAATCGGGCAGTGCGTGGTGGAGCTCGATCGGCGTCGCCAGCAGCGGCGGAAGCTGCCATTGACGCATCAGTGCACGCACCACATCAATGTGCGTGAACTCCAGCTGCTCGTACTCTCGCTCAAAGAGTTCGCGCGGCGGGAGATTCGCCTCGGAAACGATGTGGTACACGCCCGGCGCGAGCTTGGGCATCAGACCCAGCCCCGAATCCATCATGAGCCCCACCACGAACGCCTCGACCACGTAGATCGGGCAGTACTCGCGGGCCAGTTCGGCCGCGAGGCACGCGCGGAAGACCGCCTCTCCCCAGCTTGTACGGGAGAATTCGCAGTTCCGGTCCGCCGCCGAGTTGCTCAGGTAATACCCAAGGCTGAACGACTTGAGCCGCTCGTTGCCCAGGAGCACGCACGCCCGGTCAAGACTGGTCACCGGATGTCGCTGTGCGTAAAAGGCCGAGTTGGCAAGCTTGAGAAGCTTGCCCGAGAGGCCCGCGTCGGTCTTGATAATCCGCGCGTAATCCGCGAACCCGGCGCTCTGGCTCTGGTTCAGTTCAAGGATGCGATTGACCACGCTCGTGTGGCTCTTCAGACCCATGCCGACCACCCTCTGGTCGAGATAGGCGTCAAGCTCGCGCAGGTCAGCTTCGCTGAGTTGGTTCCGCGTAAGTCCCAACCGATCCTCCGGAAATACAGACCTTCTGCTGATCGGCGGATGGAGGGGGCGTGTCCAGCATGTACACCTCCAATGAGGTACCCGCCCGTGGGGAATACGGTGATTTCCGAGGCTCGCGCGGTTCGTAGGAGACGCGGTGACGTACCGGAGCCGAACGGATGGGGCCTTGTGGTACACTCTGGTGCGCAAGAATCGGGCGATCGAACCGGGAAAGGAAGTCGTCATGGTCGTGTTTGCGACCCTCGTGTGCAGCGCACTCTTAGGTCTCCTGGGTGTTATGCCCTATGACTCCCCGCACGAGGTGCTGGCCGCCGCCGATCGAGCCATCCGGGAGACCAGGACCTTTGCATGCAAAGTCAGTCTGGTCACCGCCGCCGATGAGCCGGGCGAGGCGCGACGGATTTCGGGCGAGATGATGCTCAAGCGTGTGCACAGTGAACCGGCGGACGACGGGACGCTGGGCTGGAAGCTGTATTTCGGCGAGTTTCCGAGGGAGGGCGTCGACGATCGGCTGCACGTGGCGTGCGACGGGTTTGCGATCCGCTCGTTTCAGAAGACCGCAAAGACCATCCTCGAAAAGAACGTCAGGGATGCGGGCGGTGTCCTTGAGTTTCTTGCGTACGAGAAGGTCGAGGGCCTGTTTCCGATCTCTGCAATGGATCCGAGGGGATATGGAGCGGACGCGACTGTCACGCTTGAAGCCCCGGTCACGCTGGATGGCGTCGAATGCGATGTTCTGTTCATGCACGGCGAGCTGTTTGCTCGCAGGATCGCGATTGCGAGGACAGACCACCTCCCGCGATCGATCACGGAATTCACCCGGCCGCCCGCTCCCTCTGGCGCCAAGCCCTTTGTCTTTGAGGTTCGCTCGGTCGCGACGTACACGAACGTGCGCACGGATGCGGCGATCGCCGACAGCTCGTTCCTGATGGACGTTCCCGACGAGTACACGGTCCAGTTCCCCCAGCCCATGCCGGGCGGCGCTGGTGCGGGCACGGGCGGTAGCTCGGGCGGCAGCGCAAGCGGGGGCTCGGCGACGGAGCCCGGTGGCGGCTCTTCGCCGACGAGCGGTGGGCCCCAAAGCGAAGCGGGCGGCGCGCCACCTTTGTCCGAGGTCGGCGGTGCGCCGGGTGAGGGCGGCGTTAGCCAAGGCGGCGACAAC
>DATGXW010000383.1:0-25368 GCA_035298585.1 Phycisphaerales bacterium
GCTTCTCTTCTTCTCCGCACCCAGAGAGGATGACCGATCCCCCCAGCGCTGCGGCGACGATCGGTGCGTACAGCACCGCCGTGCCGGCGGCGAGCGAAACGCCCGTGCACAGGGCTCGAAGGGTCTGCTTACGGCTCTTCATGATTGATGACCTTCGTGTTCTTGTCGATCCTTCGCATCAGCCCCGCCAGGGTCTTCCCAGGCGCCAGCTCGTGATACTCCGCCTTCACGTTCGCGGTCAGCCACTGGCACGACTGTGACCAGCGTACCGGACTTGTAAGCTGCTCCACAAGCCGCTGGCGGATCGCTCCCCCCTCGGCCGTGTGCGGCTGCGCTGTCACATTCGAAACCACCGTAACCCGCGGTGCGTTGATCGCGGTCTTGGCCAGGGCCGTCGCGAGGCGATCGGCCGCGGGCTGCATGAGCGGGGAATGGAACGCACCGGCCACGGTCAACACCGTGGCGCGCAAGCCCATGTCTCCCGCCACCGTCGCGGCGCGCTCGCACGCGGTCTTGTGGCCGCTGAGGACGATCTGGCCGGGGGCGTTGAAATTCGCACACACCAGGACATCCCCGCCCCGGGCCCGGTCGCAAACCTCCTGCGCCTGTGCATCATCCGCCCCGATCAGGGCGACCATGCCCCCGGGTGAAGCCTCCGCCGCCTGCTGCATTGCCTGCCCGCGAAGGGTGACAAGTTCAAGGCCATCCTCGAAGGACATCGCCCCGCCCAGGACCAGCGAGGTGTACTCACCCAGGGAAAGGCCAGCCGTGGCCGCGATCGACGCCTCACCATTCCCAAACCCCATCGCCGCCAACATCCCCTTCCAGCAGGCGATCGACGCCGTGAAAATGGCCGGCTGCGAGACATCCGTCCGGTTCAACCGGTCGGCGGGTCCCTCGAAGCACAGCGAGGAAAGCGCTGAACCCAGGCGGCTGCCCAGGATGCGATCGGCTTCGGTAAACAGCGCCCTGGCTTCGGGAGAGGCATCAAACCATGCCTTGCCCATCCCGACCGCCTGTGCACCCTGACCCGGACAAAGAATGACCATCGGAGAGCTCATTGTGCAATCATACCGGCCGATCCCGATCTCCGTCCCCTCATGTGCGTCATAATCAGCCCGTGCACACCCAGCACCCATTCCTCCGCCCCCGACCACGGATCCTCCGCAGGGGTCGGCTCGTCCTCAGCGCGGTGTGCACACTCGCGCTGGTTATCTTCCTCCCCGCCTGCGGGATCTTTGAGGAAGCTCCCGCCCCGAATCTGCGTGCAGCCCCCATCGAGCCCGTCGAATCACGCATCGATGCCTACCCGGGGATGACGCTCATCCTGCCCGTCCGCCTCAACGAAGCGATGGAAGGGGGGACCGCACAGGAGCAGGATCTCGGGGTCACGCTCGATGATGGAACCCCGCTCATCTCCGCATTGCGGTGGATCACGGTCCGGCCCGGTACTCCGGTGAACGACGCGCGGCCTGCGGCGGTTGCCTCATGGCTACCCCCGCCGGGCGTGTGGAGCACGCACACGACGCCCCCGACCGATCCGGCGATGGCCATGACGGTCCTGGCAATCCAGCTTCCCGAAAATGCGCAGGGCCACGCGCTCTTGCTGGGACCACGGCGGCTCACGCTGCACTGGCTGACACCCCCGGCGGGCCTCGATTCCCGGGCTCTGGCGGGCTTGACCTCGCCGGTCCCGGTATCGATCCGCCAAGCCAAGTCGCTGCTGGACTACACCAAGTCAGAGCGATTGAGCCCGGTCCGCCGTTGGCGCTACCGGCTCCTCATGACCGGGCTGAACCCGGCGGAACTGCCCCCGCAGGTTCCCGGCGAGCCCATCACCTTTGCCGACCCGGTGCTTGAGGCACTCGCCGCACAGACCGAAGCACGCTGGACGACCGCGATCACGGGCCTGGCCAGGATTGACACTGGCTTGGCCCAGGAACTGATAGGACGGCTCTGTGCGGTGGCGCAGGTGAACCCCTTCACCGTCGTTCCAGTCTGGCCGACGGACCAATCGGACCTTGATGCACTGCTCGCAGAACTCCTGAATCCCGAGAGCGGTCCTCTCACCCGGGCCGCCGCCGCGGAGAACTGGCTGAGAAGGCAGGACCCCGCCCTCTCGTGGACCATCGACCCCGCGGCAGAGCGCGATGGCGCGATCGATCAAACCGTGGTATGGATCGAAGTGCTCAACCGCATCGCCAGGCCCATCCTCGCCAGTTCCGCCTGGCTCGACATCGCCGAGCGCGAGGTCGGCCCGCGTCCGGAACTTGTTCCCATCGGCCCCTGGGCCGCCAGGGACATGCGGTTGACCGTGCTTCCCGACGCGATCCGGCGCGAAAGGACCACCGTCGGCGCGGAAGTGCAGTCAGCACTTCTTTCCATCGATGCCGGGACATTCCCCCTCCGCAAGTTGATCCCCCTGGATCGGCATTTCCCCAGGCCCCCTCGGATGACGCTCGGCCCCCTTCTTCCCGACGTCTCGCTGATCCAGCTTCTCTCGGGGTCCTCCGGCGGACTTGTCGACAGCGCCTGGTCGACCACGGCGGCGCTCTACCGGGGCGTGCCCGACGATCTGCGCGATGCACAGTCCCCGGGACGAGCCGCCTGGATTCTCTATGTCGAATCGAGAAGGCCCGAAGGAATCGCAGGGAGCGGACAACCCGACGCCGTCCGCATCCACGCCGGCCCGAGGTCGAGCCCGGCCATGATTCTTCGTGTCGACGAGACGGGCCGGATCGACCGGGAGGATGCACGTGGACAGGCTGGATTCTCCGCTTCGGCCCGCGTGATCCGCGAACAGTCGCGCTGGATCGCGATCATCACGCTTCCAGGAGACACGATCGAGGAAGGCCAGCTTCTCAGGCTGGGCCTCGAACGGACCGATGCACGCGGTGTGCATTCGGCATGGCCCGTCGCAAGCCTTCCCTGGCAGGAATCTCCCGGCCGCGCCGTCTTTGAACTCTCAAGCTGGGACCGCTGACACGCCGTGTGCAGCATTTCCACAGGACACACCCACCCATGTCAGAAGCCTCTTCGTACTCCGCGACCGACTCATCCAGGATCACCGTCGCCGCGTTCCAGAAGCTCATCCACGACCGCTATTACAAGACGGATTCAGCACGCGGCACCGCCGGCACCTTCATGTGGTTCATCGAAGAGGTCGGTGAGCTTTCGACCGCGCTCCAGAACAACCTCCCCGGCAAGACGCCCACGCCCGAGGAACGGGCCAATCTCGGCGAGGAGTTCGCCGACGTCTTCGCATGGATGTGCACACTCGCAAACATCCACGGCGTCGACATCGCGCAGGCCCTGCTCAAGTACACCGACCCCGACCGCGTCAAAGGCGTGAAAGATTGAGAGCCGGGGTCAGCGCTCGCCCAGCCACCAGTGCTTCTTGGGCGCGGGCTTGAGACGTTCAACCCCAGCGCGGATCGTCTCGATCGCGACCAGCGGATCGTCCGTGACCGTGATCAACTCCGCATCGCCGGGGCTGATCGTGCCGCGCTCGGCCATCCCCTGGATGAACTCGACCATCGGCCGCCAGTAGTCGACACCCATCAGCACGATGGGGAAGTGCTTGATCTTCTGGGTCTGCACCAGCGTCAGCGTCTCGAAAAGTTCATCCAGCGTCCCGAAGCCCCCGGGAAAAATGACGAAGGCGTACGAGTACTTCACGAGCATCACCTTGCGCACGAAGAAGTACTTGAACTCGACAAACTTGTCCACATATGGATTGGGCTTCTGCTCCATCGGCAGAATGATGTTGCACCCCAGTGATAACCCTGATCGATCCTTCGCGCCGCGGTTGGCGGCCTCCATGATCCCGGGGCCTCCCCCGGTCATTACCGTCAAACCAAGGTCGGCCGTGCGCGAACCCATGTCCCGGGCCATGGCGTAGTACCTGTGATCTTCCTTGAACCGTGCCGAACCGAACATGGTGACGCACGGTCCAACAAAGTGCAGGGCACGAAACCCACGCACGAATTCGGCGAAGATCCGCATGGCCCGCCACAGTTCGCTGAGGCGACCCAGTGGTCCCTCTAGGAAATGGCGCGTCTCGGCGGTTGATGGGTTTTTACCCCACCAGCCCTGTTCGGCCGCGACCGGCCCTGTGCGGGGTCCGGCGGCGATCGTTTCCGGAGCAACTGCTCCCCTGCCCGAGTGGTCCGCGTGATCGTTCATGGCGGGGGAGGGTAGTTCCCGGAAATCACAAAGCGTGCATCATCCAATCTCTCCCAAGGGTGGCGTTCATCTTGGGGGTGCACGTACACTGCAACTTATCTCACTCGTGCATCAGAGCGTGTGGAAGCGAGTGAAAAAGGACCGTGCACTCAGCATGAAATCAGGACCTAGTTCAACGTCAGGCACTCAGACAGCCGGGGGACTGTCGTCGAATTGGGATAGCCTTGCGAGAACACTCTGGGAGGCCCTCGCCCAGGATGCCTCGGCGGAAATCCTCATTCTCACACCCCAGGGCCGGATCGCATTCGCCAACCGCGATGCGGAAACCTTCTTCAGCGCCGAGCACGGTTCGCTGAACGGGACCCAGTACCGCGACCTTTACCCCGAGCCCGTCGCGACCGAGCGACTCGGCTACATCACCGAGGTTGCGCGCACCGGGACGGCGATCGTGCTCGAGGGAATCATCCGCGGCGCATGGCGTCAGACATCGCTGCGTTTCCTCCCCGCCGCCGAGCCCCTGGTGCTGCTCATCAACAAGCCCATCGGCGAGCCCCTCGCAGGACAGGGGAGCAACCGGATCCGCGCCCGCCATGATGACCTGGGCGTGCTTGGTTCGCTGACGACCCGCGAACGCGAGATCCTTGCGCTTATCGGTCGCGGGCTCTCGACGGTCGACATCGCCAAGAGCCTCGGTCGCAGCGTCAAGACGGTCGAGTGGCACCGCGTCTCGCTGGGCACGAAGCTAGGCGTGACCAACCGCGTCGAACTGGCGCACATCGCACTGCGGTCGGGTCTGGCGGCCATCGGGACGGCCGGCCAGCCCGTCCAGGTTCAGATCGCGGGGGAGACAAACCCCACCGAAGCTGCGCCGGCCGGCGATAACTGACCCAACACTTTCGCGGATTGGACGGAATCGTCTTGCCGGACCCGTCTTGCCTTGGTATCTTTATTGAGAAGGAATTCTCATTACTGATCGGGCGGCTCCGCACGTGAAGCGATTCACCCATCAACCCTCCCCTGCACACCCGCGATCGGCGTGCCGCGTCGCCGGTATTCTCCTTGTGTGCATGGTGCTGCTTGGGCTGCCCGCCGCTTTCCTTCTGCATCAGCAGTCACACCACGCGGATCCCCTGCACGTCCATGCTCTTGCATCGTCCCCCTGCGTGGCGTCCGAGCGGTCGATGGCGGGGCGTGTGCTCCAAGGTGCGCCTCCCCCCGCACACAGGCACGATCACGTCCACGGCCACACCGATGACCACGGGATTGTCGGCAACGCGGATCATGAGAATCGCCGTGAGAGCGCTTCGCCCCGTGAACCTGCTCGTGATCGCGATCGCGAGCAGGGCCCCGTGCACGATGATCATGGCTGTTCGATCTGCCTTGAATTCCTGATCGCCAAGGTCGTAGGGGTTTCGGTTCTCAGCCCCGTACAGGCCGTGGTGCTCACGATCCAGGATCGCGCCCGCCTGCCCGTGATCCACCGCCTGCACGGCGTGGACCGGCCGACCGCTTCGATTCCGCGCGGACCTCCCGCGGCGGCGTGATGATGCCTTTCCGCACACGGCTTCTGGCTCGCGCCCTGCGTGCGTGAGGCACACGTGGACCTTCGGCCCCGGCTCATCGCTGGACCGATCTTCCCGCGGAAATCTGCCTCCATCTTGTGTCTGATGACAGCTCGCTGGCCCGCGTGCACCGCGGCGCACGAGCGAATCACTCGGCGCTGTCGTGTGCATCTTCACCGCTGCACACGGGCGCACACAGGGATTCTCCACATGCCCCGGCGCGGCTTCACGCTGATCGAACTGCTGGTCGTCATCGCCATCATCGCGATCTTGATCGGGCTTTTGCTCCCGGCCCTGGGCAAGGCGCGGCAGATCGCAAAGACATCCAAATGCCTGGCCCAGATGGGCCAGCTCGAGATGGCGCACACCCTGTACATCAACGCGTACAAGGAGTACTTCGTCGACGCGGGCCTTGCACACGGCGGCGCCAACACCGTCGCCAAGGTCAAGCGTTCGTGGCCGGTGGTGCTGGGGGATCTGTACGGCGCCTCGATGGTTCTTCGATCGCCCGGCGACACCAGCCGCTACTGGCCGATCAGCCAGGGTGGAACGAGTACGCGCAGCTCGCTTCAGCAGGTGCTCGACCAGATCGAGGCGGGCGAAACACCCGATGTCTCCAAGGTCGCGCGATGGACCAGCTACGGCCTCAACAACTGGACGACGCGTTCGGTCAGCCCGGGGCTTGATCGCGCTGAGCCTTTCGACAATCTCCGCAAGATCCAGTTCCCATCGTCCACAGTGCACTTCCTGCTGATGACCGAGGGAGATGCGGGCTCAAACGCGGACTACGCCTACGCCGACCACGTCCATGCCGAGTCATGGAGCGACGGCGACTACCCGCCCGGCATCGCCGCACAGGAGATGGAGTTGAACGCCTGGGGCGGGCCGCCCCGGAGCACCGCCTCGATCGCCAATTACGGCTTCATCGACGGGCACGCCGAAACGCTGCGTTTCGAGCAGGTGTACGTGAACTTTGACAAGAACCGCTTTTACCCAAACGCACGGGAGCATTGAGCCGGCCGCGGCCGAGCGTCAACCCTGGTCCGCGTGATGAAGGAGAAGAACATGCACAGTCCCGCGTTGTACCGCAAGCCCTTGACGCCCGCGATCATCGCCGGCGTCCTCCTGTCCTGCACAGCATCCTTGTTGCTCGCCCAGCACGCCGGCGACATCTACCTGGAGCGCAACTACGAGAACCGGATCTGCACCGCACGCGTCGACCCGGACACCGCCGCGATCGTGCACAACACGCGAGTCTTTGCCGCCGAGTTCGGCGAATCGCCGAACTTCACCAACGACCCGGGGATGGATTCGGAGGTCGGCACGTTCGCGCCCGGCACCAGCATCGGGTTCACGATCCGCAAGGCGCTGCGCAAGTGGGATGGGGCGGACTTTGACCTGATCCCCCCCGAGCAGATCAGCATCCGTCTCGCGACGCTCGGGCCGGTCCTGACGCCGCTGATGGACACGCCCGTGACGGGCTTTGCCATGCCCGTCAGCTCGGCCGGAGAGTTCCACCGCCATCCCGGCTTCACGCTCACCTCGCCCGCGAGCACGGGCGTCTACCTCCTCGAACTGGAGCTGTGGAGCACGGAAGGGGGCGTCACCTCCTCATATCCGTACTGGCTCGTCTTCAACCAGAACGATTCGGAGGTCAACCACACCTCGGCGATCGAGTGGGTGCGTTTGAACCTCGTGGGCTGTCCGAGCGACTTTGACGCATCGGGGTTCAGCGACACGGACGACTTTGACGCCTTTGTCCTCGCGTACGAGGCGGGCGACTTCACCGCGGATGTCGACGGGACGGGGTTTGTCGACACCGACGACTTTGATTTCTTTGTACGGGCCTTTGAGAGCGGGTGCTGAGCCCGACGGGCCGCCCTCGCGTGGAGCGGAGGGTTGAGCGAGTGAACTGACCGCGGAACGCACACCGCGGACGTGCGTAATCCCGCCCGCGGATGTGCGTGCCGCGGGCCTTTGAGAATGAGAATGCAATAGCACAACGGCTATGCGTTCAACCTGCAAGAAAGAGGAGAGTCATGTCCAACAAGAGCTTCAGAGTTTCCATGTTCGCGTTGCTGGCCGGCATGGGCGTTTCCAGCGTGGCGCATGCACACGAAGGCGATGTCGGCGTCCTGGCGTTCGGCGGCCAGCTTGTCACGGGTGCGGTCGAGGATCTGGGCGCGGGCGACGTCGTGGTCCCCGGCGAGCGCGTCTTTGCCGCGGAGTTTGGCATCGGGCCGGGCGTGGGTGATGAGCCCGGCTTCTTCATGACCGAGGGCACGCTGCCTGGTGGTTCTTCCCTGGGCTTCAACATCCGTGCAGCACTCCGCCGCTGGGATTCGGGCCTGAGCACCGGCAACTTCATCGCCGACGAAACCCTGACCATCGAAAGTCCGTCGGGAACCGAGTCGGCGACCACACCCGCCGCGGACCTCCTGGTCAACGGCTGGTCCTTCACCGTCCCCGGGTCGGGCGACTTTGACGATCATCCCAACTTCTACGTCAACGGGCGCACGACCGAGCGCGTCTACATCCTGGAACTTGAGCTGAAGACCGACGCCGGGTACGCCAACTCGGCCCCCATCTGGCTGGTCATCAACGACGGCGCATCGGAGGAAGACCATGACGCGGCGATCGAGTGGGTTGAGGAGAACCTTGTCCCGGCGCCCGGCTCCGCCGCGATGATCGGGATCGGCGGGTTGGTCTTGGCCCGCCGCCGCCGTGCATGATCGAGAGATACTGCCGATTCTGGATCGCGCCGCCTGGGAAGGGGTCGCGCGGTCGTTAGGTCGGCGCAGCGCTGTGCACACTCGAAAGCGTGTGCATGGCGATTTCGATGGTGCGTGGAGCATGCCGACCGCCGGGAGCGCCGCACGCCGTCACCGCTGGTAGGATCTGCACTCCAAGCCCCTATAGCCGGAGCGCGACCGTGTCCAACAGCAGCAGTGCACTCTCGATCCGCAACCTCCGTTTCGCCTACGCCGATGCGCCACGCGGGGCGTGGACCGTTGACATCCCATCGCTCGAGCTTGCTCGGGGGGAGCAGATGCTGCTCACCGCCGGCTCGGGGCGCGGCAAGAGCACGCTCCTGCACCTGGTGGCGGGGCTCATGGACCCGATGGAAGGGTCGGTCACGATCGCGGGGCAGGACATCCACCGGCTGTCCAGCGCAGCGCGGGACGCCTTCCGGGGCCGTTCCATCGGTATGATTTTCCAGACGTTCAACCTGCTCCACGGCTTCTCGGCGATCGAGAACGTGATGGCGGCTCTCATGTTCTCGACGATCCCGCCACGCGAGCACCGCGACCGCGCGGCGGCCCTGCTCAAGCACCTTGGGATCGAGCGGATGGACGCCGAGCCCGACCGCCTGAGCATCGGCCAGCAGCAGCGCGTCGCCGTGGCGCGGGCGGTGGCCTGCGACCCCGTGCTCGTCCTGGCGGATGAACCGACGGCGAGCCTTGATCCTGAGAATGCACAGGGCGCGATCGCGCTGATCCAGGATGTCTGCCGCGAGAAGAACGCCGCGCTGCTGTGCGTTTCGCACGATCCGGCCATGGCCGAGCGATTCTCGCGCCGGGAAAGCCTTCGCCCGGCCGCCGCGGCGGTCTGAAACCGTGTGCACCACCTTCCTGGCTTCCTATGCTCCGGTTGCGCGCGGCCCGAGCAAGCATGTGCACGCGCGGCAAGGAGTGAAAGCCCATGTCCCAGCAGTCCGAGCAGTCCAAGCAGGCCCTGTGGGGTGGTCGATTCGAGGGGGCATCTGATCCGCTCTTCCGGCGGTTCAACGACTCGCTCCCCTTTGACCACAAGCTGCTCATGGAGGACATCGCCGGCTCCATCGCCTGGGCCCGGGCCATTCACCGCGCGGGCGTGCTGTCTGATGAAGAACTCGGCCGCCTGCTCGCCGCCCTCGCCGAACTGGCGCTGCTGGCCCAGCAGAACCCCTCCGCGCCCCTGGGTTCGGGCGAAGAGGACGTCCACTCCTGGGTGGAGTCGCAGCTGATCCAGCGAGTCGGCCCGCTTGGCAAGAAGCTCCACACCGGGCGGAGCCGAAACGACCAGGTCGCGACCGACCTGCGCCTCTGGGCGCGTGCACAGGTCGATCAGAGGATCAACGAACTCCGCGATCTTGAGCGGCAACTCGTGTCGATCGCGGTCCGCCACCAGTCGTGCATCATCCCCGGGTATACGCACCTCCAGCGTGCACAGCCCCTGCTCTTTGCGCACTGGGCGCTCGCGTACGTCGAGATGTTCGCGCGCGATGAGGCGCGGCTCGCCGACGCACGCAGGCGGATCAACGTCTGCCCGCTGGGTTCTGGCGCCCTGGCCGGCACGGCCTACGCGGTCGACCGTGTCCAGCTTGCCCGCGACCTTGGGTTTGATCATCCCACCGCCAACAGCCTCGACGCGGTGAGCGACCGGGACTTTGTGATAGAGACGCTGTGTGCACTCTCCCTCGCGGCGGTGCACCTCTCGCGCCTGGCGGAGGACATGATTATCTACTGCACACAGGAGTTCGCGTTCCTCGAGCTCTCCGACGCCGTCTCCAGCGGCAGCTCGCTGATGCCGCAGAAGAAGAATCCCGACTCGCTCGAACTGATCCGCGGCAAGACGGGCCGGATCACCGGGTCCCTGATGTCGATGCTCATGACCGTCAAGGGCCTCCCCTTGGCGTACAACAAGGACATGCAGGAGGACAAGGAGCCACTCTTTGACGCGATGGAGAACATCTCGCTTTCCATCCGCATGGCGACGATCGTCCTGGCCAACACCACGGTCCGCGAGAACCGGACGCTCGAGGCCGCCCGGGGTGGGTACTCCAACGCCACCGACCTTGCCGATTACCTCGTCGCTCGCGGCGTGCCCTTCCGCGAATCGCACGACATCGTCGGCCGTGCGGTGAGGCATGCACTCGCCAGGCAGACAGCGCTCGAAGCGCTTCCGCTGACCGAGCTCAAGTCCTTCTCACCCTTGATCGAGAACGATGTCTACCAGGCCCTCGCGGTCGAATCCTGCCTGGTCAAGCGGAACATCGCGGGAGGCACCGGCCCCGTCCCCGTGACGGCCGCACTGAACGCCGCCGCACAGCGGCTGGAGATGGCCTGATCACGGTTGTGGTTGCCCGGCCGCCAGCGCAATTCATGTGCATGTAATCCGCGGCCAGCGACTCATGCAAGCGGGTTGGGTTCTCTTGCCCTGCGATCCCCAACATTTGCCGCACTTGCCCGCTTTGCCCCCTTTGCTACCTTTGATCCGTGACCGACACCCGTGCATCCACCGCCGCCGCAACGCGTTCTGCCCAGTGGCGTTCCACGCCCAGTTCGCTTGCCTCCGCACCGCCCGCGGCATGGCCGCACAAGCACCTGCTGGGCCTGCAGGGGATGGACGCGGCGTCTCTCCGCACGATCCTGAGCTTTGCAGGGAAGATCCCGCTGGTGACCGGCGGGGGTGCACACGAAATTCCCAGGCGCGACGACCTCCGCGGGCGTACGGTCGCGACCCTGTTCTTTGAGGATTCGACCCGGACACGAACGAGCTTCACGATCGCAGCGCAGCGGCTGGGCGCGGATGTGGTTGATCTCTCGGGCGGCACGACCAGCGTCAACAAGGGCGAGACGATCGTCGACACCGCGACCAACGTGGAAGCGATGGGGATCGACGCGATCATCGTTCGTGCGCGCCAGTCCGGCGCCGCCGCGATGGCCGCCGCCCGCGTCCAGTGCCCGGTGATCAACGCCGGCGACGGCAAACATGAGCACCCCACCCAGGGCCTGCTCGACACGCTGACGATCGCCGAGGCGCACGGCCGGGGTGAGTCGTTCGACTTGTCGGGTCTGCGCATCGCCATCGTCGGAGATGTCGCCAGTTCGCGCGTCGCCCGTTCGGGGATCGCCGCGATGACCGCGCTGGGCGCCACAATCATGTGCGTCGGCCCCGCGGGAATGGTCTCCCCAGCGCACGCGGGGCTGATGAACCCCGGCGCGACCGGCCGATGCGAGATCACGCACGACCTCGACGCGGTGCTCCCGACGGTCGACGCCGTGATGATGCTGCGGATCCAGTTTGAACGTGCAGGTGAAGGTGGTGGGGGTGGTGGTGGGGGTGGAGGGTCGACGGTGGCGGGCGTTCCGGCGGCCAGGAAGACCGCGCTGATCGCGTCCATCCGCGATTATCGGCATGGATATGCACTCACCAGGGACCGGGCGGCCCTGCTCAAGCCCTCCGCGGTCGTCATGCACCCGGGGCCGATGAATCGCGGGCTGGAGATCGATGGCGAAGTCGCCGATGGTCCACGGTCGGTGATCCTCCGGCAGGTCTCCAACGGCGTCCGCGTCCGGATGGCGGCCCTGGCGTTGTGCCACGCCGCGTCAAAGGCCCGATAAAACAAGGAGGCGACAGATCATCACGGGCCGGCGGGAAGCACGCCGCGAGTTCCATGATTTCGGCCGTGATGACCGATTGCCGTCTGATCACACTCTCATGATCCACGCACTCTCGTTCGACATTGAAGATTGGTTCCACATCGTTGAGATCAAGGCGGTGGAGGACCCCGCGCTGTGGCCCAAGCTCTCGGCGGAGTCTTCGCTGGTTGAGCGCTACACCGACCTGATCCTCAAGATCTGCGACGACCACAAGACGCGTGCGACCTTCTTCATGCTCGGCTGGATCGCCGACAAGCACCCCGCGCTGGTCAAACGCATTTACGACGCGGGGCATGAACTGGGCACGCACTCGTTCTGGCACCGCAAGGTGTATGAACTGACGCCCGAGGTCTTCAGCCAGGACATCGGTGAATCGATCCGGGCCATCCGCTCCGCCGTCGGAAGGGAGATCCCGATCGAGGGATTCCGCGCTCCATCCTTCTCGATCACACAGGGCGCCGAGTGGGCCTTCGATGTGCTCATGGACCACGGCATCATCTATGACGCGAGTCTGTTCCCAGCGGCGCGCGGGCACGGCGGGTACGCGTGCCCGCCCGGCGTCCACACGCTGACGACGCCGCGGGGAAGGAAGCTTCCCGAGCTTCCGATGAGCATCGCCAAGGTCGGCTTCGGTCCATTTCGCAAGAAGATGTGTTACTGCGGCGGCGGGTACATGCGGCTCCTGCCGGGTGCACTCATCCGCCAGGGCGTGGACCAGGAGATCGCCGCGGGCCGCCCGACGGTCGTCTATCTCCACCCGCGCGACTTTGCGCCGGACTGTCCCAAGGTCAAGATGCCCCCGCACCGCTACTTCAAGTGCTACGTCGGGACAGCGACGACCGAAGGAAAGCTCCGCGACCTGCTGAAGAAGTACACATGGTCGACGTGCAAGGAAGTGCTTGACGCCGCAGGACGCTCTGCCTGATGCACCATTGCGGGTCTTTACACGCTTCTATGCTTCTATCGCGACGTTGTCGCAATTTCGAAGGCGGTATCGATGGCCGCCTTGGGTTCTTTGCGTGAGATACCGTCGGCGGTTTGCACCCAAGCCGAGGGGAGCCACGGAATGCTCCGATTGACCTTGTCGGCGGTGAGGATGTCCGTGCCACCGGCCAAGTCGACCGCAATCCAAAGATCGTGCTCGCCAATCAAGCGTGCTGCCAGCACGTAACGAAGGGGGGAGGAAGATGCGCCCACGCCGCTGTATTGCTTCCAGTCCCGCAATGACGGGTTCCAATGCAGTTCGACGAGACCAATCGCACTTCGAAACGATCCCGAGGCGCCCTGTGCGATCTTCTGAATGGCGGCCTCCACGGTGAGGTGCTCGCCCGACTGCAATGTATCCGCGACGACCACCGTGAGCTGCGTCAGATGTGCCTGAAGCGTCAAGGTATCCATGGAAGGGGTGTAGTTTGATGTCATGGTGCGCTTCTCGAACGCGTGCCGAGGTTCCTGGGACGTCGCCAAGACCACCAGCATGATCGTGATTAGCAGGCTGGCGGTGACGATGCCCACGGTGCGCATGTGCATTATCAACGGCGAATTCGGCGTTGGACTTGATTCAGAGTGTTGTGCCGAGATGTGATTGATGTTCATGCGTACCTCGGACTAGACAGAACCCCGTACGTGAAATCCTATCCTGTCGGGCGGTTCCACGCCGTGGAACAAACCATCCCGCATGGGGGGTTATTCCGAAACATACCAAACATATTCCAAGCATTCCTCGCTTTTGACCGCTCCATCGGTGCCGCTCCAACGAACCGTTCCCGCGTGTACGACGATGCGAACGCCGGGTAAAAAGCGTGCCAATCGCGGAATGATCTTGTTTGGCGACCCACCGGGATGGCGGTCTCCCAGGTTGCAGGCGACCAGCTCCAGAATGTCGCCCTTCTTCAGGCATCTGCGGCACTTGTCGAGAAATGAAATCAGATGCTGCTTCTCAGCCCCGTCGATGTCGGTGGGGCCGTGGGGCAGGACGCGGCGAAATGCCATGTTGATCGAGTGTTCCGTGAGCGATGGGGGGCTCAGGAGGCCCCGGTTGGGCGCGGCCCGGACGATTGAAGGATAGAGGATGACGCCCTGGGCGGGCTCACCAGTAAAGCTGCCGTGAGAGCAGATCGACCACCATTGAGGTCCGCTGAGTTGATCGGGAAGAATGTTCTGGTCAACCTGCCGCCACGTTGCAACATAGCATCGGCTCGGTCCCGCACCATCAGGACGCTCAAAGTCAAAGCAATTCGTGCGATGGAGATTTTGAGAAGGGGCAAATGTCGAAACGCGGAGGATTCCATTGACCTTTGCCGACGTCAGCCAGGCCGCGTGAACTTCACTGGTGCGCCGGCGCGGGAACGATTCGTCAAACGACCCATAATCCTTCTCGTCCAACAGGTTGGGCTGGGGTACTTCCGTAGAGAATAGACCACTGATGACATGCCTGCGCTTGTATCCAATCCAGCCGATACATCCCACGATAAATAATACAAGTGTGACGATGACGCCGCGGCGGGAAGCAATCCCATGACGCCACGGCAACGGAACCTTCGCACGTCGCCGGAATGACCCTTGTGAATCTCCCCTGCTCACCCCCGGACTCCCGCAGGCTGAATCCTTTTCAGCGTGCGGAATAGTCTCGTCATGAGGTGGAATAGTGTCAAGTGCACTTGGACTATTCGACGGGCTATTTGTCAGGCGATTGCAACGCGATCACCTTGTCCGGCCCGTTGAGCACGACGTAGATGGTCCCATCGGGGCCGCAGACGACGTCGCGCACACGGCCGATGTTGTAGAGAACTTCCTCACGCTCCACGACCTTGCCATCCTTCACGCGGAGGCGCTCGACCGTCTGGCCTGCCAGACCTCCGGCAAAGAGATCGCCCTTCCACTCGGGAAACACGCCGCCGTTTGAGCACGTGAGCCCGCATGCCGCGATCGAGGGCAGCCACACGTGCACCGGCATTGTGATCGCGTCCTGGTTGCCGTTCTCCGGGTCGCTGGTCGAGAGCGAAGCTTCCTTGCGGTTGGCAAACTCAGGCCACGGGACATTCCACGGATTGCCGCCGTAGTTGATCCCATAGGTCACGATCGGCCAGCCGTAGTTGCGTCCCTTGAGCACCATGTTGAGTTCATCGCCGCCCTGCGGGCCGTGCTCGGTGTCCCAGAGATTGCCATCCAGATCAAAGACCAGCCCCTGCGGGTTGCGATGCCCGAACGACCAGATCGACTTGTACACCCCGCCCGACTGCGAGGCGAAGGGGTTGTCCTGCGGGATCGCACCATCATCCCGCACGCGATGGACCTTGCCGTTTGGCTTGGTCAGGTCCTGCGCCATCTCGGCCCGGCCGCGCTCACCGATCGTAAAGAACAGGATCGAGCTGTCCTTGGGGTCAAAGGCGATGCGGCACCCGTAGTGCACACCGGGGCCGACGTAGTTTTCAGGACGGGCCTGGAAGATCGTCCTCTGATCCTCCCACGCCCACCTGCCGTTCTGGCCCTTGTTGATCCGCCCGCGGATGATCTTGGTCATCACCTTGTTGCGGTCGTCGTTGATCTTCTCGGCGTACGCGAGATACACCAATCCGTTCTCATCAAACCGTGGATGCAGCGCGATGTCGAGCAGCCCGCCCTGCCCTTCGTTGCTCACCTCGGGAATCCCATCCACCGCCGCCGAGAGAACGCCATCCTTGAAGACCCGCAGCCGTCCCGCCTTCTCGGTGATGAGCATCGCCCCCGCGAGGTCACTCTTGGAACCGGCGGGGATCACCTCGACCGACCAGGGAATTTCAACCCCACTGGCCACGACATCGACCACCTTGTACGTCGTGTGCTGCGTCTCATAGAGGCCCCCCGCGTTGGCGTGTGCACCCCCGCCGTTGCGCCGATAGTCCTGCGCCCGCAGCATGTGCAGATGGTTGATCGTCGCCCAGACCTGGTTGTCCTTCATCTCCGCGATCGGGGCCGCCCTCTCCCCCAGCCCAGCGTGCTGCTGCTTGACCGCATCAAACATCGCCCGCGGCGTCGACCCGAACTTCCACTCATCGTCCAGCAGCGTTCCGACGCCCTCCCCACCCTGCCCCTGTCCACCATGGCAGGCCGAGCAGTTGTTCTTCCAGAGGTCCTGCGCGGGCTGGGCCCATGCATAGTGCCCCCCACCCAGCACGGCGGTGATCGCCAGAGATTCCAGAACCGTGTGCGAAAGAAGGCGTCCAATCAGGGTCTTCATAGGGTCCATCGTATCGATCCACGCGTGATTGTCATCGAAAGCCCCTCGACCTTCCGAAACCCGACCCTTGGACGCCTGCCCGCGGGCGGAAGCTTCTCTCTTCCCGCGTCCACGCTGGTTCGTCATCCGTGCATGTGCAATGAATGTTCATCCGGTGCGATATGCTCTGGTCCCCCCGTCGCACGCCTGTTGCGACGGGTTTCATACCGTCCGATCCAGGAGTTGAATTCATGATTCGGCGTACGCAGCCCTCTCGTGTCCGCGGCCTGGCCGCGGTCGGCACCGCCCTGCTCGTCCTGACCGGCTCTGCCGTGGTCATCGCACAGCCCGCCGAGCAGGCGCCCGCCCAGCCCGCGCAGCGCCAGCCCGGCGAGCGTCCGCAGCGCGGTCCGGGAGGTCCCGGGGGCGCTGCACGTGATTTCAACTCCGTCGAGGCCGGCATGAAGGGGCTGCGGCAGGGCATGCGACAGATCCGCGACTTGGTCGCCGACCCCGCCAAGAAGGAAGAAGCCCTGCAGATGATCGGCCTGATGCAGCGGGCCGCCGTCGCCGCCAAGGGCAACAAGCCCGAGCACATGAAGGAAGGCGTTTCAATTGACGACTTCCGCCGCGAGATGATCAAGCTCGTCACCCAGCTCCTTGAACTCGAAACGGCCGTGCTGGACGGCAAGACCGAGGAGGCCGCCGCGCTGGTCACCAAGCTCGGGGAGTTCCGCGATGCTTCGCACGAGAAGTTCGGCGAAGGCAAGGACTGAGATCGGCGTGTGTGCATAAGAATCCAAGCGGCCGCCCCGGCGATGAGCCGGGGCGGTTGTCATTCATGCACATGCGTGCACACCGGGGGCGTGATGGAAGAAGGCTGAGGGCTTGGTCCAGGCGTCCATGGGCTCGGCCTCGCCGAGATTGATGGGGACGCGGTTGGGTGTCCTCAGGCCGCTAGGGATCCAGGTCTCGCCGATGGGTAGTGATGGCGTGTGGGTGATCTCGATCTCGGGGATGTCGCACCCCTCGACCGGGTCGACCGATGCAACTGCGGGAGCAGCCGACAGCATGAGCGCAGCGATAGCGTTGGTCAGGAACACATGCTTCATGAGCGAACCTCCACGGATCAGCGCGTGCCGGTGGGCACACGCACCCCAGAATTGAACATCAACGGACCATGTGCCCCGCGCACCGATCCGTTGAAGAATGATCGCTTACTTCCGGCGTCGAGATGCGATGAGCCAAGATCCGACACCACCACCAAGCACCATCGCTGACGGCGCGGGCACCGGGATCTGGATCGGCGTATCCGCCTCGGTCTCGTAGGCCCACATCAGCGGTGTCTTGAAATCCTCGAAGAGAATCCACCCGTAGTGCCACTGGCCATCAAGCTTGGCTCGGATGCCCAGGTAGGCACGTGGACTGATGGCGGCCGTGCCCTCAGAGAGGCTGCCGCTGAAGGGGAGATGGAAGAAATAATTGCTCTGTTCGAACCAAAGAGCATCAGGAGCGACGTGCTCACCCTGGTAGTACTCTCTGGTGGCGGCATATGGAGTAATGGGCCGGCCATTCCACCAGAGCGTCTTCTCTTCGGTGGCGATCTCAACCTCATCGCCTTCAAAGAACCGCCGTGCAGGACCCGAACTGGATTCGTTGGGTCTGTACCACTGCCCGAGTGTGCCCGGCAGTCGCTCGCCGGTCTGCTCGGAGGCGGGACGGGTGATGTCGAGGAAGGTGCCGGGCAATTCGGTCGCATCGGTGTTGCGGATGCCGGTCCACCACTTGAACGTCCCGTCGCGATTATCGTGGACGACCACGGCGGCGTGGGACGCAGTTCCTGCCAGTGAGGCCGAAACGAGCAGTGCGGCCAACAACGCCCGGTATGATGGATAAATGCTCTGCATCCCGGAATCTCCCCGACGCGGTGCACGCATGGCGCGGCCGCATGCTTCGATACTACTCGCTGGTCCAACGGTTGCCACAAAGAAGTGTGATCGGACGCAATCTTGATGATGCTGGCTCAAGACTGTTGTGTATACGAGGTCGTCGATCCCCACCGGGTTGGATCGTGATGGTTCGCTGAAGTGGATGCACGCGGACTGCCGGCGACCGGTGATCATTGCCAGAACACCCATGAAGCGGGTCACCGGTGCCGGGAGAAGCTCGATGCATGCCGAAGGGGGAGATGCCCGAAGTATGTGCTGTCAGTTTCTCCGGGTATCGATGGCGGACACCAGACCCCTACACTTCCGCATGACCACGACGGCAGACGCCACGACATTGCGTGCACGCGTCGGTGCGGAGCTCCCGCACCTGATGTCGATCCGCCATGATCTGCATGCACACCCCGAGCTGAGCTTCCAGGAAAAGTACACTTCCGCGCTGGTGCAGCGGGAGCTCTCCGTGCTTGGGATTCAGTTCAAGGCGGGGTACGCCAAGGGAACCGGCGTCGTCGGATACCTGCCCGCCACGACCCCCGAAGGCAACAAGCTCCCCGCCGTCGCGCTGCGTGCCGACATGGATGCGTTGCCGATCACCGAGGCGACCGGCGTGCCCTACGCCTCGACATGTCCGGGCGTGATGCACGCGTGCGGGCATGATGGCCACACGACGATCCTGCTGGGTGCTGCGCGGGTCCTTGCCAAGACGCCGCACCGCCCCTGCCCGGTCACGTTCGTCTTCCAGCCCGCCGAGGAGGGTGGGGCGGGTGGTGAGCACATGTGCCTGGAAGGTGCACTCAAGGGTGATGCCGGCGGCGGGATCGGTAACCCCGTGGGCGTGATCTACGGCCTGCACGGCTGGCCCACGCTCCAGCTTGGGCAGGTCGCCACCAAGCCCGGCGCGTTGCTGGCCTCGGTCGACGACTTCGTGGTTGAAGTCCAGGGAGTCGGCGGGCACGCCGCCTATCCGCACCTTTCGAGCGACCCCATCCTCGCCGCCGCACACGTCGTCACCGCCGTGCAGTCGATCGCAAGCCGCAACGTCGGTCCACTCGAATCGGTCGTCTGCTCCGTGTGCATGATCCACGCGGGCACCGCCAACAACATCATCCCCCCCTCGGTCAAGCTCGAAGGCACCGTGCGCACGCTCAAGCCCGCGCTGCGGCTGCTCGCCAAGGAACGCTTCTTTGCGATTGTCGAGGCGACCGCCAGGGCGCACGGCTGCACCGCCCGCATCACGTGGCATGAGAGCTACCCGGTGACCCACAACGATCCGCAGGCAACCGCGCGGTTCATTGACATCGCCCGCAGCGCGATGGGGCCCGGCCGTGTGATCGTGGTGGAACACCCGACGATGGGGGGCGAGGACTTCTCCTACTACGGTGCGTACGTCCCCGCCTGCTTCTTCTTCCTGGGCTTGAGGCCCGCGAACGCGGGTGAGTACGCCACGCTCCACCAGCCTGACTTTGATTTCAACGATGAGGCCCTCGCGCCGGGCATCGAGATGATGTGCGAGCTCGCCCTCGCGGGCCCGGGCGGCACATCTCGCGCCGCACGTGCGTGAACGTCCATGCCTCCTCCTCGGGACAAGCCGCTGCGGCTCCTCATCGTCTGCCCCTCGTGGGTCGGGGATGTCGTCATGGCGACGCCCGCGCTGCGCCTGATCCGAAAGTCGCTGCCGGGGTGCTTCATAGGACTATTGGTCCGGCCGGGACTCGATGAGATCCTCGCGGGGCTCGATGTATGCGACGAGATGCACGTGGCCAGATCGCAGGGCGTGATGGGCCCCAAGTTCATCGCCGCCAAGCTCCGTCCGCGCCAGTATGACACGACGCTCCTCCTGACCAATTCGTTCTCGACCGCGCTCATCGCGCGGATCGCCGGGATTCCCAAGCGCATCGGGTACGACCGCGATGCACGAGGACTGCTTCTGACGCATCGGCTCGCGCCTCCGCTCCGCCAATCGGGCGAGTATGCGGTCGTGCCGGCGGTCGAGTACTACCTCCGCGCTGCGGCGGAGGGTTTGCTGAACATGCCGTTGCCGCGTTGGCAGGATGGACAGCTCCCCTTGGAACTGGCCGTGACCGACGCGGAGCACACCGCCGCGTGCAGGGTGCTGGAAAAGGCGGGCGTCGATCCCCAGGCCCCCCGGGCCATCCTCAACCCCGGGGGCAACAACGCCGCCAAGCGCTGGCCCGTCGACCGCTTTGCCCAGCTCGCACACCACCTGGTCCAGAGCCAGGGCCTCACGGTGCTGCTCAACGGCTCGCCGGGCGAGGTGGAGCTTCTCGAATCGATCCGCCTCGCGGTGCCCGAGGAATCACGCGGGCGCGTCGCCTCGCTCGCAAGCGCGGGGATCACCCTGGGCAGCCTGAAGGGTGTGGTCCGTGGTTCAAGGCTCATGGTGACCAACGACACCGGCCCCCGGCATATCGCCGCGGCCTTGTCGGTGCCCCTGGTGAGCCTCTTTGGCCCGACCGACCACCGCTGGACGCTTATCCCCACCCGGTCCGGCAGCCCGGAGTTCATCCTGCTGGCCGACCCCACGCTCCCCGAGTCAGAGGTATCCAACGACCACCCCGAGCGGTGCTCGATCGATCGCATCCCCCTTTCGGACGTCCTGGACGCTGTTGATCGGCAACTGGCCGGGTCCGGCGGTCCCGTTACCGCCCGCGCAGACTGCAGAACCGGACGATCGGGCCACCCTTCCGCAGAACCTCGCCCCTCGGCTTGACCCTTCGGGCCGATCTTCTAGCATTGAAGCCCTGGATGGAGACGTTCGGGGCCTGGGCCGCGGTGTGCGAGAGTGCACAACGGACCGACAATCCGATTGAAGCGTGAGTGGAAGTACCCGCAGGACCGGCGCCCGCCGGCTCCCGCGTCCCCGGCCTGAAGTCAGGCCCGCCGCAAGGCACCGTTGGGGGCGTAGCTCAGTTTTGGTAGAGCGCTTCCATGGCATGGAAGAGGTCACGAGTTCGAGTCTCGTCGCCTCCACTTACGATCGACCGCCGCGAGTGATTCGCGGCGGTTGTGTTTTTGAAATGAGGTCCGGCACGGGCCGGGGGGCCGGTTTTCGCGCCAGAATCCGATCGCCAAATGAAGCGCCGGGCGTTTCCGCCCGGCGCTCTCACTCTTCTTTTCCCCGGCTCCCCCGGATGGGCGGCAGGCGCCCGCCCTACTGAACCAATCATGCCGCCGACTTAACGACCCGCGGGCTTGGTTGCCGGCTTGGACGCGGGCTTCACCGCCGGCGTCGCCGCTCCGGAGCCCTTGCGGGTGTAGACGAACTCCATGTTCTTCCATTCCTTGCCGTCTTCACCCGTGACCCACATCTCCATCGTGTGCGTGTTGCTGTCCTTGATCGTCAGCACCTCGCGCGTGATGCTCTTCTTGCCGCTGGGTTCGACCATCTCACCCTTGAAGGTGAAGACCTTGCCCGCCGCATCGCACTGGCCCTTGCTGACCATCACCCCCGTCGACATGGAGTCCATCCACGTCGAGACATATTCCTTCGTCACGTTGTCGTACGACAGCGTTCCGCGTCCCTCAAAGTCCTGCCCCATCACCTCACCTTTGTAGTGATGGCTCAGGTGACGGCCGCCGAGGATCATCTCATTGACCATGACCGCCGAGCTCACCATCGGATCGGTGCCGGGGGCCATCCAGAACGAGGACTTGGTGTCCCATGTGCCGGTCATGGCTTCGATGTGCTTGTGGTGCTCGCCGGGCTTGGCAACCTCTTCCCACGCGGCCATCTCGGCCATGGCCTTCTCATCCATCTGCGGCTGGCCCGCGGGCTTCTCGGGCTGGACAAACGCCATCGCGCCAGCGCTGAAGACCATCGCCGCGACCGCCGTGCACATGCACCGCCAGGTACATCCGTTCATTGCTGCTTCTCCGTAAGTTCAAGATCGGGCAGGACGCGCTCACCCACTGGCGCGCCCGTGCACACAGCCCCGCGCTGCATGTCCCGACCGCCGAGAGCATATCTCGGGTGTTTGGATTTTGGAAGGAACACTGGTTTGATCGAGGGGAATTTACCCTTGCAATCGCGCGCAAGTAATGTTCCTGGCGTGGTTTGCGTCTCTTGAAATCGTGCCAGATTTTCTTGCACTCAGGCCCTGGCGGCCGTTCTCACATCCGCTCGACGTACGGGATCCCAAGCGTCGAGAGCCCGTCGGCAACGACGCGGCCGGTGAGGTTGCACAGCGCCAGACGCGACCTGCGCGTGGCATCGTCGGGAGCCCACAGCACCTTGCACTGGTCGTAGAAGACGCTGAACGCAGCGCACAGTTCAAAGAGGTACTGGCACATGCGGTGCGGTTCGAGCGAATCCGCCACGCCCTGGAGAGTCTTGCCGTACCGCAGCAGCAGGAGCGCCAGTGCCTTCTCCGCCGGCTCTGTGATCACGATCGGCGCGGTCTCCCACCCCTCGGCCTTCCCCGCCGCCGTGGCCTTGCGGAAGATCGCACGGATGCGCGCGTACGCATAGAGCAGATAGGGCCCCGTGTTCCCCTCGAACGCCAGCATCCGGTCAAAGTCAAAGACGTAGTCCTTCGTCCGCTCGGTCGAGAGGTCGACGTACTTGATCGCCGCGATGCCGACCGCCTCGGCGATCGATTCGCGTTCAGCGCGTGAGATGGTCTGGGCCTCGTTCTCTGCGTTCTCGCCTTCGGGCTTGGCCGCGCGATCGAGCGCTGCATCCACGGCCGTGCGTGCGCGCTGCACCGCCTCGTCGAGCAGGTCCGAGAGCTTCACGTTGTCCCCCGAACGCGTCTTGAATGGCTTGCCGTCGGTGCCCAGCACGGTCCCGAAGGCGGCGTGCTCGAGGCGTGCCGCGCGGCCATCGGGAAGCGACGCGTAACCGGCCTTGATCGAGGCGCCAAAGACCAGCTTGAAGTGCAGCGACTGGCGGATATCAACCCCGTACACCACGCGCGAGGCGCCGAGCTTCTGCACACGCCTGCGGATCGCCGCCATGTCCGTCGTGGCGTAGAGGAACCCGCCGTCGCTCTTGCGCACCAGGCAGGGCACCTCAAAGCCATCGACCTTGACGATGATCGCGCCCTGGTCCTGCTCGGCGACCTTGCGGTCGATCAGGTCCTGCACCAGGGGCGCCAGCTCCTGTGCATAGCTTGATTCACCCGCCGTGTGCTCGTTGGTGATATTGGCCTTCAACCGTGCACACGTGGCCAGGCACGCACGCATGGTGACGTCGTAGATCAGCTTCCAGACGTCGTAGGTCGCGGGATCGTGCGACTGGAGCTTGAGCAGCACATCGCGTGCACGCAGGAACGCCTCGGTCGCGGTCTCGACCTGGGCTTCGAGCTCCGCCTCGAGCTTGGGGCCCAGCCCGTACTTGCGCACCGCGGCGAGGCCCGCCATGTCGCGCTCGCAGGCCGCCTGTGCACCCCTGTAGAGCTTCTCCAGGACGTCCAGCGTCAGCCCCTCGCGCGTCAACCGACCCGCGGCCAGCTCATCCATCAACCGCGACGTGACCATCGCGATCGGCAAACCCCAGTCACCCACGTGGCTCTGGCGAACAACCTTGTTTCCCAGCCGCTCCAGCGTCCGGGCGATCGCGTCGGGGATCACCGTCGACCGAAGGTGCCCCACGTGCATCTGCTTGGCGAGGTTGACGCCGCACAGGTCGACCACCACCGTCTCGGGCGCGGCCGCGGGCTGGACCCCAAGCGCCGAAAGCCCCGAAGCGCCCGCCATCGCCTCAAGCCCCGCCGCCAGCGCATCCCCCCGCAGCGAGATGTTGATGAATCCCGGCCCCGCGATCGACTTCTCGGTCAGGGGTTCTGCGATGTCGGCGATGTCGGCCGCGGCGATGATCCGGGCCGCGATGTCGCGCGGCTTCTGGCCGGTGGCCTTGGCCAGGCCCATCGCGGCGTTGGACTGAAAATCGCCGAACTGCGGCTGTCGCGAAACCGAGATCGCGGGGTCGACCGGTCCGGAAAGCTCGGGGAACGCCTTGCGGATCGCGGCGACAAACCGCTCCCGCAGCACCAACGCTGGATCTTCAAAGTTCGCCATGGGTGCGGATGGTAGGGAGCAGGCAAGGAAAGCACGCGTTCTGCGGGCGACCCTCCCCGCGGCGTTCACGCTGTTCCTGCAATTCCCATCCGGTGTGCATGTGCGATCATGCCCACCTGCGCCGCCGGTACTCCCGCCTCCTCGGCGAACACAGGCCAGCGCTCGACCGCGCGGACCACCTCCCGCGTGATCGTCTCGGCGCGACCGCGCTTCATCCCGGCACGGCGAGCGATCGCTCGAAGGTCATCCATGTCGAACCCGTCGCGCTTGCCGCCGATGCTCATCTGGTGGACCCTGGTCCAGAGGCCGCCAGGGTTGTACGCATACGCGACGTCAAACGCGGGCGAGAGCCTCCACACGCCGCGCTTATCCATCAGGAAGGCGATGTTCTTGACGTGGTCATCCTGGTTTCTCGCCACGACGTTGAAGACCATCCGCCGGAACTGCTCCTCCACCTCATCCATCGAGAGCCCCAGCCTGTGCATCACCTCGAACCCCTGCTCGTATGAATTCGCCGACGGGTCGTTCAGGTCCAGGTGCGCCAGGGCGCCCAGCGACTGCATGTGCATCTTCTCCCCCTCCGCCAAGCGGTCAAACCTCCGCGTCATGAAGTGACGCCTGCCGTTCTCCTCAAAGAGCCTGCACTCGGGCATGCTGATCCCCGCCGTCCGCGCCATCAGCGAATAGGCGTACTCGATCACGCCGAATCCCTGCGGATCATCGAGTTCCCGGTCCTTGTTGCGGGCCACGCCGTCAAACTTCAGCAGCCAGTACTCAAAGCCTTCGGGGGCCGGCACCTGTCCCGACCGTACCTCGTTGGTCGCGGGGTTCCACGCGATCACCGCCTTGGCGCGAGCGCCGCCGGCCGAAGCTCCCACGCGCAATATCTCCCGAAGTGCGTGCTCCTTGCCCGAGTCGGCGAACGAGGCGTTCAGTCGTTCGCGGTTGTGCAGCACCTCCGACGCGAGATCCACCAGGCGGTCGATCTCGAGCGGCTTGGAGACGCGTTCGAC
>DATGXW010000384.1:0-7177 GCA_035298585.1 Phycisphaerales bacterium
GAGCTGCGGGCCGCCGATCAGGTCGGTCATGTTGGTCGTGCGCCAGTCGGCCCCGAACTCCGGGAGCCACCACGTCACCGAGAGCTTTCCGTTCTGATCCGTCCCGCCGATGTTGATCGCGTTCCAGCCCGTCAGCCAGACCGTCAGTCCGCCCGCAAGCACCGGGGCGCCCGTCTGTGCACTCAGGTTGTTGGTCGTCCACTTGCCTTGCGTGGCGAGCGATTGATGCCACCAGATCGCCTGGATCTGCCCCGAACTGTCGAGACCCACGACGTTGAGGGCATTCCAGGAAGTCACGAAGCTCGTGATCCTTCCGGCGAACTGCGGCACCGCCAGCGACTGTGCACGCAGGTCGTCCGCGAGATTCACCGCCGCCCATGCGTACCCGCTGCTGCCGGATGTCCCCGTCTGCAGATATCGAACAAGGTCCCCCGCCGCGGTCGTTCCCGCAAGGCTCACGAGGCCCTCGACCGAGATGAAGACGGTGATGTTGCCGCTGATGACCGGCCCGGCGGTTTCGCTGGTGAGGTTCCGGAACGTCCAGGTGGCCGCGGTCGTGTTGGTGAAGAGTCCAAGGCCCGACGTCGTCCGCGCGGCGGCGTACGTCCTGCCATCCTTGGGGTCGACCCAGGTCACGACTTCCCCCAGGACGGGGGGGCTCTGGGTCTTGGACTGGAGATCAGATCCGGTCCACGTGGTCAACCCGGCCTGCTGCTGGACGACGATCGGGTTGCCCAGCGTGTTCACCGTCGTGACGTTGATGTTCCCCGCCGCGCCCGAGCTCGCCCCCAGCAGCTGGTCGGGCGAGGATGTGAACGGGCCGCCGGAGGTGATGCTCAGGACGTAGCTGCCCGTGGTCGATGCCGCAGCGCCCGAGCCGGTGATGACGTTGTACGCCCCCGCGCTGGCGCCCGCAGCGCTGATCCCGATGTAATAGGTCTGGCCCGCCTGGAGCGTGATCGTCAGGCCGCTGTCCAGCGTTCCCGACGAGATGTCGTCGCTGAACGCGAGCTGGTTTCCCTGTGCATCAAAGACCCGCAGGTAGGTGTCCACCGACCGATCATCGGGGGAACTGGTCCTGATCACCACGCTCCCCGCCGCCGCGGCGGTGTAGACGTAGACGTCAACATCGCTCGTGCCGGCGATGTAGCTGCCGTCGGTGCCGATGTGCCCGGTCACCGGCGCGGCAAGCTGGATGGAAGTGGGGGTGCCGCCGTTCACCGAATTGTTGTTGAGTTGCGTGATGTCGGCGAGCGGACGCACCTGCGCGAGCAGCGAGTAGTTGCCCGTGAGCCCGCCATCGCCCGACGCGGTCGCAAACCAGTCAAATCCGCTGTTGCCCCGGCCGGTGACGGCGATGTAATAGGTCTGGCCCGCGGCGACCTGGCCGATGAGCCGCGCGCTGGTCGAAGATGTCTCGGCGATGCGCACGACGTCCCCGAGCTCCGGGTCATAGACCCACACCGACAGCGAGCCCACAAAGCCCTCTTCCTCCGACGTCAGCGTGAGGTCAAGCAGGCCGCCTGCGGTCGCGTCGAACGTGTAAAAGTCGACATCCTTGGATCCGTCCGCGCCGACGGCCGAGCCGCTGTCAGCGCCCACGACGCCCGCCTTCAGCACACCCGGGGCGAGCGTTCCCGAGGTGTAGACGGTGCCGTCGACGTCCCCGTTGGAGAACCGCAGGTACAGGTCGTAGAGACCGCCCGAGCCCTGCGAGCTGCGGTCAAACGGATCCTGTGGATTGAACGTCCGGTTCCAGTAATCGGCGACCGCGACATAGATGTGCTGTCCCTTGACCAGCGAGATCGCCAGGTAGCTGTCGGTGTCCTGGCCATCATCGTCGTTGAACGCGATCTGGTTCAGGTTGACATCAAAGACCCGCACGTAGGAATCAACCGCGTCGTTTCCATAGACCTGGACCGCATCGATGTCGATGACCAGCGTGCCGTCGTCGGGCGCATAGATCTCAAAGAAGTCGACATCCTGCGATCCGACTTCGAGCCCAAGGTCCGCCCCGATGTAGCCGCCGAAATAGTTGGGGAGTCCTTCGAAGGGGACGGCTCCCTGCACAACCCCGTTGGGATCGGGGTTGGAGAGCGTGATCGAGACCTGGTAGTCGCCGGTCGAGGCTGCGCTGGCGACGCCCGCGCCGGTGGCGATCGCGTACCCGGCGTTTCCAACCCCCGACACCCCGAAGTAGTAGGTCCCGGGGTTGAGGCGATCGCTGACAAGCGTCGGATACCCGGCCTCCGTGACGCCGGTTGCGCGAGCCAGCTCCGCGCCGCCGGAACCGAACAGGCGGATCACCATCGTGCCCGCGGCGCCCCCGGTCGTGTTGGCGAGCGCCAATGAAAGCGTGCCGGGAGATTCGAGGCGGACGGCGTACAGGTCGACGTCGGCGGCGCCCACGTTGACCGTGCCGTCGCCTCCCACGTTGCCGGTGTAGCGGAAGACCTTGGTCCCGTCCATCGCCGGCACATCCACCGCACGCGCGATGATGCCGTTGGTGTCCTCGTTACCGACCGGCGGATCGTCGATGGAGCCGCCGCGGACCTGCGCGACGACCTGCTGGATGGCGCGGTAGACATTGACGCGCTTGAAGGTGGCGCCGGTCTCTGAGAGCGACTGCACAGGGCCGAGGGAGGCGCCCCCGGAATTGTTGTAGACGATCTGGGCACGCCCGTTGTTGTCGGTCTGTGCATCGATCACGTCATCGGCCGTCGAGCGCATGATCGAAAGAACGTCGCTCGTGCTGAGGTAGACGCCGCCATAGGTGAACGCCGCGTCCTGCATGAGCGCGACCATCCCGGCGACCAGCGGAGAGGCCATGCTCGTGCCGCTGATGGTGTTGTAGAGCTTGCCACCCGAGCCGTTCCACGCCGAGTAGATCGTGGAACCGGGCGCTGCAACCTGGTTGGGGAGCGTGCTCCGCTGGCTGGTCGCGGCGAACTGGTCCGCGCGGACCTGGTACTCGACGCCGGCCCAGTTTGGACCGCCCCCCGCCGAAGGCAGGTCGTCGCCGATGCCGCTGTCTTCCCACGTATTGGCGACCTGGATCGTCGAATACACCGCGGGGAAGCTCGCGCCCGGGGCCGCAAAGTCGGCGTAGCTGTTCCCGGAGGCCGTGACGACCGTGACGCCCAGCGCTTCGAGCTGCGCGATCCGCGACGCCTCGGCGTCGGTGCGGGCCTGGGGCGTGTTGACGTTGACGCCGGGAACGCCCAGCGACATGTTCACGACCTTGATGTTGTAGGTCGCGTGGTTGTTGATGACCCACTGGAGCCCCTCGGCCACCGTGTCGTGCGAGGGCTGGCGCTCCCCGTCCGCCGGCAGGGCGCGGATCCCGATGAGCCGGGCGCTCGTCGCCACCCCGATCGCCGGGTTGCTCCCCGCGGCCGTTCCCGCCACGTGCGTCCCGTGGCCGTCAGGATCAAAGGCGTTCCCCGCGCTCGAACGCGTCACCGCGTCGTACCACGCGACGAAATTGCCCGAGAGATCGGGGTGATTCGAGTAAAGGCCCGTGTCGATCACCGCGACGCCGATCCCGCTCCCGTCGACCGCGCTGTAGTTCGCGTCCGCGCGCAGGGCGGTGATCCCGACGACGTCGAACGCCGCGCTCAGCGCGTACCGCTCTTCCAGGCGCTCAAAGCCCAGGAACGCCGCGACGCGCGAGCGACCGGCATGTGCAAGTCGAGAACGATCTTCGGGCAGCATCGCAGTCTCTCCAGCGCGGCTTTGAAGCCCATGCCTCCGACGCACAGGTCTCCCCGGGACGCGGGAAATCATGGTATCTCCCGTCGGGGGCGGGCGGTTCATCCCCGTGCATCTACAATTCAGACCGGCGTCCAGCGGTTCGGCGTCGTTCCAAGGGAGTTTCGAACGCGTGTCGCGCCTGCAGCTCACACTCCAGTCCGTCGAGCAGTTGCTCAACGCCGGCAAGCACGAGGATGCACGCCAGTTGCTCACGCGTGCACTCCAGAAGGAGCCCGCCAGCGGCCCATTGTGCAACGCCATGGCCGTGACCCTGGTCATGCTCCGGCAGTACCCCCAGGCGCAGTTCTATGCCGAGAAGGCTGTCAAGCTCCTCCCGGGCGATGGCGAGGCGGCGTCGACCCTGGGCAGCATCCTCGCCATGATGGGTAAGTCCGCCCTGGCGGTGCCCGTCTTTGAGCGGGCGATTTCGCTCCTTCCTGGCTCGATCAACGCCCGGCTGGGCCTGGCCAACGCCTACGGGAATCTCAACCGGTTCTCGGATGTCGTGGAACAGTGCCAGGCGGGCCTTAACGCACACCCGGGCGATCTTGACCTGAACGTCAAGCTCACGCTCGGGCTTCTCAACTGCGGACGCGCGGAGGATGCGGTCCGCGCAGCGGAGCGTGCGCTCGCCGCCAACCCCGCCGATGCCACGCTCGCCTCATGGCGTGCGTTCGCGCTCAACTACCTGCCCGACATTGATCCGGTCCAGATCCGGCGTGCACACGAGGAGTACGGGGCCCTGGTCGAATCAAAGATCGGCCAGCAGCCGGCTCCCTCCGTGTCGCAGCGCGACGGTCTTGTCCGCATCGGACTTCTCTCGCCGGATCTTCGAACCCACTCGGTGGCCTTCTTCGTCGAACCCTTGCTCAGGCACTTTGACCGCTCGCGGCTTGAGATCTACTGCTATTCCACCGCCAAGACCGAGGACAAGACCTCCGAGCGGCTCAGGTCGATGGCGACACAGTGGCGGCACGTTGCCGGCGCGGCAGATGCCGAACTGGCCGCGAAGATCCGCGCTGACGGCGTCGCCGTCCTGATCGACCTCGCGGGCCACACCAGCGACAACAGCCTGGCGGTCTTCGCGCTCAAGCCCGCGCCGGTCCAGGCGACCTGGTGCGGGTATCCCTCGACGACGGGGATGAAATCGATCTCCTATCGCCTCATCGACTCGATCACCGATCCCTCCGGCAGCGACGTCCACTGCGTCGAGCGGCTCATCCGCCTGGACCCGTGTTTCCTGTGCTTCCAGCCTCCTCAGGATGCGCCCGCGGTGGCCCCCGTTCCGTCGGTCTCGGGCGGCGGGGTGACCTTCGGGTCCTTCAATACGCTTCTCAAGCTCAATGCACGGGTTGTCAGGACTTGGAGCGAGATATTGAGCGCTGTGCCCGGCTCAAGACTGCTGCTGAAGGCGACGCAGCTTGCCGACGCACGTGTCCGTGCCTGGACCGTCGAGCGGTTCCAGGAGGCCGGGGTTGATCCATCGCGGGTTGAAGTCGTCGAGGCGACCGCGAGCCAGAAGGACCATCTTGCGCTCTACTCCAGGCTCGACATCGCGCTGGACCCGTTTCCATACGCCGGCACGACGACGACGTGCGAAGCGCTCTGGATGGGTGTTCCCGTCCTGACGCTCGAGGGCGTGACGCACGCAGGACGCGTTGGCGCCTCGCTCCTGACCAACGTCGGCCAGCCCGCGTTGATCGCCAAGGATGTGCCCTCGTACATTGCGATGGCCTGCGACCTGGCCCGGGACAGGGCCCGGCTCGAATCGCTCCGGTCGACGCTCCGCAGCGCGATGTCGGCCTCGGTGCTCTGCGACGGGCCCGCGTTTGCGGCGCGATTTGAGTCGGCGATGCGCGCGCTGGTGGGCGGCTGACCCCCGCACCCACTTCAGAGCCCCCGGGGCATCGCACCGCGAGGGAATCGCTCAGGAGGGATCGATCAACATGGCCCGGACCCGAATCAAGATCTGCGGCATCCGAGATGAAGAGAACGCAAGGGCGGCGGCCGACGCCGGCGCCGACGCGATCGGCTTCATGTTCTACCGCGAATCGCCCCGTTACATCGCCCCCGAGGATGCGAGGGAGATCATGGACATACTCCCGCCCATGGTCTCGACCGTCGGTGTGTTCGTGAACCCATCGATCGAGAAGTTCTGCGACGCCGAGGAGACGTGCCCGACCAACTACGTCCAGCTCCACGGCCAGGAAGATGAGGAACTGGTGCGGCAGTGCGGCCCCTGGCTGCTCCGCGCGATCAGGTACGATGCCGCGACGATCCGCGCTGAGCTTGAGCGGTGGGATGAGATCGACGAGGTGGACGCGATCCTGGTCGATGGCTCGCTCGGCGGCCAGGGCGTTTCGCTCGACTGGAACGGTCTTGCGGAGGCGGCCCGGGGCATCAGGACGCCGATCTACCTCGCGGGAGGCCTGACACCCGAGAACGTCGGCGAGGCGATCCGGATCGTCCGGCCGTACGGTGTGGACGTCTCCAGCGGGGTCGAGATCGACCGCGGCGTGAAGGATCCCGCGAAGATCCGCGCCTTCTGCGAGGCGGTCCGCGCGGCGGATGCCTCGATCCGCGGGGCCTGAGGCACTTCATGCACATGAAGCTCGTGAAGCGCTGAACCGTGCGGTCCCAATACCTGTAGGATGGTGTGTGCATTCTCCGTACGCCGCGGATGCTCCTCGGGAGGATCACGTGTATGAACGAGCGGACCCACGCCGGATATTCACAGGTCAGCGCCGCCGCCGAACGCATTGTGCGTACCGAGCCTCAGGTCCGAGGCCGGATCGCGGGGCTTGCGGTGAACACATTCCGCCTCCGCGGCTCGCGGGTGGAAGAGCTTGCCCCCCTCGTGGAGGAGATCCTGCTGGGCGTCGTGGCAGGCCTCGCGGGCGCGGGACGTGCACAGCGGGACCAGTTGCTCCGGCAGGTCTTTGAAGGTCTTGCCGACGCGTACGCACAGATCGGGCGCCAGAACCAGCGTGCCGATCAGTGGGAACAGTTCGAAGCACGCATCACCGAGGCCGTGACGACCATCGCGTCGCGAGCCGGGGAGGACATCATGAGCGAATTCCGGAATGTCGCCGAGCAGGTCCGCGAGGCGGGCGAGAAGTTCAAGCCCCGCGCCAAGGCCGCGATCCACGCCATTGAAGAGAAGGTCATCGAACCCGCCAGCGAGGCCGCGGCCCAGGGCGCCAAGTCGGCCCGTCGAACCCTCGGGGTCCTGCTCGCGGCCGCGGGTGAGATGCTCCGCGACTTTGGCGACTCGATCAAGCAGGAGGCCAGGACACCTTCCCGCGGCCCGTCGCGCGCCCGCTCCGCGTCCGCGAAGAACGGACGTTCGTCAGACCCATCAAAGCCCAACGCACGTGCGGCTTCGTCAAAAAAGCACTCATCCGCCAAAGCAGCCTCCGCACCC
>DATGXW010000385.1:0-20573 GCA_035298585.1 Phycisphaerales bacterium
CTTCTTTGTCGCGACGGGGATGCTCTTTGATCCCGGCTACCTGGTCGAGCATCCCCTGCTGGTGGTCGCCGGGCTCCTGATCGTCCTGGTCGCAAAGCCCCTGGCGGCGATCATCATCGTCGCGGCCCTGGGACATCCCGCCAAGACCGCGCTGACCGTCGCCATCGGCCTGGCCCAGATCGGCGAGTTCTCGTTCATCGTCGCCGAGCTTGGCATCAAGCACCACATGCTGCCTCCCGAGGGGCGCAACCTCCTCATCGCGTGTGCACTCATTTCGATCACGCTCAACCCCATGCTCTTTGGGATGCTCAAGCCGCTGGAAACATGGCTCCAGTCCCGGCCCGCGCTGTGGAAGATGATCAACGGCAGGTACGCGCGCCGAGCAGAAGCGGGGAATGCACGCTCCGTCCAGGCGGTCCGCGAGGAGGAGGGCCCGCGTGCGATCATCGTGGGATACGGGCCCGTGGGGCGGCAGATCGACCACATCCTCCGCGATTCGGGGCGGTCGACGGTGATTGTCGATCTCAACATGGACGCGATCGCGGCGCTCAATGCACAGGGAAGGACCGCGATCTACGGCGACGCGATGCGGCCGGAGATCCTGGAGCAGGCGGGAGCCGGGCGCGCAACGCACATCGTCATCACGACCCCCAGCGCCACCGAGCTCCAGCCCCTGCTGACGACGGCCAAGGAGCTGAACCCGCACGTTCGCGTGCTGATCCGGACACGGTACCTGCGCGAGCAGGAGGAGCTTCGCCAGCTTGGCGCGGACGCCTCGGTCGTCGACGAGGTCGAATCCGCCGTCGCGTTGTGCGAGCTTGTGCTCACGGAGATGGGCGCGGAGCCCGCGCGGCTCAACGAGGAAGCGTCACGCGTGCGCGGCGAGCTCTCCTCGGTGAGCAGGCCTTCGCACGGGTGATTCCGTCGGCGAACATTGCAGCGCGGTAAACGTCACATCACGCAACGTCATTGCAGGATTTTCGCAACAACTTGCCGCGCAGGAATAGGAATATTCCGCACGCGCCCGAAGATGCAGCGCTTCTTGTGTGCGATGCCGAGGCCGCGCGCACACAATCTGCAAGAATCTGCGCTCGCGGTTGCGCCAGCAAAAACAGGCATGTGCAACGCTTACATCAACGGGCGGGGTGAACACCTGTGCGGGGATCGGAAACCGCGGCCGCGCACAATACGAAGAGATTGTTGAGGTTCGTGATCACCGATCAACGGTGAACACAAAGAGGGAATCGCAGAACGACTCTGCGGATCAATGACCGAAGGACCGGCAGAGAACCCGGTTGCGTATGCCGGGTTCGCAAGACAAGGAATCACACATGTCTGCTTCGCGCAAACCACTCAGCGCTGAGCGGCTGGTGGAGGTTTCCGACGCGGTGCTCCGCGCCACCTCTGCCGCGCTCCATGGTTCAGATGCAACAGGCCTTTCAGAACACTCCGGACCCGCTCCAGAATCGGGCGGCGACTCGGACCACACCCCGTCACACGGATCGTCGATGAACGCGGCCCGCCCGAAGGGAGATGCACAGAGAGACCCGCTGGAGAGCCCCGCCAAGGGCAAGAGAGAGATCGTGCGCCCGATCATTGTGCACGGGTGCACGGCCTTTGAGATCGAAGAGGCGTGCCGCTTCCTGGTCCGCCTCGGCGTTCTCGAATCGCCGCCATCGCGCCATGCCGCGTAAGGCGGCGATCCGTGTGACTCCCCCCTCACGGACGCTCCGACTCATGCGTCCGTGAAACCCGATGCCGCCGATCGATCAACTCCCACGCCCAGCTCCCCTGATCGATCGGCGGCAGCACACAACCCAGATCTTCACCGGCGCCGCTCCATGTGTTCGAAGGCGTCGAAGATGATCCTGGTGTGCTCCCCTTCACGCACACGCCTTCCGTGGCCCACCGATGGCCGGGGCGAGTGCGCGAAGGGGAGTTTTCGCATGGGTCGATGTCGCACCCGCGGCGGTGTGCATCACCGCACGATCGCGCCGTGCACTCCGGGGCGAGTGAAACTCGACTCCCGACGCCGGTCCCGCGAGCAGCGATTCACACGCGGACCATCGCGGTGTACTCGCCGATCCGCTGGTCGATCTCCGCGCGCGTCAGCGTCTTGAGACGATCAAGGCTGAAGGCCTCGATGTTGAAGCTCGCTACGATCGTCCCGGCCACCAGCGACCTGCGGACCGCGTCAAAGCTCCCGGGCTCCCCGCCCCAGGAGGCGAGCGAACCCATCATCCCACCCGCGAAGCTGTCGCCCGCGCCCGTCGGATCGACCACCTTCTCCGCCGGGTACGCCGGGAGCGCGGCGATGCCCTCGCGGTGTGCAAGCAGTGCCCCGTGCTCACCCTTCTTGACGACCACGAAGCGCGGACCCATCTCCAGGATGTGCCGCGCCGCCGATACGGAGTTGGACTTGCCGGTGAGCAGCTCCGCCTCGTCGTAGTTGAGCACCAGCCCGTCCACCTTGCGCAGGAGGACCAGGAGCTGGTCCTTGGCCGTGTTGATCCACAGATCCATCGTGTCGGCCACGACCAGGGGCTTGCCTTTGATCTGGCCCAGAAGGTTCATCTGAACGCCGGGGTGTGAGTTGGCCAGGAAGACGAACTTGCTGTCGGCAAAGACCGCGGGGACTTTCGGTGGATCTTCAGCCAGGACGCCCAGCTCGGTAAAGAGCGTCTCGCGGGTGTTCATGTTCTGAAGGTACTTGCCGCCCCAGGCAAAGGTCTTGGAGTTGGGGCGACTCTCCAGGCCGCGAAGATCCACCCCCTTGAAGGATTCAAGGACCTTGCGGAACGCGTCGGGGAAGTCCCCCCCCACCGCCGCCACCATCTGGACCGGTGAAAAAAAGGAAGCGGCCGCGCAGAAGTATGTGCACGACCCCCCCAGGACGCGCTCGGCGTGCCCGGTCGGTGCGTAGATCGTGTCGATGCCGATGGTGCCGGTGCAGATCAATGACATAGGGAAGAAGCGTAGAGCCGCCCCGCCCCAGAACCCACCCGCGACCCCGGAACATGACTCGCCCCCGCATCCCGCGCCTATCATTCCAACCACGCTGGCCCCATCGTCTAGCCTGGTCCAGGACACCACCCTTTCACGGTGGTGACGAGGGTTCGAATCCCTCTGGGGTCACTTGAACACCGCACCCCTCACCTCGCGTGGGGGGTGTTGTGTTTTTGTAACGCCGACTCCGCCGTGTATGGTTCTCTGGACCGAGGGTTCACCCATGGCAACGACCTTTCTCAATGGCCGATTCCTGGACGATGCACAGACCTCAGAGGCGGTCGTTTCCGCCTTTGATGCTGGTTTCCAGCACGGTGTGGGGCTCTTTGAGACCATGACCGGCGGCGTCACCGAGGCACAAGTCCCGTGGGTTATAGGACTTGAGGATCACCTTGAGCGCCTCGACCGATCCGCACGGGACCTGGGGCTCAGCGACTCCCTCCGGCTTTCCGCACTCGCCGAGGCGGTCCTGGCGACCATCGCACGCAGCGGCCTGGCACGCGCCCGGGTCCGCCTCACGATCACCGGGGGTGATCTCAACATGCTCGCGCGGCCCCTCGCCGGCTCGGACAAATCCGCGCCCGGCCCCGGCCAGCCGACGGTGATGATCGTGGCACAGCCCGCGACGGCGTATCCCGGCGAGATGTTCGACCGCGGCGTCGTGTGCAC
Organism: Phycisphaerales bacterium; assembly: GCA_035298585.1. Lineage (GTDB taxonomy): Bacteria > Planctomycetota > Phycisphaerae > Phycisphaerales > UBA1924 > JAEUJB01. Next base: position 3,676 of record DATGXW010000385.1, read on the forward strand.
CATCGCCGACCTCAAGACCAACCCCCTCGACCCCTTCGCCGGACACAAAACGCTTCACTACTGGCCCAGGCTCCGCGAGCTCCAAGCAGCCGCCGCCAAGCGCGCCGCCGAGGCGCTGGTCTTCCAGGTGACCAACCACCTCTCGGGCGGGTGTGTCAGCAACGCGTTCATCGTCTCGGGGGGACGGATCATCACGCCCATCGCGCGGGGTGATGAAGAGCAGAACGCAAGTGCTCAGGGAATCACCATCCCAAGCCCCGTGCTGCCCGGCATCACCCGCGAGTGGGTCTTTGCACGTGCGGCAGAATTGCGTCTGCCCGTCGAGCGGCGGATGATCACGATCGACCAGGTTCTCAGCGCTGACGAGGTCTTCCTGACCAACAGCAGTTGGGGCGTGCTGCCCGTGATCGCGGTCGAAGCACACACGATCGGCAAGGGCGAGGTGGGATCGATGACGTCGCTGCTGGTCGACGCGTGGAAACGAACACTGCTTCGCGAGGCCAACGAGGATGACCCCGAGTAGTCAGCGATGTTCGTCGGGTGCGCCTCGGACGCGGACGTTGCGTCGACCCAGGTTGTCGGAAGTTCCCGGCACAGCGGTCTTGAGCCGACCCAGGATCTTGAGCAGCACACCCACGCCGCTGGCGACCAGGCCCATGAGGATGAAGCAGACCATCAGCACGAACATGATGGGCGCAATCAGCACGATGCCGATCACCGCCGCGATCAGCCCGCCCAGACCCAGCTGCGCAACGCCCTTCCCGCCGGCGATGGAACCTTGCAGTTTCACCTTGTCAAAAGTGTAGCAGATCTCCGCGAAGGATCTAAAAAAGACCCCGGCCACCCATTTGGGCGGCCGGGGTTTGATTCACACGGGAATGACGCACGGAGCGGCGAGGCGTTCCAGGCCCGCCCGTGCACCGATCCAACCTTCGGGCTTACTTGCGGCGGCGCTTGCCGGCCAGAAGCAGCCCCAGGGAGGCCAGGGCCGCAGCGCCCGGTGCGGGCACGTAGGTCTGACCCTCGACGATCTGATCCTGGGCATGATTGTTGGCCATGCCCACGATCTTGACGTTGTTGTTCGAAGCCTGGCCGATGTAGCCGATCAGGGTGTTGAAGGCATTCATGACGCCGCTGCTCAGTGCATTGCCGTTGGTCTTCTTGGCCTTGAACTGACCGCTGGCCAAGCCGACGCTCGCGACGCCGACATTCTTGTTGTAGTCCGTGACCACCTCCCAAACAGCCAGCTGGAACGCGGTTGCGAAATCGTCGGACACGTTGCTGGCCAGCTGCGCGCCCGAGGCCCCGTTGTACATGTCCTGGATCGCCTTGGCCTTGTCGGCGCCCATCGGGGCCGACATCGGGACCGAGGAGACCGGGACAAACTCGTACTGCGTCGTGCTCGAACTCACGTACTGCAGCAGGTCCGTGCAGAACGTGACTTTCGTCCCGTTCAAGACCGCGTAATCACCCGTCGCGCCAGAGATCTGGTGCTTCAACTGACCCGCGAACACGTCCTTGGTCGTCCCGCCGATCGTCATCTTGACGTTCGATCCCTTGCCGGTCCCGACATACTTCACGTTGGCGAAGTCTGCCGAGGCGTTCGAAGCGACAAAGGCGGCAAACAGCGCGGCGACGACAAAAGAGCCCTTCTTCATGTTGTGTGTCCATCCATGCGCCCGCACTCTGCGTGCCTCCGGTCCATCCGTGGCCGGCGTGTTGTGACACGCGGGGTGCTCGCAACTTGAACGTGCAATACACCCCGCCGTGCCGCCAACATCCCGGCGCGCAAACACACCCGCCGCGTCCATGCACGCGCTCTCGCAGGGAACGCCCGGATGTACGGAGTGCCCGCCCCGATAACCAGCCGCCCCCGCGCAAAAGCAGGGGGACGCCCTTGACGTACCAGTCATCCAATCGTGGGCGAATCGACCACGATCGTCACCGGACCGTCGTTGGTGAGCGTCACCTTCATGTGCGCACGAAAGACCCCCTTCTCCGTCACCACCCCCCGCGCAACCAGCGCCGATGCAAGCTCTTCAAAGAGCACCGACGCCCGGTCGGGTTTCATGGCCCGGTCAAAGCTGGGACGCCGACCCTTCGCGGCGTCGCCGGCGAGCGTGAAATTGGGGATCAGGAGCACACCCCCGCCGACATCCCTGACCGACCGGTTCATCTTCCCCGCCTCATCGGTGAAGATACGCAGTTCGGCGAGCTTCTCGGCCGCCCACGGCACGCACGAATCAGGATCCCCCTCGACAAACCCCGCCAGCACCATCAGCCCACCCTCGATCCGGCCCACGACCCGGCCATCCACCGCCACCTCCGCCCGCTCCACCCGCTGAATGACAAGTCTCATGCACCTTTCTCCCTGAACCGCGCACCACCGTATGCTCTAGCCTTCCCGCGGGCCCGCACGGAGGCCCACGACCCCGGGAGACGCTCCAGCGCCCCATCCTCACCCACGCGACCATGACATCCGAACCCAACCAGCCCGGGATAGACCAGCCACTTGATGAGGAGGCCGGAGATCTCTCGGCGGGGACCCGCTCGACCGGGCCCGGCCTGGTGCTCGAGTTCGCGTGGGAAGTGTGCAACCAGGTCGGCGGCATCTACCAGGTGATCCGCTCCAAGGCTCCCGAGATGGTCGAGCGCTGGGGTGATCGGTACGTCGCGGTCGGGCCTTACGAAGGATCCAAGGCGGATCTGGAGTTTGAACCCACGCGCGCCGCGGGGTGGGTCGGGCGTGCACTGACCACCCTCAAGGACCAGCACAACCTGACGGTCCACCACGGGCGGTGGCTCATCCCGGGCCGGCCGCGCGTCATTCTGCTCGATTACGCCGCGCTGCGCGACCGCCTGGGGGACGTGAAGTACCGCCTCTGGCAGGACCACGGGATCGAGTCGCCGGGGAACGACTCGCTCATCAACGACGTCATCGCCTTCGCGGAAGCGGCTCGCAGGCTTCTTGAAGCCCTCTCGCACGAGCGGGGAATGGTCCCGGGCCGGGGCAAGGGGCTCGGGCGCGCACTGATCGCACACTTCCATGAATGGATGGGCGGGCTTGCGATCCCGATGGTTCGCAAGCAGAAGCTGCCGGTCGCGACGCTCTTTACCACGCACGCGACCCTCCTGGGCCGCTACATGGCCAGCAACGAGGACGGCTTTTACGACTGGCTGCCGTGGGTCGATCAGGACAAGTCGGCGACGCAGTACAACATCAGGACGCAGCACTCGATCGAGCGTGCGTGTGCACACGGTTCGCACGTCTTCACCACCGTCTCCTCGATCACCAACGAAGAGTGCACGCACCTGCTGGGCCGGCCCGTCGACATCATCACGCCCAACGGGCTCAACGTCGCGCATTACAACAAGGTCCACAACCAGCAGCGCTACCACGGCGAGTTCAAGCAAGCCATCCACCGCTTCGTCTGCGGCTACTTCTTCCCCAGCTACTCCTTCGACCTCGAGAACACTCTTTACTTCTTCACCAGCGGCCGCTACGAGCCGCGCAACAAGGGCTTTGATCTCTGCCTCGAGGCCATGGCGCGTCTCAACGCCGAGCTGAAGGCCGCCCGGATCAACAAGAACATCGTCTTCTTCATCGTCAGCCGCCGCGCCACCAAGAGCATCAACCCGCTCGCCATGGAGAAGCGCGGCGTCCTCAACGAGCTGGAAGAGGTGTGCGAACAGATCACCAAGGGCGTCATGGAGCAGCTCTTCTGGCGCGCCGCCTCGGGTGGAAAGCTCAAGCTCGACGACCTGGTCGATGAATACTGGATGCTCCGCTACCGGCGTGCACAGCAGGCGCTCAAGCAGCCATGCCTGCCGATGGTCGTCTCGCACATCCTCGAAGATGACCAGAACGACCCGGTCCTCAACCAGATCAGGGCCCTTGGCCTCTACAACAGCAAGGAAGACCCCGTCAAGATCGTCTACCACCCCGACTTCATCACGCCCACCAACCGCCTCTGGGGAATCGAGTACGACCAGTTCGTGCGGGGGTGCCACCTGGGCGTCTTCCCAAGTGCATATGAACCCTGGGGATACACGCCCCTGGAGTGCGTCGCCATGGGCATCCCCGCCGTCACCAGCGACCTGGCGGGCTTTGGCAGGTATGTCGAGGACCAGCACCCCGATCACGACCAGTGGGGCCTGACCGTGCTCCCCCGCCGCCGGCGCGGGTATCACGAATCGGCCGCGGATCTCGCGCAGCGATTGCTCGCCTTCTGCAAGCTCGACCGCCGCCAGCGGATCGCCCTGCGCAACGAGGTCGATCGCCGCTCGTGGGAATTTGACTGGTCGCGCCTCGCCGCGGCGTACCACCGTGCACACGACCTCGCCGCCGACCGCATCGTGCGCGAGATGGGCCTGGAGCAGGGTTCATGACCGGCACACCACCCTCTGAAGACGAGATCTCCGGCAAAAAGCCGCTGGTCGAGCTCCACACCGACGGCGCGTGCTCGGGCAACCCCGGCCCCGGCGGCTGGGCATACGTCCTGATCCATCTCGCCAGCGGCAAGCGTCGCGAGAAGGCCGGCGGCGAACCCGAGACGACCAACAACCGCATGGAGCTGCAGGCCGTGATCGAGGGCCTCTCCGCCCTGACGCGCCCTTCGAGCGTCGATCTTTATTCAGACTCCCAGTATGTCCTCAAGGGCCTACGCGAGTGGATGGACTCGTGGAAGCAAAAGGGCTGGAAAACCGCGGACAAAAAGCCGGTGAAGAACCGCGAGCTCTGGGAGGAGCTTGATCGGCTCAAGTCCACCCACGAGATCCGCTTCCACTGGATCAAGGGCCACAACGACCACCCCGAGAACGAGCTGTGCGACCGGATGGCGGTCGCCGCCCGGGAGGCGATCGCGGCCGAGCACCGGCGCTGGTAGCTTTGCACCGTGCAGAACCCCGTTCTCCGCGGCGGCGTATGGATCCGCATCCACGCGGGAGATTCGGTGACCCTTGCAGCGCCACGAGTTCTCGGAACCGCCCTCGCCACGGTCGCGATCATCATCACGGCGTGGTGGTGCCGTACACAGGCCATCCGTGCGGGCTCCTGGGACCTTGCGTTCCTCAACGCCTTCCCCAGCGCTGCGCTGGGAACCCTGACCGCCGCCGGCTTCTGGCTCATCGGTCGGGGATGGCCCGTACGCATCGGCGAGGGTGAATCCTGCGCGGCGTGCGGGCACCAGTGGGTGCCCGAGGACGACGTCATGCTCAACCACTGCCAGGAGTGCGGCGCACCCTGGCGCTGGTTCGGAGGCCGTGTGCGAGGACACGCCTCCTCCAGGCCGCTCCAGGTCTGGGCGGGTGTACTGATGCTCGCGCTCGTCCCGGCCGCGATCACGCTCGATCGGCTCGGGGCCTTCGCGGCCTTTCAACGGCGGTCGCACGTCGTCATGCTCAGGGCCGTGCAGAGCTCGCAGTACGCGGCCGCGGTCGACGACTTCCACCGCCTCCAGTTCCTGGGCGTCAACGACCCGGCGATCCTGGTCGAACTCGCGCAGGCCATACTCCGCCGACGCGAAGATGGCCGTGTCATCCCCACCGAATTCATCGCCTGGATGCACCGCGGCGCGGTCACAGGCTCATTGCCGCAGCCGGTCATCGACGCCTGGCTGGGCGGCATGCTCGATGTTGACTTTGACCTCGCGGGCGTCGCCGATGCCGGCTCACAGATCTCCCTGAAGATCATCGGAACTTTCGCCAACGACTGGGGTGGGGTCGCCGACGTGCCCCAGATCGTCATGGGGCCCGTCACGCTCGAAGATGGGTCAACCCTCGCGCCCGCCGCAGTCAACGTCGTCCCCGCGGCCAATCTGCGAGGCCCCGCCATGCTTCGCGATCTTGAGCTGCCGGCGCCAAGCTCGCCCGGTGCTCACACCGTTCGCACGAAAATCTGGCTCTTCTTCGGCGCTCCGATCGCTGAAGTCCGGTTCGATGTGCAGCAGCGGCCCATGCTTCCGGCCGCCAGCCTTCTGTACGAATTCGCCTGGGAAGGCAGGGTCGAGATCTTCCAGCCCGGCCGCAGGTGAAAGTCACTTCCCGCTATATCGCACGTGCCAGATGCAGTCGCCCGCATCGTCGGTCACCAGGAGGTCACCGCGCGACGTCATCGCCACGCAGACCGGCCGGCCGTAGGCGACGCCCGTGGCCGGGTCGGGCATGAACCCCGTGAGGAAATCAACCGGAGCACCCGAAGGTTCACCCTTGTGAAACGGGATGTACACGACCTTGTACCCCGAGAACTCCGTCCGGTTCCAGCTCCCGTGCTGTGCGATGAACGCTCCGCCGCGGAACAGCTCCGGAAACCGCGAACCCGTGGAGAACGCAAGGCCCAGCGACGCCGTGTGCGGCCCAAGCCCATAGGCCGGCTTCTTCGCACTCTTGACAAGGTCCGGCCGCCGCGGCGAGACGCGCGCATCAACATGCTGCCCCCAGTAGCTGTACGGCCATCCGTAAAACTCGCCCTGCCGCACGGGAGTCATGTAATCGGGGACCAGCTCATCACCGATCAGGTCTCGCTCGTTCACCGCCGTCCAGAGAGCGCCCGTGACGGGTTCAAAGTCCATTCCCACCGGGTTTCGAAGGCCGTAGGCATAGATCGTCTCCCCCGAGCCATCGATGTTGATCCGCAGGATCGCAGCGCGGCGGTGCTCCTCCTCCATCCCGTGCTCAGCGACGTTGCTCGCCGAGCCCACGCTGATGTACATGTGCTGACCGTCACGGCTCGGGAGCACGTTCCGCGTCCAGTGGTTGTTGTATCCCCCCGCCGGGAGTGAACAGATCTTCTCACCCTTGGTGGTGATCCGAGCCTCGCCGGGCGTGAAGGAAAACCGCAGAACACCATCGGTATTGGCGACAAAGAGCTGGTTGTTCACGACCGCCATGCCGAAGGGCTGGTTGAGATTCTCAAGCAGGACATGCCGTTCCTCGGCTTCTCCATCACCGTTGGTGTCGCGGAGGAGCGTGACCCGGTCTGCGCTCGGCCGCGGCTGGCCGGCCTTCTTCATCAACTCGGCCTTCTGGAATTCCTCCTCATTGTGCGGCTGCTTGGGTTTTCCGGAAGACTCGGCGACCAGGACATCGCCGTTCTCAAGGCACAGCACCCAGCGCGGGTGGTCGAGCGTGCCGGCAAACCGTGTCACTTTGAAGCCCGGAGGAGCGACCGGCTTGGCCCCAGCGGGCCACCCGCTCACGGTTGAGAAGTTGAAGACCGGCTTGGTCGCATCCGGCGACGCCAGCGTCGGCGCGGGCCCGTACCCCGGCTCCTTGATGCTCTCGTGCGTTGATGCACACGAGGCGAGAATGACAAGCGGAACACCGACGATAAGCGAAGCCACGGCCCGCGGATAATGCCGGTAGCGACGACAAGGACGGTTTGACCGGGCGGGCGCGTGCTGCATCAGTGACTCCGGGTTCGGGGGCGCGAACCGACCGCGAACCCACGCAGAAGCACCCCGCACGTGAACCGGTTTTCACGACAGGCAGCATCAACGCCCGTGGCGATCTTGCTTCTGTGCACGCTGCTGATGCGATGGCTCAACACGGCTTCCGCCACGCGGTGCGCCCCCCTGGTTCGCGCCGGCGGGTCCGCCCTTGGCGCTTTGTCCGGGCCCCTGGAGCGAGGAACCCCGCGTGGGAGTCTCCGGCTTGATCGGGGAATTGTCGGGAGATTTGGGATTCTGGATCTGGTCGTTGCCGTGCGACATGATGAGGCTCTCTGTTCTGGGTTCGGTGATCAATGCCGCGGACGCCCTGAACGCCCAACGTGATGCCTCCATGAATCCGGCCCTTGGACCATGGCCATGGATCATGCAGCGACCGGACTTTGGAAGGGTTCTACACTCTTTCCCCTATGGCAATCGTCGTCTTTCAGCATGGTGAACACGTTGGTCCGGGCCGCTTTGGCGTGACGCTGCGCGACCACGGCTTTTCGCTCGACATCCGCCGCCTTGATCTTCCCGCCTCGGCCGGTGGAAGGCCTGTCCCGACCGACTATGACAACGTCGAGGGTGTGCTGGCCCTGGGCGGCGAGCAGAACGTCGGCGACCCGTACCCATGGCTGGAGCAGGAAGCGGCGTACATCAAGGGTGCACACGATCGCCAGCTCCCGGTCATCGGCATCTGCCTGGGCTCGCAGTTGATCGCACACGCCCTGGGCGGGCAGGTGGGGATGATGTCAACGCCCGAGGTCGGGTTCCACGAGGTTTCACTCAACCCCGCCGGCCAGGTTGATCCCCTGCTCGCGGGCATGGCCTGGAACAGCCCCCAGTTCTGTTCGCACGGCTACGAGGTCAAGCAGCTTCCCGCGGGGGCGACGCTCCTGGGGAGTTCCAAGGCCTGCAAGGTGCAGATCTTCCGCGCGGGGATCAGGACCGTCGGCATCCAGTACCACCCCGAGTGCGACCGGGCATCGATCAGCCGCTTCTGCAGCGGATGCACACTGATGCCCAAGGTCTCGATGACGCAGGCCGACGTCGAAGCGCAGGCCGACAGGCACTACGAGATGTTCGCCCGCCTTGCCGACCGGCTCGCGGTGAACCTCGTGACCCTGCTCTTCCCCAGCGCCCGGCCCCGTTGATGAAGGACGCGACACATGCCGCGGCGTTTTGGCGTCAGCGTACCGCGTGATTTTCACCTCCCGCGTGATGTGTGCTCCTACGGCTACTTCCTGCTCGCGCCCAATCACTGGACACCCGCGGAGCAGGCTTTCACGCGCATCCTCGACCTCGAAGATGGTCCCGCCACGTTGGAGGTTGTCCAGAGGAAGGGCGCGGGGACTCCGCTGCGAGTCTCCTCATCACGCGAGCTTTCCAGCGCGGAAGTGCGTGCAGCCCGCGCCCAGCTCGGGCGCATGTTCCGGCTTGATGAGGATGAATCGCACGCACATCGCTTTCACGGGCTTGACCCGCGTTTCGCCAGGTCCGGCCGGTTCAGGCTCTTCCGCTCGCCAACGCTCTTTGAAGATGTGATCAAGACCGTCACAAGCTGCAACGTGACCTGGTCGAGCACGATCATCATGAACCGGAGGCTCTGCGAGGTCTTCGGGCGCGGCAAGTCCTTCCCCACCGCCGCCAGGCTCGCCCGCACCGCACCCGCCCTGCTCCGCGGGCGCTGCAGCGTCGGCTACCGCGATCAGCGCATCGTCGAACTCGCAAAGCTCTTTGCACGCAAATCCCCCAAGGTCGGCGGCAAGGCGGGTCCGGTGGCCCCGGTGATCGAAGGAAAGGGCGCCAAAGCACGCCTGGTCTGGCTCGACCCCGCGTGGTTTGAGGATCCGGCGACGCCGGACGGTCAGATCCACGATGCACTCCTGCACCTGCCGGGCATCGGACCCTACGCCGCCGCCAACATCATGCAGCTCCTGGGTCGATATTCGCGCCTCCCGCTCGATACCGAGAGTGTTCGTCATGGCAAGGCCGTGTTGAAGTTCAAGGGCACGCCCGCACAGATCATGAAGCGGGTCCGCGCACACTTTGCTCCCATGCAGGATCAGGCCTTCCGCAGCTACTGGTTCGAACTCTGGGAGTTCTACGAATCCAAGCACGGCCCGGCGTGGACCTGGCAGCGCGATTCGACCGGCAAGCTCTTCACCGCGGCCCACCTCAACGCGTGAGCCCGATCCAAGGATGGGCTCAGATCGGTGGATTCACGCGCGATCTCCAGACCCCTGCCCCGACCGCTTCTTGGCCGCCCGCAGCCTCGACATCATGTCGCCCGCTGGCTCCACGGGTGTCGCCGGGCGCGTCGGGGGGGAACCCGTGTGCGTCTGGGAGTCGGGCATCGTGCCCTCCTTCTCGGCGCGCCGCGACGGTGTGCTTGCCGTCCTCTGCACACGCCCCACCTGTTCCTGGGCGTTGTTGGCAAGCGGCTCCGCACGCATCCCATCGGAATGCTCAATCATCCTCCGGGCCCGGCCTCGGGCCGCCGACAATCCCGTGATCGAGACTCCCGCCGTCCTTGGAGCCCGCGCGAAGATCGCCGCCACATGGCGTCTCATCTCCGCGCCATCGAGGGCGATCCGCCGTGCCGCAACATCCAGCAGGAACAGTGCGATCGCCGCAAGCGCGGTGTACTGCCAGACCGGGTACGACGCCTCGGGCATCTTCAGGTGATCGCGCACCCACAAATCCGCGCCCGCCGGCTCCAATCTGTATACACGCCCCCCGGTGCGCTCCGCCAGCGAACGCAGAAGGGCATCATCGGGCACGGGCCGACGGACCTCTTCCCCGCCCCGCTTGATGAACGCGGCGCGTGCACTCCCCGAGACGACACGCCCACCTGTACCCTCGCCACCGCCACCGGCGCCCACTCCACCATCCGCCGCCGCGGCCTCGTACCGCAGCGCCAGGAGGTGGGTTCCGACATCCCGCGCCTCCACGATCGCTTCATACCGGCCCGGCCCCACCTGCCGAAACGTGACTTCGCTCGGCCTTGGCTCTGAGATCGCATCCTTCCGCGGCGCGATCCACCGGCCTCGCACCGCCGCAAAGTTCAACCCCGCGCCGTCACCATCGCGCAGATCGACCATGATCCGAGTCTTCTCGCCCGCCGGTGAGAACGCGATCCTCGCGTGTGCATCCCCCGTCGGCCGTGAAACCCACCGATGCTGCTGCTCCCAGAAGGCCCGGAATGATCCCCAGGCCAGCCACTTGGCGTTCCACCGCGCGGCCGAGTCGCTCGTATACGCCGTGACCCTCCCGAGCCCCCACTGCCACTGCGCGAGGATCGGATCGTTCTCCGGTCCGCGAAGCACCACGGTAGAAAGCCCGCCCCGATCACCAGTCACGACATACCCCGTCATCGGCGGCAGTTCTCCGCCCAGACCCCGCATCGAATCGCCACCCGCCGAGAACCTGGGCGTGAACGCCGGCCCCTCCCAGAGAAGCGCGCGTCGAACGGTCTGGGCTTCCTTGATGAAGATCTGCGGCAGGATCGCAAGCGCGCTGTTGCTCTTGACCTGGTATCCACGCCCGCCTCCCAACCGCGCGATCTCCATCAGGAGCGTGTCATTGGAGCCGTCGCCGATCGAGACCGTCGAGATTGTCACACCCTGCTGCTTGAGCATCGCCGCCAGGCGCAGGCCTTCGCTGGGATCGCCCATGGTCTGACCGTCGGTGAGTATCACGATGTGCTTTGCGGGCGCCTTGCTTCGGGAGAGCTCCCGCTGGGCCGCCTCGATCGCCGGGAACAGATTCGTGCCGCCGCCGGCTGCGATGGCGCGGATCGCCCGCTCAATCTGGTGTCCTTCACCTCGCGTTGTCAGCGGCACCACGATCTCCTCGTGATCGCTGAAGGCGATCACCGAGACCTGATCAAGCCTGCTGAGCGCACGCACGCCCAGGATCGCCGCCTCGTTGGCGAGCTGCTGCTGGTTCGCGCCGGTCCCCGCCACAAGCTGGCTCATGGATCCGGAACGGTCGACGATGATCGCCAGCGCTCCCATGGGGAGCTGCCGCTTCTGTGGTGGATCGAGCGTCACGGGGATGGCCTCTTCGAGCGGCGAACCGATCCAGCCTCCCGCGCCGAAGCTGCTGGGACCACCGACCAGGATCAGCCCCGTACCCGCATCCCGCACCGCGCTCAAGAGTTGCTCCTGCTGCGCTCGCGAGTAACTGGATGCGGACTGGTCAAAGAGGATGACCGAGTCGTACGAAGACCACGCTTCGAGACTGCTTGGCGCATCGCTTGATGTGCGGGTGTCCACGCGAACGCTCTCTCCCGCGACCGCGTCTGCGAGCGGCGCCGCCGCGCTCGCGTCCTCCGCGAGTATCAGCACGCGTGCACGGTCGCCCGTGAACGTCACGCCCTCAGCGCGGAGGAGTTCTGGCGGATTATCATCCAGCACCCGCGGCTCAAAGACCGCTTCGACGCGGTGCACCGGACCCGCCGGAAGCTTCAGCGGCACCGAGAGCGCCTGCATGCCCTGCTTGAGCGAGATCGCAATCGAGAGATCCTGGGAATCAGGATCAAGGTCGACCGGTTGACCATCGAGCAGCACGTTCAGACGGCCATCCACCGCTTCACCGGCGGTGATGACAATCTTGGCGGTGATGGCTTCACCATCACGCACCCACGCGGGGACCACGACGTCATCCACCCGAACCATGCCGCGGCGGTCATAGTCGATGATGGCGACGTCGAGCGGGATTCCCGCCGCCGCCAATGAAACCGCCGCGCCCTCGGCGCTGCCGACGGTCTGGTTGCCATCGGAGATGAGCAGGATTCGACCCGCGGCGTCGGCCGGCAGAACCGACCGCGCCAGGTCGATCCCCTGCGCGAGGTTCGAGGCGTCGGTCGTTCCGATGTAGCCGTCGTTCGGCCGCGTTGTCGCGGCGACAGGAAGCCCCTGCACGAGCGCATCCCTCGCCACCGTGACCACCCCGAAACGATCCCCTTGTTTCTTGCGCTGGAAGGAGCCGCCCAGAAATTCGTCCGCGTATCGCCGCTGATCGGACGGAACCGAGTTGCTGACATCGATCACCGCCACCACCGCGACATCCGACGACGTCCAGCGAGCGCGCGGCTCGGAAAGAGCCGTGAAAATCAACCCGATCAAGAGGCACCGGATGACCAGGTGTGCAGCCCGCGTCGAAGCATCGTGGCCGGAGAAGCTCCTTCTCGCCGCCCACCAGGCCAGCGCGATGAAAACCGGGATCATGAGGAGCCAGGCCGGTCGATCAAATGTCGGCAGCGCGGGGGTGCCGGCCCGGGTCCAAGCGCTGCCATCAAGCCCGATGATGTCGAGCCATCTCTGGTTCATGGCGCACCATCACAAAGCGCTCGCGGCATCAGTCGCGGAAACGGACATGACAGTCCTTGCACGATGCCGCCAGCAGCTTGAACTGGCCGGACAGCTTGGCCGTGTCCTGCTCGCCCGCGGCAAGCATGTCTTCGAGCGCCTGTGCATATCGCTCGCTGTCGGCCATGATCTTGGCAAAGTCTCCGCCCGCATCCGTGGTGACCTTGTCATCCTTGAGATGACGCAGCAGGTCTGACATCTGCCCCGCCTCGGCCGCAGGAACCAGATCGGGCTGATTCGCGGGAGACTTCCAGCCCGCCTTTTCCACCAGCTTCAACCGCTCATGGACCTCGTCGATCTCGACCATCGCCTTCACAAACCCGTGCGGGGGTGTGGACTCGGGGAAGTTGGCCGAGACCGCGTCAAGCATCTCGCTTGAGACCGGCGACGCTCCACTCGTGCAGGCGTACAGCCCCTTATACCCCGGCGCGGTGCCGGAGACCTTCATGCGCTCCACCATCTGCTCGGGGGTGGACCACCCCAGGGAGACCGCGACCGCGCCCGCAGCGCCCGCGCTGCGGTGCTTGCCGTGATGACAGTGGATGTACACCGGCCCCTGCGCCAGTGCATCGCGCGTCGCGCGGGTCAGTTCGAGCTTGCGCTTCTCATCAAAGCCGTTGTAGCCGATCGGAAGATGGATGTACCGCATCCCGTGCGATCTCGCCATCGCAAGGTCCGGCGCCGCCCCGTCAACGCTGATGATCGTCTTGATGCCCATCGCGCGCAGCGTCTCAAAGCCCTCATCACCTTCGGGAACGCTTCCGGAGTAGTACCCCTCGTGGTAGGCCACCACGTTATGAAGCCCCGCGTAATCCACCGGCGCGGTGCCTCCCACCGCGGGGGGCTGCACCGTGCGATCAATCCCCGCGGCCCGAGCTGTCGATGACTCTTGAACAGCGTGAGTCGACTTGTTCTCGCCACGGCATGCGGCAAGTCCGAGCCCTGCGAACGAGAGGATGGCGATCCGTTGAAGCGTGTTCATTCCCGGCGGCTCCTGTGCTTGAGAGCATTCTACCGGCGAGATGCACACCGGTTGCACGGAAAGAAGCCCCAGACGCCAACATCTTTCGCCATCTCGGCCGCGCGATTTCAACACACTGTGCACCACAGTGTGGATAGTCATGGATGCCTTCGCCGAATGCGAACAAGCAGATCGTTCATCGCACCTATCTGACGCTGTGCACATCGCCCGAAGGCAACTGCACACGATACGAGTGCGTGGGATCCAGCGGCGACGCGACAATCGTTCCAGTCACCCCGCCGCGTACACATCACGGGATGTACGCAACGCAATGCGGAGAACGACGGTGGTCCCAACAGGCAGAACGGGAGGAAGCGGCGCCGCCCCTCCCACCAACAGATCGCCAAGGCCCATCAACGCAGGACCTTTTCCATCTGCTGCTTCTCATCCGCCGACGCCGATTCGACCGACACGCCGGCAAGCAGGCCCTCCACCACCGCGTCGGAAGTCACCTGGTCAGCCTCGGCGTTGAAGTTGAGCAGCAGCCGATGACGAAGAACAGGCTTGGCCACCGACCGGACGTGGTCGGGCGTGACGTGCGTCGCGCCCGTCAGCACCGCCTTGGCCTTTGCCGCCTGTATCAGGTACTCGCTCGCGCGGGGGCCCGCGCCCCAGCCCACGTAATCCTGGACAAGCTTGGGACGCTGTGCGTTGCCGTCCATGGGCTCCTTGATGCGCGTGGCGCGCACAAGGCGGAGTGCGTACCGGATCACATGATCGGCGACCGGCGTCCTGCGCACGATCTCCTGCACCTTGGCGATACCGGCCGCGTCGAGCACCGGAACGATGTGCGAGTGCGATTTTTCCGATGAGCGCCGGACAATCTCGATCTCTTCCGATTCGGTTGGATACGAAATATGGATCTGGAACATGAACCGGTCAAGCTGGGCCTCGGGCAGCGGATATGTTCCCTCCTGCTCGATCGGATTCTGGGTCGCCAGAACAAAGAACGGTTCGGGCAGGAGATGCCGCGTCCCCCCCACCGTGACCTGGTGCTCCTGCATGGCTTCCAGCAGCGCGGCCTGGGTCTTGGGCGGGGTCCGGTTGATCTCGTCCGCAAGGATGACATTGGCAAAGACCGGTCCACGTACAAACTTGAGCTGACGCTGACCGGTCGACTTGTCTTCCTGGATGACCTCGGTCCCTGTGATGTCGCTGGGCATCAGGTCCGGCGTGAACTGGATGCGGGAAAAATCGAGCGTCAGCGACCGAGCGATCGTCGAGATGAGCAGTGTTTTAGCAAGCCCCGGCACCCCCACCACCACCGCATGCCCGCGGCTGAACACGGCCATCAGCATCTGGTCAACAACTTCCTCCTGGCCGACGATGATCTTCCCGATTTGTTCACGCAGCCGCGCGTACGCCTCCCGAACATGTTCCGCCGACTCGACCACCAGGTTCTGTGCGTTTGATGCAGTCACGGAGCCTCCACGGCACGGTTCACCCAACCGGTTCTTCTTACTCTACGACCGAGAACATCACGCACCGCGATACCCGATTCGCTGCAAAACACCCTCGAATTGGTCGTGGTTGTAGAACTCGATAATGACGCGGCCGGTGTCACCCCTTCCATCGGTCCGAATGGAGACCCGGGTGTTCAGATATTCACCTAACCGCTTTTCGAGATCAATACGAACAGCGTCCGAACTTTTGATTCCGGACACTTCACTGGGCGAAGCGGATGCCGATGTGCGTTTGGTTTGACCAAGTGCCGACGCCGCACGCTCAAGACGCCGAACCGACCACTCACCCACCGCCGCGTCGCGTGCCAGCGCAATACGGCCTGGGCCGGAGGGTGCGGCAAGAAGCGCTCGGCCGTGTCCGAACGCGAGCTTCTCCGCGCGGAGAAGTTCCTGAATCTCAGGCTCCAACTCGACCAACCGAACAAAGTTGGCAATGGAAGAGCGATCCATGCCCACTCGCTCGGCGATCTGGGTGTGCGTCAGGCCAAATTCCTTCCCCAATCGGGTGAACGCGTGCGCTCGCTCCATGGCCCCCAGATCCTGGCGCTGAAGATTCTCAACAAGAGCCCACTCGGCTGACTCTTGTTCCGTGACGTCGCGGATCAATACTGGAATCGATGCCAAGCCGACTCGCTTGGCTGCACGCCAACGACGTTCACCGGCGATGATCTCATACCCTGTGCTGCCCGGCCTCGCCCGCACAAGTATTGGTTGAATCACGCCATGCTGTCTAATGGAACTGGCAAGCTCTTCCAGGGCCGCATCGTCAAACTCCTCGCGGGGTTGATGTTGGTTCGGTTCAAGCGCTACCAATGGCACTTCGACCACACCGTCTTTCGGCGAATTCACGGGTGTGCGCGGTGGAGACGCGTTCTCCGCTGCCGTGCCCACCACCGTGAGTGGGGCGGGCGCAGACGCCAACATGCCACTGAGACCTTTGCCCAATCGCTTGCGTGCCAGGGTGTCGCTCATGGTTGAGAGCATAGCAGGCGCGATGTTTCACGTGGAACAGGTGTCAGGTGAAGCACATCACATCAGTCGGATCAACCACGATTTCGCACCGATCGCCCTCTCGCCAAGATTCGCGATCCACAACCGTGGCCTTCAGGCGCTCATTCCCGAGACGAACCACCAACTGCTGTGATTCACCCAAGAACATTGCCGAGTCCACAACTCCGGTTGCACCGCCTGTGACACCGCGCCGCACCTGAACACGTTCAGGACGAATGCCAATGGTGTTGACAGACTCAAGAGATACGCTTTGGTGCCGTGATTCGAGTGAGCCAAACCCACCCAAAAGGTCGCGACCCGCACCTTTCCGGTGCGAACTCGTGCACGAAAGCAAGTTCACTTCCCCAAGGAAGCCCGCCACGAAGGTGTCCACTGGATTCTCGTAAAGCTCGTACGGGTTTCCTACCTGGCAGACCCTTCCGGATCGCAGCACCGCGATGCGGTCCGCGATCGCCAGAGCCTCCTTCTGGTCATGCGTCACATAAATCGTCGTTGTACCAGCCTGCTTGCAAACGCGCCGGATCTCCGACCGCAAATCACTTCGCAGCTTTGCATCCAAGTTCGAAAGCGGCTCGTCCAATAGCAATACCCGCGGTTCGAC
>DATGXW010000386.1:0-16905 GCA_035298585.1 Phycisphaerales bacterium
TGGTAGTTCGCCAGGTCTCGCTCCCGGGCTTCCGCCCCGGGCACGTCCCCCGCAAGCTCGTGGAGAAGCGTTTCGGCGCCTCGCTCCGCGATGAGGCCAAGGGCCGACTGATCTCCGAGGCCTACCGCAAGGCGGTCGAGGACAACAAGCTCCAGGTCGTCGGCGAGCCGACCGCCGAGAGCATCGAGAAGATCGAGATCGTCGACGGCAAGGGCCTGTCGTTCGAGCTCGAGGTCGAAGTGGTTCCCGAGTTTGATCTCCCCAGCCTCGACGGCATCGCCGTCAAGAAGCCGGTGATGGAAGTCACCGAGAAGATGGTTGAGGACGAGATCAAGAAGATCTGCGTCAACGAGGGCGACCTTGAGTCGCGCGAAACCCCCGAGGCGGGCGACTACCTGACCGGCCACGGCATCATGACCGGCGCCGACGGCGTCGAGTTCTACAACCTCCCCGGCGCGGTGATCCAGGTTCCCAGCGCCGACAACGGCGGCAAGGGCATGATCCTGGGCGTCATGGTCGACGACTTCGCCAAGCAGCTCGGCCTTCCCAAGGCCGGCGAAACGGCGACCATCAAGACCACCGGCCCCGAGAACCACGAGGTCGAGAAGATCCGCGGCGCCAAGCTCACGATCACCTTCAAGGTCGACCGTGTCGACCGCATCATCCCCGCCACCCTCGCCTCGATCGTCGAGCGCTACCAGTGGCCCGATGAGACCAAGCTCCGCGAGTTCATCAAGGCCCGCCTGACCCAGAACATCCAGGTCCGCCAGCAGGTCGTGATGCGCCAGCAGGTCGCCAAGCACCTGATGGAGAACACCAAGTTCGATCTTCCCCCGCGCATGGCCGCCTCGCAGGCCGCCCGCCTCCTCGAGCGTCAGCGCCTCGAGCTGATGTACCGCGGATTTGATCCCCAGAAGATCGAAGAGAACCTCGCCGAGCTCCGTGCCGCCTCGGGCAACCGCGCCGCCAGCGAGCTCAAGATGTTCTTCATCCTCCACAAGGCCGCGGGCCAGTTCAACGTCCAGATCACCGAGGGCGACGTCAACCAGCGCATCATGCAGCTCGCCGCCGAGAACAACGCACGCCCCGAGCAGCTCAAGAACGACCTCATCAAGAGCGGCCGCATCCAGGGCATCGCGATGCAGATCCGCGAGCACAAGGCCATGGACGCGATCGTCGCCCGCGCGAAGGTCGAGGAAGTCCCCGCGGACGAGTTTGACAAGCTCATGAAGCAGACGGCCTGAGCCTGCGGAATCGACCGAACGACAACTGAAGTCATGAAATGACGGGGCCGTTCAGGCCCCGTCTTTGTTTTCGGCAGCACGAATTGCTGCTTCAACCAGCTTGATGATCTGCTTTGCGTCCGCGATCAACTGGCGATAGTACTTGTTCAGTTGTTGCGGACTGAAGATCGACTCGTCGGGTTTGTAAGATTCTTCGCCACCAGAGATGATATCCATTATCGCGTTTGCCACCCCATTGATCACATCACGCGCCTCGCCGACGTCCTTGTGGTCAAGTGTGGTTTCCTGAACTGACTGAAGGTTGCCATTCGCAATTCCAAGCACGTCTCGACCCGACGCGTCGATCAGAAGCGGGTTTGCGCCTGCGTCCAGGAGCGTCTTTACCGAAGGCAGGCGGCCGTGCTGGGCCGCCACCATAAGCGCGGTCTGCCCTGCGTGATTCCGTTGCTCAATGTCGGCCCCGAGACGAAGGAGTGTTGTAATCGCGGTCGAGTTTGGGCCATCTCCGTGGGCTGCAGTATGCAGCGCAGCATCTCCTGATTCATCCACTGCGTCAATAGGACAACCTGCCCGAATGAGCAGCGCGATGATCCGCTCGATCGATGCATGTTCGTGTTCAAGGTGCACATCGTCGTACCAACACGCTGCGTGGAGCATGGTCCGACCGTGCGAGTGCAGGGCACGCACATTCGCGCCGTGCTCGACGAAGATCTCAACTGCCGGGAGATTGACGTGAAGACAGGCTACGCCAAGCCTCGTCAACTCGTCGAGATACAGCCGTTCCATGTCGAAGAACCCTGCCCACTTTCTTGCGATCGCAACGCCGTGCTCACTGGGCAAACTCGAATCCTGCAGACCAAGTTGCAGATCGAGCATGTCATGGCCCCACGAATCGATTGCTAACAGGTTTGCACCAGCGGTGATCAGGAGTTCTGCTACATCGACGCTTCCTGCCATCATCAATGGGGTACGTCCACAAGAATCGCGCTCGTCGGGATTCGCTCCGGCCTCTAGCAGGATCTTGACGATCCGTAGCTGGTTCGAGCGTGCTGCAACATGAATGGGGATGTCATAGCAAGACCGCGATCCACGTTGAGCCGCGGAGGTCCGGGGTCGATGGATACCAAGCAGTTCGTTCAAACGTTGCGGGATAGATGAACCGGTCGCCGCAGGATTATCAGGTGAAGCCGCCGCTCCTTGGTCAAGAAGTTCGCTGACGCGATCGCCGTCACCAGACTCGCAGGCGTTCAGAAGTGCGCGATGCTGCGAGTGAACCGTGGCATCAACGTTGCGTCCCTGATGATCATTTCCGCCTCGCTCCATCACGAATTCTAGAGGCTGTCCTGAAACCGCGTGAACCAACCGGAAATAAGCTGCAAACCGGTGTTCGAGGACAGGCTCTAGAGCATCCCGCGGTTACTTCAAGTGCCCATGCACCCTCACCCACTCCACCGCCCGCTCCACCTCTTCCACCGTGTTGTAATGGACCAGGCTGATCCGCACCACGCCATCTTCCGGATCGCGCTCCGGCAGCACGGTTTTCAAAAGCCTGAGCGAATAAAAATGCCCGAACCGCATCGCGAGCCCTTCGCGATTCGCCTTCTCCGCAACCGCCTTCGATGATGCGCCCTCGACCACAAAGCACACCGTCGGCACGCGCGTCTCGTCCGTCTCGACCGGTCCGATGATGCGGATGCCCGGGATTGCACGCAGGCCATCAATCAGCGTCTTCTGCAGCACAAGCTCGTGCCGCTCCATCTCCGCCCATGCACGCTCGATGGTTCCCCGATCAATCACCTGGTCCGGTGCACCAGGCCCCAGCCCCTGTCCACCCGCCAGAAACCGCATGTACGCCTGCACGCCGAGCAGCCCTGCACACCCCTCGTGCGAAACGCCTCCCAGTTCAAACTTCTTCGGCCACGTCTTGGGATCGATGAAGTAGTGGTTCGGCCCCGTCACTTCCCCCATCGCCTCGGGCGTTCCCGCCAGCACCGCCATGTGCGGGCCCATCACCTTGTACGTGCTCCACGAATACCAGTCCGCCCCCAGTGCACGGATGTCCAGCGCCCGGTGCGGCGCATACGCCACGCCGTCCACCACCACGCGAGCGCCCACCGCGTGTGCACGCTGGATGATCGACTTCGCATTGATCACCGACCCCAGGATGTTCGATACGTGCGGGAACACCACCAGTCGGGTCCTGGATGAAATCAGTGGCTCGAGCGACTTGGCATACGCCTCTCCCGCCACGGGCAGGTCGTTCCACAGCTTCACCTTCCAGCCAAACTTCCCCATCCGCACCCATGGGCCCACGTTGCTCTCGTGCCCGTGCGGCGAAACGACGATCTCATCGCGACCGTCCGCAAAGCCGTTCGCCACCCCGGCATCGATGTACGCGTCCGTCAGCATCCGCGTCAGCGCGGTATCGGACGGCCCGAGGATGACGTTCGCTTCAGAGTGTGCGTTGCACCACCGCGCCATCAGCACGTGTGCATCCGCCACCGTCTTCACCGCGATCTGCGACTCCCGGTAGCTCCCGCCGAGCTGTGCATAGCTCTGCTGGTAGTAGTTCGCGACTGCTTCCGCCACACCGCGCGGCACCTGCGAGCCCCCTGCGTTGTCAAGGAACACGGTGGGGGAGTCAAGAGATGGGAACCACGAGCGGATCTGCTGAACATCCATGATGCCGAGCGTAGCCGCGCCTCGGAGGGCGGCACGGCGTGAAGTACCCTGGAGTGGGTTGAACTTCAGCCGAGGGGAATCCTGACGCCGCGATGTGGTGTCATCGAACTGATGCGAAGGTGATGCCATCCGTGGGCTGCTTGGAACCTGCTTTGGGGGGCCTTGCTGGCTGGTACGGTGCCTTATCGCGCCCACGCACACCCGCGAGCGTTTCCTCGATCGGCAGCCCCGAATCGAGGAAAGTCCTGGTGCCGTTGTGATAATAGAAGTTAGGTTCGCCCGGGTTCAAATCCACTTGCACCACGGTGGCGGCGCTGTGATCAGCCCATGCGACCGCGCTGCGGACGCCCCTGAAGCCCGATGCAGACTGTTCATAGGGGAAGTTGGCAAGGCCGTACACCGTGTGCTGCCGAACGAGTCCCTTGTCCGCGGGAAACGAGATGGACGAGAATCGCTGTGCACCCCACTGCGAGGGCCCGCGCTGCGTCCAGCGGTTCCAGTAGTCGGAACTCGCGTACAGGCAATAGGGAATGGAGTAATCCGCCACGTTCACCGTCCCGATACCGCCAACGTCCATGATGTCGTGCGGAACCGAGCCCGGTGCAAGCAGTGCATCCGCCGGCAGGACCGGGTTGAGCAGCTTGTGAAACTCCCAGCCGTTATAGAACCACCGCCCTCTGACCTGCCGGCCGTAGACCTCGACTTCCTGCGGCGGATCCTTGTGCTCGTATGACTCGATCGGATCAAACAGGACCGGCGGCACGTCGCGGTTCTCAGCACCGTACTGTCCTACGGCCGCCGCGATGCCGCGTGCATTGGCGAGCGACACCACCTCGCGTGCGCTGCCGCGCGAACGAGCCAGCACGGGGGCCAATACCGCGAGCAGTATGCCCAGGATCGCAACTACAATCAGCGATTCAATCAGTGTAAACGCACGCCAGATCTTTCGCAAAGGTGTGTTTGACAGGTCCATAGGAGGACTGTAGTCTTTGATGGATGCTCAAGATGAGATCCTTATGAAGCAAGTCGACAACGCGAGGCGAGTGGTGTGGATTGAGATGACGGCTATCTCATATACGGACCGCACCGCGACCGCGGTTAATATTGTTTGTGCAAAGGGGACATGGCGGAAGAATCCCGATGGCACGTGGGGCTGTTGGGGGTCAAGCGGCCTGCACACGGTTGCGGCCACCGCGACCACGGGTACGGGGAACTGTCCCTGAATGTGCATCCCCGTGGCCATGCTCGCGCAGGTATTCTCGGTGGTCTTGCACTTGGTGCAACCAGCGGCCGGTGGCGCAGAGGGCATCTCCGGTATCGCTCGGTTTCGCGCAGCCTACTCGCCCTCGTGCGATGTTGAGATCATCACAAGACGGGCCGCAGCCCCGGGCGACGGATTCACCCCTGAGATGCTGGAGACCATCCGCGCCATACCAGGCGTTGAGGCGTTTGTAGATACCGCGACCGATCGAACGCTTTACACGGTGTTCAGACAGGTGCACACGCGCGAACGGTCCGGTCGTTCGTGCGCCTCGACGATCAGCTTGCTGCAGGGCGGGAACGCCGAGAACCATGCTCAAATCGGGATCTGGAGCGCGGATGAATACGCGCGTGTCAACATCGCCCAGAATCGCTGCGAGCTGCGCGAGATCCCGCCATCAACTTGGGAGGCGTATGTCAAGCACCGTGATTCGGGCATGCTTCCTCCCGAACTGGAGCGTGCGCAGTCGGGCTTTCTGGAACTGACCTTCTTCCTGATCTGGGCACTCGATCAGGCCGGCGTGGTCGAGAGCAGAAGCGATGGACGCATCCGACTCTCCACTCCGTCGGGCGATATCCTCGTCTTGATCGATGAAAAGACCGGAGAACTGATGGAAGCAAGCGTGAACGCCCTGGGCGAGATGCGGTGGGTGTTCACCGGCTTCCATGCGTCGCCGCTCTTCCCGGCGAGGTGTCCACGCGAGATTCGCGAAACATACACCCCCATCGGATCACCATCCGTGCCCGGCGACGTAATCCTCGTTGATTCAGCCAGGTGCATCTCATCTGTGAATCCGACCATCTTCGACTGGAGGTCTTTGGTCGCGACCGCCATCCAGCTTCCCTCAGGCCGTGTCATCGACTCCTCGGGCGCTGTGATCGCGCATGAACCACCCGATCGGTCACCTCCGCCCATCGTGCATGGCAAGGACGGGTCGTTGGAGGTCGCTTCCGGAAGCATCGCGGCGACATGGGCGTGGGGTGTCATGATCGCCATCACCGCGGTGGCGATCATCATCGGGCTTGTGCTGCGGCGAAGGATGGCCTGATGCACCGTCAGGCCGGGTCCATCCTCTTCAAATGATGACGGTCCTGTGGACCTGGCCCGGTGCCACGCACGTGAGCGACTGCTGAAGAGCGCGTTGATAGCCTTGCCAATCCATCGGATTGACAGGGCCCCTGTGCACACTCGTGCTCGCCCAAAGGGGCAAAACCAAAGACGCAACATCGACCTGAATCAGGTCTCGTCGGCCTTGCCGATCTGCCACTCTTCGAGCTCGATCGGCGCCTGGCGGCCGAAGATCGTCACCAGCACGCGCACCAGGCCCTTCTCGGGGAGCAGCTCGTCGACGGTGCCTTCGTAGCTCTGGAAGGGGCCTTCCTTGATCTGGACATGCTCGCCCTTCTGGAAGACCAGCTTGACCGAGGGCTGGTCCTCGGGCTTCCTGCTGTCAAAGAGCATCTTCTCGATCTCGTGATCCTTCATCGCCGTGGGGCGGCCCGCGGTGCCGACAAAGTCGCCCACGCCCGTGGTTTCCTTGATGAGGAAGAAGACGTCCTGGGGGATTCGGCCATCATCCTCAAGGCGCATCTCGACAAAGACGTAGCCCGGGTAGAGCTTGGTCTCGGTGATCTTCTGCTTGCCCGCCTTGACGGTCTTGGTCTTCTCGGTGGGAACGAGGATCCGGCCCACCAGGTGGGTCATCTTCTCGATCTGCACCTTGCGCAGCAGCGTCTCGCGGACGCTCGATTCCTTGTTGGAGGCCACGCGCAGGACGAACCAGTTCATCCCTTCCTGGCGAAGCTCTTCATCGGCCTTGAGAAGGCCGTCGCGTTCATCGGGTCGACCGTCGTAGACGCTGCTGCTCATTGCTGACTCTCCCGATACTGCCCCGAAGTCTGGCCTCTCTTGCGGGCGTGGGAGGGTTCCCATGCCCGGAAAAGTTCGATTGACGTCCTGTCGCACACAAGCCGGGAGAACGCTCCGGCAGGGGCGAACACATCCCCGCACACCCGGCCCTGATCCCGCACGGCGAGTCTTCAGGGACCGAAACGATCAAGCTTCAGTGATGCCCGTCGCACCATCCCGTGTGCACACACAGCAGCACGCGGGAATCCCGCTTCCGGGCCTTTGGCACACCCGTGACCCTTCACGCACAAAGAAGAGCCACACCCGACGAATACACCCCACGAATAAGACCCCGCACCGACCGATCTACCGACCCGCACGCACGCCCATCCCGCTCGCCCGGCCGACCGCCGGGTTCTTGCACCGATCAACCGCGGCTGAGCAGGCCGATCAGTTCAAAGAACGTCGCCAGGCCGCTGTCGATGATGAACAGGAAGCCGGCGATGAGGAAGCACGCGCCGATGACAACCCAGGTGGAACCAAGAATTTCCTTCCTGGTTGACCAGTTGACCTTCTTCATTTCGCCGTCGGTGGCGATCAGGAAGTCGGCCGAGCTGGCCTTGACGCCCACAAACCAGTAGATCAGGATGGCGCCCGCGATCAGGACAATCCCGACCACCGATGCCTGGAGATACAGGATTTCAAAGTAAGGAACCGCCTGCGAGACCGTGACGATCGACCGGCTCGCGCCGGACGTGGCGATCATGTCGCGGATCGGTACGGCGGCGGGCTGCACCGAGTTCAGGCCGTCGACGGTGAGCACCGCCGAGTTCTGCCCGGGGTTGAGCTGCACCTGCTTGACCGCGCCCGTGGCGGCGAGCTCGCCGATCTCGTCGATGTTCGCGCCCGCGAGGTGAAACTCGACCGCGTCACCCGCCTTGAAGGTCGGGGCCGCGCCGTCGGAGGTCACCGTGACGTTCCACTCCTTGGTGGGGATCGTCACCGCCGTGAGCTCCTGGTACGCCCAGGCCGCGGCCGAGAGCGTCAGGATGCCCAGGAGGCAGGCCGTCAGCATCCGCGTCCAGTACCCCTGCCCGGGCTTGTGCAGCCCGGCAAAGGTGACTTCATCACCGCCGGTCGATTCTGACCGTGCGGCGGCTGACGTAGCTTGAACGCTTTCGTTTGAAAGCATCACTGCCCTCGTTGAAGGAAAACACGCCGGGAGGGACTCGAACCCGCAACCTGCGGATTTGGAATCCGCTGCTCTACCAATTGAGCTACCGGCGTATGAGACTTGAGTCCGTTTGCGGATGCGGACACGTACGCTCGCTTCCGAAAGACGCCAGAAGTGCCCGGTCCTGCGCCTCGATCACAAGGACGCATCCCCGGGCAACGCCCGGCTTACTTCCGCTTGATCTTGTGCAGCGTGTGCTTCCGAAGGCGGGGGGAGAACTTCTTCATCCCCTCCTTCAGGCTTTCGGGCAGGCCGCCCTTGGTGTTCACCGATGTGCGGTAGTTGAGGTCACCGCATTCGGTGCACTGGAGCCAGACGTACTCGCGTGCTGCCGACTTCTTCTTGGCCATAACCGATTCCACCTTTCGCGATCAGGCACGGGTGATGCACCCGAAAACCTTCCGATCGCACCCGATTCTTCTGAAAGAGTCGCCCGGACCCTTCGATCCGGGCGACTGGAGTTCCAAACCGTGCGTCACTGTAGTCCGCCGCCCTCGCGTGAACGCGTGCGGCAGAGCTCAGCGGCGAACCGACTCAGGCGATGATCTCGGAGACGACGCCCGAACCGATCGTCTTGCCGCCTTCGCGGACGGCGAAGCGAACGCCCTTCTCCATGGCGACCGGCTTGCCCATGAGGTCGATTTCCATGCCGATGTTGTCGCCGGGCATGCACATCTGGGCCCCGCCCATGAGGGTGACCGTGCCGGTGACGTCCGTCGTGCGGAAGTAGAACTGGGGACGATACCCCGAGACGAACGGGGTGTGGCGACCGCCCTCTTCCTTGGTCAGGACGTAGACCTCGCCCTTGAACTTGGTGTGGGGCTTGATGCTGCCGGGCTTGCAGAGCACCTGGCCGCGCTCGATGTCGTTCTTCTCAACGCCGCGGAGCAGGGCGCCGACGTTGTCGCCGGCCTGGCCGCTGTCGAGGGTCTTGTTGAACATCTCGACGCCGGTGACGACCGTGTTCTTGGTCTCAGGACGCAGGCCGACGATCTCGACCGTGTCACCGACCTTGACCACGCCACGCTCGATACGGCCGGTGGCGACCGTACCGCGGCCCTTGATCGAGAAGACGTCTTCCACCGACATCAGGAAGGGCTTGTCGACCTCGCGCTGGGGCTCGGGGATGTAGCTGTCGATCGCCGCGAAGAGGTCGTCGATCGGCTTGCAGATCTTGTCGTCGCGGGGGTTCTCAAGCGCGGCCTTCGACTGGCCGCGGATCACCGGCGTCGTGTCGCCGGGGAAGCCGTACTTCTTGAGAAGCTCGCGGACCTCGAGCTCGACCAGGTCGAGAAGCTCGGGATCGTCGACGAGGTCAACCTTGTTGAGGAAGACCACGATGTAGGGCACGCCGACCTGGCGGGCGAGCAGCACGTGCTCGCGCGTCTGGGGCATGGGGCCGTCGGCCGCCGAGACCACCAGGATCGCGCCGTCCATCTGGGCGGCGCCGGTGATCATGTTCTTGACGAAGTCGGCGTGGCCGGGGCAGTCGACGTGTGCATAGTGACGCTTCTCCGTCTCGTACTCCGTGTGGGACGAGGCGATCGTCACGGTCTTGTTCGCGTCGCGGACCGTACCGCCCTTGGTGATGTCCGCGTAGCTCTTGATTTCACCGCCGAAACGAGCGGCCGAGCGGGCCGAAAGGGCCGCAGTCAGGGTCGACTTGCCGTGGTCGATGTGACCGATCGTGCCGACGTTCACGTGAGGTTTGGTCCGCTGAAATACGCCCTTTGCCATGACAAGTCACTCCAAGTGTTCAGGCCTGTCGCGGCCCGTTTCGAAATTGGTCCAGATCACCGACCGCCGCCCGCGCCCAGGACGCCCTCGCGCTCCAGACGCCGCCTGCGATCCTTCCAAAGCCGCTGGCGGGATTTGAACCCGCGACCTCACCCTTACCAAGGGTGCGCTCTACCACTGAGCTACAGCGGCGATTCTCAACCCGCCGGGGCCCGAAGGCCGATCCGACAAGCCGCACATCGCGCATGTTTCGGTTCTGCCACCTCCCGAAAGATCCTCCAAGGTCACCCTTGGAAAACCCTTCAGGCCCATCCACCAGGCCGATCCGCCACAGCCGGATCCCATCTGCGATCGATGGCAAGGTACCGCCCCAACCAGACAAAACGCCCGGCCGAGGCCGAGCGGGGGAGCATGATAGCCCCTGCGCCCAATGGGTCAATTGCCCCGGTTTTTCCCGAACCACACCCGACTTCAGACTCCCGAAGGGGAATCCTTTCAAAAACCGCCCAAAAACCAATCGAATGCGAGTTTGCGCCCTGGGAACTTCGCCAGACTCGCAACTTCGCTAGCATGGTCTCCATCGGCTTTGCCGTTTGGAAAGTCCTCGTCGTCCAGCCCAGCCTCCCGGCCATTGTCTGCCCCGTCTGATCGTTGCCTGATGCGATACCTGGGAATTGATCTTGGAGAACGCCGGACCGGAATCGCCCTGGGTGATTCCCAGACGCGGCTCGTCACCCCGGTCGAGGTGATCGAGATCCCCATGGGACTTGCGGGGGGGGGGCCATTGATCGAAGCGATCGTGCGCTGCTTTGAGCGTCAGATCGGGCCCGCAACCCAGGGAGAACTGATCTTCGGGCTGCCGCTCAACATGGACGGCACCGAGAGCAAGCAATCCAGGATCTCCAAGGCCTTTGCGCTGCGGGTCAAAGCCCGGCTCGCGCGTGAAGTGCGTTTCCAGGATGAGCGGCTCACCTCCGCCGACGCGGACTGGGCGATGTCGCGATCCGATCTGACGCACAAGCAGAAGAAGGAACGCCGCGATGCACTCGCGGCCGCCGCGATCCTGCGCGATTACCTCGCCGCCCTCCCGATGCACGCTCAGCAGCCTCCGGAGAATCCCCCGCCCCCGGCAGAGCCGAATCAGACCTGACCCCGCGATACCCCACCCGCCCGCGCTGGTCGTACGCTGTTCGTGCTTCGCTCGCTGGGTGAAAGGTCGGCGTCCTCGACGTTCCATTCATCCCGAGTGAACCCGGCCGTTCTGAGTGCATCCAATCTCTCCGAGAGGATCCATGCGACAGACCTACGAATACCCCGTCTGCACACAGGCCATCCGTACACAGGCCGCCCGCTGCCTGGCGGTCCTCGCGATCCTTTCCACCGCGGGCATGGCACAGGAAACCGCTTCTCCCACGCCGCCGGCGCAGACACCCCCCGCGACGACGCACACGCAGCCGGCCGCGGCCTCCTTGCCGGGAGACTACACGTCGGCGGAGGCACTGCTCACCGCTCTTGAGAATGCGGACAAGGGTCTCACCGCGCTCCAGGCCGACATCCTGCTCCACCGCACCTTCGTGATTGAGGGAGATGAGCAGCAGCGATGGGGCAAGCTCTACTTCCGGCAGGTCGCGGACCCGGCCTCCAACGATGTGCAGCCGCTGCGCCAGTTCTCCGTGCGCTTTGACACACGGCGGATCGGTGATCGCCTGGAAGAGAAGGAACAGAAGTTCGTGTTCGACGGCCGCTGGCTCGCCGAGCTCAATCCAGATGAGAAGCGATTCAGCCGGCGCGAGCTTGTGCCGCCGGGGGAGACTTTTGATCCGCTCCGCATCGGTGAAGGCCCGCTGCCGATCCCCATCGGCCAGCGCAAGGATGACATTCTCGCGCGGTTCAGCGTGGAGCTCGTTGCCCCCGATGCGGGGATCGACGACAGCGACAACCCGCGCCAGGCCCAGGAATGGCGGAAGTTCGTGGCGGGAACGTACCAGCTCCGCCTGCTTCCCAAGGTGACCTCGAGCGACGATGCTTTCACCGAGATCCGCCTGTGGTACAAGCCCGCCGCGAAGGTTGAAGGAACCGAGGATGGCCGACTCATCCCGCGCATGGCCCGGACGATCAACCACGCGGGCGACGTGACAACCGTTCAGCTTGTCAACGTCAAGACCAACTTTGAGATCGGTCCTGAGTATTTTTCGACCGACGCACCCGCAGAAGGCGGCTGGGACACGACCATCATTCCCTACCGCAAGCCATCAGCGCAATCACCCGATCTCCCGCAAGGTCCTTCCCGCGAAGTCGCCCCCCGGTGAACCGTTGTGCACATGTGCACATATAACCGCCCGGGCCCTCGCCCACTCATTGTCCCGTCGCCCGGTGGGGGGCAGGGAGCGGCGTGTTCGGGGCAAGGTCCTCCTTTGCACACCCGGGGGTGATGGCCCCTCTTCAATCACCCGATCTTTTCAGTACCCTTCTTGCCGCGCGGTGACATCCGGCACGCCCGTTATCCGCGTATCAAGAGTGGGGGATGTGATTGGAGCACGACGCACGGATGCGAATCCCATCGACCCAATGCACGCCCCGGACGGCCTTGCCAGGCGCTGACCATGCTCGGCGTCCCTTGCGCCGTCGTCCCATGCACGTCTGTACATGCACCGCCCTGGCGATCCTCTTGTGCGTGGGTCAACCCTGGTCTTCGCCGACGTATGCCGGGGCGCTGGTCATCGCACCCCCACCCCAACCCCCACTCCAACCCCCTACGCCGCCGGGAGCCTCTCCGGCGGATGGCGGCCCGGACCCCGCGCCGATGGAAGCCCCGCCGGTCTCGCGATCGGTCCAGAATCTGCTCAGCGCGGCCTACCTCACCGATGATGAACGCAAGGACCTCCGCATCACGCATGGGGTCTGGGAGGAATCAGATCTCGACACCCCCGCCCGGCGTGCACGTGCGGCCGTGCTCGCGGGCCGATACCGAGACCCGGCGATCGATGATGAATCCGTCCCGGCGGTCATCCGCGCTGAAGGTCTGCTCGGCCGCGGCGATGCCGACAAAGCACTGATGGTGCTTGAGCAGGACGCCTCGCTGCGTGCGTCGCGCCTGCGTGCACAGGCCTTCTGGGAACTGGGCAGGCTCGATGAAGCCCGCGCGAGCCTGGAGGCCACCCGCAAGACGCTGATGGAAACTCCGCTGAAGGAAGCGGCGGATGTGGCCGACGCGGTGCGTGCGATGGTGCTCTTTTCGCGTCTGACGGGGGACGTGGCCCCGCCCCCGCCGGGCGTTGACGCCCCGCGCAACGTGGACGGCGAGCGCCGCGCCGCCGACTTCAAGATGTTCATGTCGATACTCGCGCGTGCACGCGAGGAACTGAGCCGCATCGAGCCCTCGATCTACCTCGCCGAGGCCGAACTGCTTGAGGAGAAGGAGAACTACACCGAAGCCTCCGACGCGATCCGCCAGGCGCTCGAACTCTGCCCCAGGAACGCCGCCGCCTGGGCGCTCTTTGGCCGGATGACGGCGGCGAGCTGGGACTTTGAGCGTGCACTCTCGATCGCGGCCCGGCTCGACCAACTCGCCGTGCGCGAGGAAGATCGCCAGTTCTTCGTGCCAAGGTCCGTGGCGGGGGGCGAGATCGCAGCGCGGACGTTCCTGCGGCAGAAGGAAACCGAGGCCGCCGAGGCCGCGATCATCCGCGCGCTGGACCTTGCGCCGCGCAACCGGACCCTGCTCGCGCTGCACGCCGCCGTTGCCGCCGCCAGCTACAGCGACGACCGGCTCGCCAAGCGCATCAGCGCCTTTGAAGAGCTTGCCCCCGGTTCACCCGACGCGTATTACGAGATCGGAACGATCCTCTCCGACCTGCGGCAATATGAGGAGTCAGAGAAGTTCCTGACCGAAGCCCGGAGGCGTGCACCGATGTGGGCCGCGGTCCAGGCGGAGCTGGGTCTTCTCCAGGTCCAGGCGGGGCGCGACAAGGAAGCACTTGAAACGTTGTCGAGCGCCGCCGCGCTCGACCCGTTCAATGTCCGCGTGGCCAACAGCCTCAAGCTCGTCGGCGAGATCAGGACCTATGAGCGCGTCACGAGCGATCACTTCGAGATCCGCTACAAGCCCGGCATCGACTCGATCCTGGCCCGCGAGATGCTCCCGGTGATGGAGAAGAACTTCCTGCGCGTCACCGGCAACGGGCCCGGTGGCATCGACTTCGTGCCCGCCGCGAAGACCGTGATCGAGCTCTACCCCGATCACCAGTGGTTCAGCGTCCGCATCACCGGCATGCGCCAGGTCCACACGATCGCGGCTGCGACGGGCCCGGTGATCGCGATGGAGCGGCCCATGTCGGGGCCCGGCCATTCCATCGGGAGCTACGACTGGCCGCGCGTCCTCCGGCATGAATACACGCACACGGTCACGCTGGGCAGGACCAAGAACCGCCTGCCCCACTGGTTCACCGAGGCGGGCGCGGTCTATCTTGAGGATGCGCCCCGCGACGAGAACCGATGCACACTCCTGACGCGTGCACTCGAGACCGGCGGCCTGCTCGACTTCTCGCAGATCAACGTCGCCTTCGTCCGCCCCCGCACGCCCACCGAGCGCAGCCTCGCGTACGCCCAGGGACACTGGATGTACGAGTACATCGTCGAGCGATTCGGAGCCCGGGCGCCCCTCGCGCTCATGGATCGTTACGCCAGGGGCGAGCGCGAGGCCGACGCCTTCGTCGCCGAACTGGGCGTCACCCGCGAGCAGTTCTTTGAACAGTTCAAGGTCTGGGCCCGCCAGGAGTGCCGCACGTGGGGGACGCTGCCCCCCGAAGGGATGCCGACGATCCCCGAACTCATCGAGGCCGAGATGCGCAAGGCGCCCC
Organism: Phycisphaerales bacterium; assembly: GCA_035298585.1. GTDB lineage: Bacteria > Planctomycetota > Phycisphaerae > Phycisphaerales > UBA1924 > JAEUJB01. The sequence continues at coordinate 14,866 of DATGXW010000386.1, forward strand.
CCGCGGCTCCAGGCGAGTCCGCCGCCCCGGCCGTCGAACCGACCCCCGAGCTTGTGGAATCGTGGCTTGTTCAGCACCCAAAGCACCCCGATCTCCTCCGCCTGGCGGTGGGATTTGAACTCGCCGAGCACAACGGCGAGGCGACCGAACTGATGATCCCGATGCTCGAACGGCTCGCCGAAGCGCGGCCGATCGATCACATGCCCCACAAGCAGCTTGCACGCCTCTACCTCGCATCGAGCGACCCCGCGCGCGCGATCCCGCACCTTGAGTTTCTCGACGCACGCGAGCAGTACCAGACCACCTTCGCCGCCGAACTCGCCCGGCGATACGCCGCGCGCAAGGACTGGGAGAACGCGAGCATCAAGGCCGAGCGAGCCGTGTGCATCGCCCCCTTCGAAGCCCCCATCCGCGAGCTGGCCGCGACCATCGCCGTCCAGAGACAGGATTTCGCCGCCGCACGCCGCCACATCGAGGCGCTGATCGCCATCGAGCCCGACCGCGAGATCCACAAGAAGCGGCTGGAGGCAGTCCGGCAGCGCGCCGCCGCCGCCTCGACCGGTCAGGGCGGCGAATGAACCAAGTGCATTTCAAGCACATGCCCTGAGAGCTTTCGCGTGTCGAGATCCGTCGCTCTTTATGCCCTGGCCTTGGCCAGGTCCGAGGTCGACTTGTACATCACGCGGCCGTGGTAGAAGGCCGTCACGCTCTTGGCGATCGACTCGGTCATCATTGCAAGGTCCTTGAGCGTGATGTCGCACTCATCAAACTGGCCATCCATCAACCTGCGGTTGGCGAGCGTCCGCACGACCGTCTCGATGCGAGCCGGCGTGGGCTCGGCCAGCGAGCGAGCCGTCGATTCCACCGCGTCGGCGAGCATCAGGATCGCCGCCTCGCGTGTCCTTGGCTTGGGCCCCGGATAGCGGTACTCGAATTCGTCCGGGATGTACGCCGGGTCGGGGGGCAGCGGGTCATCCACTTCCCCATCCTCGCCCGCCACGCGTCCATCGATCCCCGCCTGCCTGCGGGCCTCTTCCATCGCCTGCTGCTGTGCGCGCTGGAAAAAGTACTCGACCAGCGTCGTCCCGTGGTGGCTCTCGATGAAGTGCTGGATCTGCCGCGGCAGGCCGAACTCGCGGGCCAGCTCCATCCCGTCCTTCACGTGCCCCACGATCACCAGGAGCGACATCGCCGGCGTGAGCTTGTCGTGCTTGTTGATCCCGCCGCGCTGGTTCTCCACGAAGTACTCGGGCTTGTTCATCTTCCCGATGTCGTGGTACATCGCCCCGACGTACGTGAGCAGCCCGTTGGCGCCCATCGCATCGGCCGCGGCCTCGGCGATGGAGGCGACCGTCAGCGAATGGTTGTAGGTCCCGGGCGCCCGCTGGAGCAGTTCACGCAGCAGGGGATGCTTGGAATCCCGCAGTTCGATCAGCGTCATCCCCGTCACGACGTCGAACCAGCGCTCGATCGCCGGGAGGATGAAGAGGGTCACCCCGCCGATGACCAGCCCGCCCGCCGCGGCGAACATCGCGTCGACCAGCGTCTCGCGGAGCACCTGGTCGTTGATCGGGCGGTCGATGAAGCCCACGAGCGCCGTGGCGAGGGCCAGGGAAAGCCCGACGTACATCCCGGTCTTGAAGAGATCGTCGCGCCCGCGGATCTCCTTGAGATTCCACACCGCCGTGCCGACGCCCGTCACGATCGTCGCGAACGTGCCGACGCCCTGGTCGAGGCCGACGCACACGAGCACGCCGTGCAGCGCGCCAAACGCCAGCGCGACCCGCTGGTCGTACGTCACGGCGAAGATGACCGCCGCGAAGACCGTCGGACACACCGCCGTGACGGCCATGATCGAAGGTTCCGCCGCCGAGCCAAAGCACGCGATGGCGAGCGTGCCCAGCAGGATCCCCGCCGCCCCCGCGATCCGGGCGGGGTTCCGGCGGATGCGCGTCGCAAAGAGCGCGGTGTACCCCGCCAGCGCCCCCGCGATCGCCACCACCGCCGCCGAGAGGCTCGACCACCGCAGCCAGACCCGCC
>DATGXW010000387.1:0-2782 GCA_035298585.1 Phycisphaerales bacterium
CGGGGTCTGGAGGTACTTCTCGCTGACCGCGCGGGAGACCGTGGCGACGTGGATCCCCAGCTGATCGGCCACCTGCGTCATCGGCAGCGGCTTGAGCGCCTGCGGGCCGTAATCAAAGTACTCCCGCTGTGCATCCACCACCGCCCGGACCACTCGCAGCAGCGTGCGTTTGCGCTGCTGCACCGCGTCGATGAGCCAGTTGGCGTTGCCGAGGCTGGTCTTCAGAAACTCCCGGCTCTGCTTGTCGACGCCGCGGTCCTTGGACATGTGTGCATACTCCTGGTTGACGCGCAGGTTGGGAATCCTGCTGTCGTTCAGGTATGCGACATACCGGTCCTCGTCGGCGTTGTACTCGACGATCGCGTCGGGAACGATCGGCCGAGTCGCCTCGGTGACCAACCGCCGCGCGGGCGCGAGGCTGAGCTTGCGCATCACCAAAAGGGCGGACTTGATCTCGTCGAGCGAAAGACCGGTCCGATCGGCGATGCGGGGGAGCCGGTTCTGCGTGAGATCATCGAGGTAGCCTTCGACGATCCTCCGCGCGGCAAGAAGCGTCTTGCGCGCACTTTCGTCGCGCTCCAGCTCCTCGACCGCGGAATCCTCCATCGCGTCGAGCTGGAGGAGCAGGCACTCGCGGACGTCGCGTGCGGCAACCCCCGCGGGCTCGAGGAAGAGCTGGAGTGCACGCAGCCCGTGCCCGAGCTCTTCGGCCGTCGGCCTGGGATTGAACTCGGCGGGCGCGCGGTCGGCGATGGTATCGAGCGGTGTGCGGACAAAGCCGTCCTCCTCGATGAACGGGATGATGAGTTCGCCCAGCCGCCGGACACGGGGCTCGACCTCGCACAGGGCCCACTGGTCCTGGAACTGCTCGGTGAGCGAGGCCGATGGCGCCGGCGCCGCCGCCATCGCGTCGAGCTTGGCGTCGCGCTCCCCGTCCATCCGGCCCGATGAGTACGAACCGAAATCCTCCTCGCGGAGTGAGGATCGCTCGGGAACGCCCGACCCATGATCCTCGTAGCTCGCGGAGGAAAATTCGTTCTCGGCGGCGTCGGGATTGGTCTCCTGGAACTCTTCCAGGCGGCCGAAGTCATCCTTGGCGGACACGTCGTCCACCTGCAGCGGCCGGTCGGGAGAATCGAGCAACTCCTCGCGCCGCTGGGCTTCGAGCCGCGCGTCGGCTTCGCGTTCTTCGATCTCAAGCGCGGCGTTGTTCTCAAGCTCCTGCTGGATCCGCTCCTGCAGGTCCGCGAGGGGCATCTGCAGGATCTCCATGGACTGGATCATCCGGGGGGCCAGCTTCATGTGCTGGCCGAGCTTCATCTGTTGTGAGTAGTCAAATCGCATGGAGAGTCGTTACACCCGGTCTTTCAGTCAGCGAACATCCTGTCGCCCCGCAATGGCATCGGCAAGAACGGCCTTGTTGGCGAATTCGAGTTGTGAGCCGGTCGGCAACCCGCGTGCAAGTCGAGTTACACGGACGCTCGGACGCCTGGAAATCTCCTCCATCAGGTACAGCGCCGTCCCATCACCTTCCACCGTGGGGTTGAGTCCCAGAATCACCTCCCGCACCGCCACCCCTCCCGGGTTGGATTCCGGACGGTCGATCCGGTCGATCAGCCCCGCCACGGTGAGTTCCTCGGGCCCGACCCCATCCAGGGGCGAGATCCGGCCCATCAGCACGTGATACAAACCCTTGAACATCCCCGTCTGTTCAAGTGCGATCAGGTCCTTGGGCTGTTCCACCACCAGCACAACACCCCGCTCCCGCTGCGCATCTCGGCAGAGTTCGCACCGTGGGGCATCCTCCCCCTCCGCGGCCCCTGAGACGTGATCGGTCAGGTTCCAGCATACCTGGCAATGCCTGACTCGCTGCTTGACGTCCGCGATGGCCCGCGACAGGCTCAGGGCCTGCTCGTCGGTCGACTTGAGGATGTGGAACGCAAGCCGCTCGGCCGAGCGGCGACCCACGCCCGGCAGGCTCGAAAGCTCTTCCATCAGGCGATCCACAACCGCCGGGTACGAACTCCGGCGCGGGGGCTTGGCCCCGCTCGCGGCGGGTGTGCCCCGGCGGTCGCCGCGACCAGGTTGGATCGAGTCGCCTGACATCCTGCGATGGTAGGGATGGGTTCTATCATCCCGGGATGACGTCGGCGCCAACTTCCGCCATCGAGGTTCAGGCCCCCCCGGCCCGGGAACTCCCTCGGAGCACCCGGCGTCCGCGCATCCCGGCGTGGGTGCAGTTGTCCATCCTCGCCGCGCTGCTGGTCGTCGCCGGCGTGACCGCCTCGGCCATCAACCGGATCCCCAAGAACTTCGGGATCGTGGACGAGGGAAAGATCTACCGCTCGGGCGAATTGACCCCCGCCGCGATGGAGCGGGTCTTCCGTGAACATCGCATCAAGACCGTCATCGACCTTGGTGCGTTCGAACCGGGCTCGGGAGAGGAAGCCCGTGCCGAGCGGATCGCCAAGGCGATGGGCGTCACGCGATATGCCATGCGGCTTGAAGGCGACGCCACCGGCAACCCCAACTACTACGTCCAGGCCCTCAGGATCATGAACGATCCGGCCAACCAGCCCGTGCTCGTCCACTGCTCGGCGGGGACGCAGCGGACCGGGTGCCTCGTGATGCTGCACCGCCACATCATCGAGGGGAAGAGCTATGACAGCGTCTTCCACGAAGCTGTCGAACACCGCCACGACCCCCGCGACAACCCCCACCTCCTGCTGATGCTCGCGGAATGGTCCGACAGAATCGCCGAGTCATACCGGACCGGTGCGCC
>DATGXW010000388.1:0-24652 GCA_035298585.1 Phycisphaerales bacterium
GTACAGCGCCCCCCGCGCTGTCGACCCCGGCCCGGATCAGGGCCATCTTCCCCGCCGGATCGTTCACATAGCCCCACAAAAGCTCCGCGACCCCGCGGCCAGAGGTCCCCGCCCCGATCGTGCCCACCCCCGTCACACGCTGCCGCGCGGAGGCGTCCAGGGCCAGGTACTGCACATGTGCAAGCGGCAGGTCGATCACCGTCCGCTGAACAACGCCCCCCTGCACCGCAATCCTGCGATCCGTCAGCGTGTACCTCCGGCTCCACCACGTCAGCACATCCCACAACAGCCTGAAAAAGACGATCGCCGACCATGCCCCGAGCAAAAGTCCCCACAGATCCGCCAGGAACGTTTTCCCCGCCGACCACGCCAGCACCAGCACCACCACCATCAGCAGGTACCACCCGCCATTGCCCAGCACGATCATCCACGGGCTGGGTCGGCAGGAAATCACCACCCGCTCTCCGGGCAGCAGCACCAGCTCGGTTGAACCAGGGGCCTGCGTCATCAGCACTCGCCTTGTGCACTCGCCGCCGGCATCACTTCGTCGCCGAAGCGATCGCCTCGGGCCGGAGCGTCGCGATCTGGGGGTAGTTGCGGAAGTATCCCCCAAAGTCCAGCCCATACCCCACCACGAACTCGTTGGGGATGTCAAAGCCCACGTACTCGACCTCGACGTGCCGGAGACGGACATCCTCGGGCTTGCGGAGCAATACGCACGTCCGGACGCTCGCCGGCGACTGCTTCTCGATCAACTCCTTCACCAGGCCGATCGTCTGGCCTGAATCAAGGATGTCGTCGATGATCAGGACGTGCTTGCCCCCAAGGTCGGTGGGAAGCTCTCCCGCGATCTTCGCCCCCTTGGAAGTGATCGAAGCCCCCGGATAACTCGACACCGCCACCACCCGCAGGGAGAGCATCAGCGGCAATTCGCGGATCAGATCCGCCGTCAGCACCAGCGCCCCCGTGAGGATCGGGACGATCACCACTTCCGCGCCCCCGTCGGCCGCGCGTGCAGCGCTGATGTCGCGCGATATCTGCTCACCCATCGCGCGCACGCGCCCGGCGATCTGCTCCCTCGTCAGCAGGATGTGCTCAATCTCAGGGAACATCGCTCCTCCCCAGACCCGCCCCAAAGACTTCACGCCCTCAACCTCAGCCCAAACACCTCACACCACAAACCTCACACCACAAGCCCCTTGATCTGGCCCATCCGCCGCATGTTCCAATAACGCTGCAGCGAGTCCTCGATGATCGCAAACGCCGCCTGTGCCGGCAGGATCTCGTCCACCTCGACTTCCTTGCCCTCCAGACCCTTGTAGTCCTCGAAGAACTTCCGCAGCAGCTTGAAGATGTGCTTGGGGAAGTGGCTCGCCACTTCAAACTCCTGGTACACCGGGTCTTGCATCAGCACCGCGATGATCTTGTGATCGGGCTTCCCCTGGTCGATCATCGTCATCAACCCCACCGCCCGCGCGCAGCACAGGGTCATGGGCGGAATCTGTTCGGTGCAGTACACCAGGACGTCAAGCGGATCATCATCCTCAGCGAGTGTTTGAGGAATAAATCCGTAATTGGCGGGGTAATAGACCGCGGAAGAGAGGACTCGATCCAGGCCCAGAAGCCCGGTCCCCTTATCGAGTTCAAACTTCAGGTTGGATCCCTTGGGGATCTCCACCACCGCACGGAAGCACTCCGGCAGGGGGTTGCCTTCGATACCGGGGGTGACGTCGTGCCAGGGATGAATCATGGGCCCTCAGGATAGCAGGGAGTTTGGACAGTCTTAAGGCGTGCCGATTCCGGCCAATACAGATATGCAGGGGTTGAAATATCCATCTGTTCTAATATGCTCGTTAGAGTAAACCATCGGTTCCTCCCGAACGATGGTGTGCGTGAGGGTGCTCTTCAGACAGTTCGGCGTTCGATCGGGATGATCGGGATTTCGGACCTCCATGTGTGAGGCCCCTCCGGCCCGCGGTCCTGGACGGTACGTGCTGTCTCTCTCGTGTGGGCAGTCATGTGTGGAATTGCAGGTCATCTCAAGGCCGCTCCCCGGTCTCAGGCCGATGCCGAGACTGTGCGTCGCATGAACCGCGCCCAGGTCCACCGGGGACCTGACGGCGAAGGTGAATTCGCGGATTCGCACGTCCACATCGCCATGCGGCGCCTCTCGATCATCGATCTCGAGGGCGGCTGGCAACCCCTCTATAACGAAGATCGGACCATCGCCCTGGTCGCCAACGGCGAGGTCTACAACCACATCGAACTCCGAGCGGAACTCGAGGCTCGCGGCCACCGCTTCGCAACGCACAGCGACTGCGAGACCATCGCACACCTCTACGAGGAGTTCGGCGTCGACTGCCTCCACAAGCTGCGGGGCATGTACGCCTTTGCGCTCTACGACATCCCCAACAAGCGCGTCCTGATCGGCCGCGACCGCATGGGCGAGAAGCCCCTGTACCTGGTCGAGCGCCCGGGCGAGATCTGGTTCTGCTCGGAGCTGCGTGCACTCCTCTCCGGCGGCGTCATCCCCTTTGAACTCGACGCCGGCGCCGTCAATCTCTTCTTCCATTACAACTACGTCCCCGAGCCGCACACGGCCGTCAAGGGCGTCCGCAAGCTCCCCGCGGGGTGCTATCTCTCGGTCGATCTTGCCGACTGGAAAGTCACCCAGCACCGCTACTGGCGCCTCTCGGATGCCCCCCCGATCGAGGGCGATCCACCCAAGATCATCCGCGAAGAACTCGAACGCATCGGCGATCTCATCATCCGCGCGGACGTCCCCGTCGGCGTGGCGCTCTCCGGCGGCGTCGATTCCACGCTTGTCGCCGCCCTCGCCGCCAAGCGCAGGCCCGGGCTCATCCATGCACTCTCGGTCGGCTACCCCGGCCGCCCGATCCAGGATGAACGCCACATCGCCGCCGCCACCGCCAAACGGCTCAACATGCCCTTCCACGATGTGGAAGTCGACCCGCGCGAAGTGGTCGAGCTCTTCCCCGAGCGTGCACTCTGGCGCGACGATCCCATCGCCGACCCCGCCGGACACGGCTATTACGCCGTCTCGCGCCTCGCCAGGAACAACGGCATCCCCGTGCTCATCCAGGGCCAGGGCGCGGATGAACTCTTCTGGGGGTACGGCTGGGTCCGCTCAGCCCTCGAAGCCTCGGTCGCCAAGCAGGAAGGCACCCCCGCCGCACGTGCACGCGACCCCTTCCGAAAGATGTTCCCCGACGGACACAGCCCCCGTGCCATCAAGTCCGCGATGGTGCGCACCGCCCAGCGCTGGCTCGGCTGGGCCCAGGGCCATCCCGACGAGAACGCACCCGCCGATCAGCTCATCTTCTACAACGGCAACGCCTCCTACCAGCGTGCACGCTGGCTCGTCCGCCGCGTCTTTCCGCCCAAGTTCGCCGCCGAGGCCTTCGCGACCGACCCCGCCTCCATCTTCCGCCGTCCCCGCCCGTGGAACGACCTCCCGGTCATGTTCACGGAACTCATGTGCGAGACCTACCTCCTCGAAAACGGCATCGTCCAGGGCGACCGTCTCTCGATGATCAACTCCGTCGAGCTCCGCCTCCCCCTCTGCGACTACCGCCTCGCCGAGATCGCCGTCGGACTGCGCAAGGTCCAGTCCGACCACCGCCTCCCCTTCAAGCACTGGCTCAAGACCGCCTGCCGCGATCTCGTGCCCGATGAAGTCCTCTACCGCCCCAAGACCGGCTTCACGCCCCCGCACCAGTCGTGGATGAACGACCTCATCAACGCCTACCGCCTCAGCCTTGAGTCGGGTTACCTCGTCGAGCACGGCGTCCTCGCCCCCGAGGCCGCCGCCGAAATGACCAACCACCGCTTCCGCCTCCCCATCTGGAGCGAGGCGATCTACAAGACCCTCGTCCTGGAGTTCTGGTGCCGCGGCATGGCCTCCGCCGCCGCGCAGCACAGCCCCATGACCTTCACCCACCGCATACCCCACTCCACCTCCTCCGACCACCAGCGTGCAGCGCAGAACGGCCAGCAGAACCGCACACAGCGCCCGCCCGCGGCCACCCCGCACACGCCGCCTCCGGCACAATCGGCCGCACAATCGACAACCCCGCCCACCCTGCCGCCGCAGATCGATCTCACCGCGCCGGCTCACTGACCACCCTCCCGCATCCCGATACACATCACACGCCCCTCTCCGGGTGTGTGCGTTCTTTTTGACCCATCCCCAACTTTGCCCTGCCACCCCCTCTCCCTATCCTCGCCCATGCTGACCCTCGATTACGCCAACTGCCTCGCCGACCGCGTCGGTTCCCACGGCCTCGACGCCGCCCTCTTCGACCCCGCGGGTCAGCCCTCCCAGACCGCACGTGCACTCACCGCCTCCCTCGCCAAGACACGCGGCACCGGCTGGGAACGCTGGTACAACCTCATCCAGGACCCCACGCGCTCCGACCACATCGCCGCCGTCCGCAAGGTCGCCGCCGACTGCAAGGGCAAGTTCGACAACCTCGTCGTCCTGGGGATCGGCGGCTCGGCCCTGGGCAACATCGCCCTCCAGAGTGCACTGAACTCCGCGACGTACAACCTCCTCCCCGACGCCAAGCGCCCCGGCCCGCGCATGTTCGTCGTCGACAACGTCGACCCCGAGTATTTCGGCTCGGTCATGGAGCACTGCGCCGCCAGCCCCGGCGGCCTTCAGCGCACGCTCTTCAACGTCGTCAGCAAGTCCGGTGAAACCGCCGAGACCGCGGCCCAGTTCATGATCATCCGCGATGCCCTCAAGAAGGCCATGGGCGCTTCCTACAAGTCCAACATCGTCGCGATCACCGACCCCGCCCGCGGCACCATGCGCCAGATCTGCGACCGCGAAGGCTTCACGACCCTTCCCGTCCCCGACGGCGTCGGCGGACGCTTCAGCGTCCTCTCCCCCGTCGGGCTCTTCTCCGCCGCCATGTGCGGCATCGACATCGAATCACTCCTCCACGGCGCGGCGGACATGGATCTCCTCTGCCGCAAGGAAAACCTCCTCGAAAACCCGGCCGCGCTCCTGGCCTTCCTCCTCGTCGAACTCGGCACCACCAAGGGCAAGACCAACCACGTCCTGATGCCCTACGCCAACTCCCTCTACCTCCTCGCCGACTGGTACCGCCAGCTCTGGGCCGAGTCGCTCGGCAAGCGCGTCGATAAGACCGGCGAGACGGTCTTTGCGGGCTTCACGCCCATCAAGGCGCTCGGCACGACCGATCAGCACTCACAGGTCCAGCTCTACCGCGAAGGTCCCAACGACAAGGTGCTGGGCCTCCTCGAAGTCCGCAAGTTCCGCCAGGAATCCCAGATCCCAACAGGCCTGGGCGTCGAGGCGATCGCCTACCTCGAAGGCAGGCCGATGACCGAGCTCCTCAACGCCGAGAAGCGCGCCACCGAGTACGCCCTGGTCGAGAGCCAGCGCCCCAACTTCACGATCCACTTCCCGCAGATCGACGCCTACCACGTCGGCCAGTTCATCTGGATGTGGCAGGTGACGACAAGCTACGCAGGCTTGATGCTCAACATCGACGCCTACGACCAGCCCGCCGTCGAGCTCGGCAAGCAGGCCACCTTCGGCCTCATGGGCCGCAAGGGCTACGAAGAACACAAGAAGAACGTGGATGGCACGCTGACGCAGACCCGCTGGCGGATCTGATCCCGCCGTCGTCAGCTTCCACCGCTCCACGGCATCACGATCAACGCCGCGGGATCGCTCCCGCGGCGTTTACTTTGCATGGGTCCCCGTCTTGGCCTCGCAGCAAGGCCACGTGCGGCGGCCCTGTGCAGAGCTCACAGCAAGGGCCCATGCATATCGCACTCGCACAAGCAACATCCCGGACTTCGCGTTGGGATTCTCCACCACGCAGTGGCTCCACACCGTCGACCCAGCCCGAGAGCTCTGCACGCTCACCTCAAAGATCGCGCCCGCGGATTCCATCCTCTGTCGTGATGACCGGCAGCCCTCGACGGTACCCACGCATGTCCTTCATCGCCCTGCGAATCACCGAACCATCAAACAACAGCACGGAGACCGGCTGAACATATGTTTGCCGGAGCGAGAGAATATCGTGCTGGGTATGTGCACCCTTCGCACAGAACCCGGGGTTCTCGATCAGGTATCCCTTCATGCTCGGGAACGCAACATCAGAGAGGTGGTGCGGCTGGACGCTCTCGCGGAAGTTGATGGGCCTGGAAGCGGCAAACGCGGCTTCGTCAAGCCAGACCGCACTTGCCATGTCGTACATCGGCGTCGGCACCCCCTCCCAGGATTCAATGGTGCTCACGCCGTCGTAAGCAGGCTGCAGGGGACACCGCAAAGCACTGTTCCAATCGCGGCCAGACCATTGCTCGGGAAACAGGAACGCCCACGCGCCAAAGCCCAGGCCAAACCGAGCACCGATGCCGACCTTGCCGATCTCCGGCACCTCCAGCGAACGCAGCTTGAACCCGCCAAAGGGGAGGGCATCTCGATAATCCACGCTGTACGCGGAGAGCAAGGTCCCCGCCGATCGCATGTGGACCCCACACTTCGCCGATGTGCTCTCTGCTCGCGCGCTGGCGACGGCGGGCACGAGAGTTCCAATCAAGATCCCCATCACGACGATCACAACGAGCGTCTCAACCAAGGTAAAGCCATTCTGGACCAGAATTTGCGCTCGCACAGTGCCATCCCCCGATAAAGTCCTTGCAATGTACTCGACAATTTATATCATACACATGAGTGGTGTACAAGCTGAATCGCTCGTTTATCGCTCAGGGGGAACACATGAAAATGCTCAGCGCTCTCGTGTTTACTGACATATGCCTTGCTTCACCCGTGGTTTTCACAGATGAGCCCGGTAATCCTGCGTTCCCCCGGTGCTTGGTTCAGTCGTGGGTAAATCGCAAGTGCACAGGCACATGTGGCGGCCTGTACACCGTGTGCCCCGGCAAGGTCATGTGCCTGTACGCCGCCGTTGGGGCCAAACACGCTTCCGCGTTTGTGTTGACCCCGGTGCCGTGCGAAGATTACTCCGGCGGTACCGGAACCTGTAACGCAACAAGCGTTTGCACGGGCGGCACGTACGTTGGCGCCTCATCCACTACGGTGATGGTACAGGTTTCGGAGTGCCCCGCAACGGACTGTCCATGATCGACATGCACATACTTTCCCTGCTCATCCTCATGTGCTCTTCCACATGCGCCAATGAGCCCTTAGAGCGGCTCCGCGCGGTTGCCGACCGGATGACTCCGGCCACGGAATTAAAGTGCACACTGATCGCCGGACCCAACCCCGCAGGCCGCATCCTGAAACTCTGGGTCAAGCCGGATGGTTCGTTCTATGAACGCCAGTATCTCCCCAGCTCTGCAGGTTCACCTAGCAGTGGTGGCCAAAGTGATCGCAAAGGTGATGGCAAGCTCTTTCATTACGTCCAGTATGCGGAAGATACGCTGGTTGCAAGCGTCGTGGGCGCTCCCCAGGAGTTCACGCGCTCCCCTGCCGAGCACATGCTCGATTCGCCACCCGGGCCCGTCCAGTGGCTCTACTGCCCCTGGCCGGTGCTGCATCACATCTCCACATGGCTCCTGAGTGCACCGGATCTTGAGCTTCGCGATACGGACACCGCTTTGCACGCCCGTTCTGTCAGTCGATCTCTGGAGCTTGTCATCGACGCTGGGGGAAGAGTGCAGCGGGTGACGCGCGGCGACCTTGCCCGCGGCGACACCATTTCCGCCACGTTCATGTACGCAACCCAGGAACCGGCCGAGCGACCCCACTCCCTGCGATTCACCATTTCAGCATTCGCTCCGACCAACCGCACGCAGCGCGACTTTACCTGGCGCATCGATGAGTGCCAATCCGGCTCCAGCACGACCGCGTTTGATCCCGCGGTTCTCGATGTGTCACAGTACGATCCCGTGACGGGCAATGTCGTACACCCCGTCAAAGGGCTACTCTACAATCGCAATCAGGCCGAGCAACTCGCGCTCGCCGCGACCTGGCAGCACCAATACCGTCCGTGGATATGGGGATTCACTTCGGTCGGAGTTGGAGGGTTGCTCATATATGGATATAAGCGAATCCGCCATTCAACGTAAGAAGGTGCTCATCGCGTTCGTGCTCAAGAGCCTTCTTGGTTGTTTTTTTCTATCCGCGTTCCTCTTGAAATTCCTCGATCCGGCCGCGGGCATGGGCGGCTTCACGCAGCTTGTGCACACGATCATTCGCCACGGACTCGTACCAGAAAATCTTGCCGGTACGGCGGCCTTTGCTTCACTTGCCTCCGAGTTGCTCCTGGGCATCGCGCTTCTGACGCCTTGGACGCCGCGAGTGACCGGCTACCTCGCGGCTCTCCTGCTCGCCGCATTTTCGACCTACGCGCTCGTGGTATACAAGCGGCAGGGGTCAATCGAGTGCGGCTGCTTCGGGCAGATCGGCGCCTCTGATATCTCGTGGATCTTCTGGAGAAACTCGCTTCTCACGTGCCTTTGCGTTACTTGGTCCGTGCTTGCGATCCCGACACGCCCCCCGACTGCACACTGAAGGCCGGTGCGGCGCCGCCCTCACCTATCTCACTTCTTCTCCGCATCCTTCGCCGGCGCCGCCGCCTTCTTCTCCCCGCTCTTGGCCGCCTGATCATCCTTCAAGGAGCCGAAGTACTGCTTCACCGCTTCCTTGAACTGGTTGGGCACCTGCTTTGATTCGATCGCCTCGGCCGCGGCCTGGTCGGCGGCCTGCACGGCCTCCTCGAACGCCGCGCGTGACTCACCGCGGATCTGTTCACCCCACACCAGCCGGCTCCCGATGATCGGGCCCTGCCCGGTCGTGACGTTGGCCTTCTCCTTCTTCACCTGGTACGCCGTCGGGGCTTCCTCCGGACCCTGGCCGTTGCCCTTGCCCGCGCTCCCGCTGCCGGGGCCGCGGCGGTTGGAATCTCCCTGCGTCCAGGGGCTCTGGCCCGCGGCCATCGACTGCCCATCGCCATCGCCCGGGTTCATGCACTGGCCCAGCGCCTGCATCTGCGACTTGATCTCGTTCATCGCGGCCTCGGCGGCCTTCATCTCCGAGTCCATCTGCTCGGCCGACGAAAGCTCGCTCATCATGCCCTGCATGCCCTCGGAGCCCTGCTGGCCCATCTGCCCGGGCTTGCCGGCGTTCTCCGACATGTTCTTGCACGCCTCGGCCATCTTCTGCATCTGCTGCGAGGCCTTCATCTGCGCCATCGCCTGCTTCATCATCTGCTCGCGCTGCTCGGGCGTGAGCTGCTTGAGCTGCTCCATCGCCTTCTGGAGCTCCTTGGGATCCCCCGACGCTGCCTTCTTCATCAGCTCCTGCGCCTGCTCCTTGGTCATCCCCTGCTCCTGCATCTTCTGCAGCAGCTCCTTCTTCTCCTCGGCGATCTTCTCAAGCTGCTTGGAGAGCTCCTCCATCTGCTTCTGGGCCTTCTTGCCCTCGTCCTCGGACATCTGGCCGTCGGCCATCTTGGCCGCCATTTCCTCAAGCTCCTTCTTGGCCTGCTCAAAGTTGCCGCGCGCAAGCTGCCGCTGAAATTCGTTCAGCGGTCCTTCTGGCGACTGCTTGAGCTGCTTGAGCTGGTCCTTGAGCGCTTCGAGCTGCTGCGACTTCTCCGAATCCGTCGCCTTCTGCAGCTTGTCGGACATGTCCGAGAGCCGCTTCACCGCCGCCCGGCGCACCTCGTCGGGGTTCTTGAGCTCCTGGCTCTTGAGCGCTGCCTCGCCGGCCTCGTCGGTCTTCTCATCCTTGAACTCGACCTTGGCCTTCTCGAGGATCGCCTCGAGCTTCTTTTCCTTCTCGGCGATGTCGGCCTTGGCCGCGACAAGCTCCTGCTGCTGCTTCTCGACCTCCTGCTTCTTGGCCAGCGTGCCGAAAACGTCCATCGGCGGCACCACAAACCACGCAAGCGCCAGCGCACCCGCCGAGCCCAGGGCCAACTGCCACTTCCCCGGCGCTTCGAGCGGCACCGCGTCACGAACACGCACACGCGCCGCGCTCGCCCGCGCTGATTCGACCACCACCCGCGACCAGGGGTCCTGGGCCGTGTGCACGCACATCGCGGTGCTGAGCGATTCCCGCAGCCCCGCCCGGTCATCCAGCTCCCGCGCCACGCCCATCGAGTCCTTGCGCTCGACCAGCACCATCACGACCGAACCCAGGAGCACCACGCCCCCCGCCGACGCGAAGATGATCGTCCACGGCCACGTCAACCCGAAGACCCGCTGCACAATGAGCGCCACGCACAGCGCGATCGACACGCCGATCGACATCCGCACGCACCAGCGGAAGAAGTTGATCAGCATCAGCCGCCAACCCGCCTGCCTGACAACCTTGGCGATCTCTTCCATTGGCTCGTTCCTTGCCTTGTATAACCCGCAACCCCCCACGACCCCCCGACCCCATCAACCTCGCCTCAAACTCTACCACACCCGCCCGGGCCACCGACCGTCATTCCCCCCGACGCCCGGCTTCCAATCCTCTTGTTACCATCGACCATCGGGTCGGTTTCATCCCGCGCTCAAGATCCAAACTCTTTCCGATCGCACGATGCCCCGTCGGCATACCAGATGCCAAACATCGACCCATCCGCCGCCATTTCGCACCCTCCCGGCCGTTGGAAGATCCCGGCGGCCCCGTGGATCTCTCGGACCAAGGTTCAGCATCTCTTTGATACTGACCCCTGGACCGGACTGTTCGGGAAGAACATCACCCTCGCCGCGGCCTATCTCTGGTGCTTCCTGGTCACCTGGCCCGTCTCGGTGGTGGAACTCGCGGGCGTTCCTCTCCTGGTGTGCACACTCCTTCGCATGCACCGCAACTGGCGGTACATCCCCTCCATCCTCCTGCAACCCCTGCCGATCGCGGCATCCATCTTCGGGCTCGTCCAGCTCGCCAGCGGGCTCTGGACCCTCGATCACCGCCAATGGGTGGAGCAGGCCGGGGCGATGCGCTGGCTCTGGTCGCTCTTTGTCCTCTGGCCGCTCATCCAGCATCGCCGCGGCTTCATCATCGCCCTCACGCTCGGGGCCCTGGTCGGCAACTGCACACAGCTTTCTCAATTCCTCCACACCAGCCTCGGCTGGCCCACCCCCACCTGGCCGCGTGCACCGGATCGCTACAGCGGCTGGTGGCCTCCGGTCGTGTGCGGCACCATCCTCACCGCCGTGCTGGGACTCCACCTTCCCTCCATCTTCTTTGCAACAACAACGCGCGAACGTGTCTTCGCCGCCTCCGCCGCCACCCTCACCCTCGTGTGCATCTTCGCCAGCGGCACCCGCGGCGCCTGGCTCGCCGCCCTGGGCCTCATCACGCTCACCACCCTCACCGCGATCATCGCCCACTGGAGGCGGCCATCGATCCACGCGCAAGGCCGCTCCTCCCGCACGACACTCCTTCTGATCGCCGCAGGCACGATCGCGCTCCTGGTGACCGGCGGTATCGTCTGGGGCAAGCTCGGCGGCTCGATCTCCCGTCGATACGACCTGGCCCGTGACGAGATACGTGCAGCGCTCAACACCGGCGAATACCGCACCGACACCGGCGCCCGCATCGGCATGGCGATCTGGGCCATCGAGCACTTCCGCGAGCATCCCATCCGCGGCGTCGGCGCGGGGTCGTATCGCCCCGCAACGCAGGCGCTCCTCGCCGCTCGCGGCGTCGATCCATCCCGGCAGGCCGTGCACGACCATGCACACAACGCCATCCTGCAGATCGCGGCAACCACCGGGCTCCTGGGCCTGCTCCCCGCCTTGTCGGTTGTGCTCCTTGCATTCGCGAACGCCTTCGGCCTGGGGCGCGAGCGTGCTCCCGGGCTCGGGGCCTATGAATGGGGACCACTCTGTGCACTCACCGGCCTGGCGCTCATCAGCCTCTTTGATCCCGTCCACATCAACGCGCAGACCAGCGCCCTGCTCGCCCTGATCCTCTCGCTTTGCCCCTCCTTCATCCCGCCGCCCTCGCAACCCGCCCCTCCCGCATGTCCAGCGTCCTGATCTTCGCCGAGTACCTGCGTTCGATGGCCTGGTCCACCACCGCGTGGATCCCGGCGATCGCCCTCGAGCTTGCCGCTCGCGGGCACGATGTCCGCGTCTTCTGCGACGGGATCGAAGACCCCGCGATCTTCTCGAGCGCTCCAGGCCATCTCCGGGTCCACACGCGCAGGCCCATGCGCAAGCTCCGGGCATCCGATCCACTGGGCTTTGCGCGCTGGTGCGGCGAATCGCTCGATGCACACCCCGGCTCGCGTTCCATCTCCTTCACGCGCTACTTCCCCGGGGATCTCTGGATCCCCCTGGGCCGGCCCATCATGCAGGCGATCTTCCACGCGATGCGTGCACACCGGCCCGCGACCGCGGCGATGGAGATCCTCCACCGGCCCTGGGCGCCCAAGGCGCTTCTCGCCGAGCACGCGGCACAGTCCCGCGCTGACCGCACGCACGCACGCCTGGGTGACTTTCGATCCCCTTCCGCATCTCCATCCGCCCCTTCGACATCGACCGGGCCGCAGGAGCCGGCGTGGCTGACGCCCCTGGCGCTGGGCTTTGCAAGCACGATCACGCCTTCTTCCCCCGAGCATGTCGAGTCGCTGCGTTCGCGCGTCCGCGGGCTCCTTTCGATACCCGAGAGTGCTCTGGTCGTCGGGCTCAGCGCGGTCCACCACGACCGGGCGGGGCTGCGCGACTTCTTCGAAGGGGCGGCCGCCGCGATCCAGAGCCACGTACCGCCCTCGCCCGACCTGCACATCCTGGTGATGGGCCGAAAGACGCACACGCTGCACACGCTCGTCTCTGCCTGCGGAGCGGCAGCGCAGACCCACCTCATCGGCGGCACGCAGCGTGCCGACGCCTTCCTCGCGGCCTGCGATGTCGCGGTCTCCACGCCGACCCGGGTCGATCGCTCCTCGACCGGACGGTTCATCGCCGACGCGCTGATGATGGGGCTCCCGGTGCTCACCACGCACACCGCCCCGGGGGCTGACCTGCTCAAGCCCGGCCCCGAGCAGTCGGTTTCCGCGGGACTCATCCTGGACTTTCCCACGCCCGACGCGTGGCGACGTGCACTCCGCACCGCCGCCAGCCCCCCCTGGCGAGCCGTCGCGGCCGCACGTGCTCGCGCGATCGCGCCAACTCTGACAATCGCCGCCCTGGTCGACCGCCTCTCCTCCGGCCTCGGGCTGGCGCCGGCCGCATCCACGCATCCCGCGATCGCACTTCCGGCGTGATACGCTCCCGCACGATGTCACACGAACGCAGCGACGCCGACCCGGGTTCATCCCGGCCGCTCACGCCCGCCGAGGTCCGACACATCGCCGCGCTCTCGCGCATTGCCGTCAGCGATGAGGAGGTCGCGCGGCTGGGGCACGATCTTTCCGCCGTGCTCGGCTACATGAACCGCCTCTCCAGGCTCGACCTGGCCGACGTGGAGCCGCTCACCAGCATCGCCGAGCAGGATGCACCCCTCGCCGACGACACCCCGGGCCCCATGCTCGAGAACCGCGTCCTCCGATCGCTCGCCCCCGAAACGTTCGAGCGTTACGTCCGGATCCCCAAGGTGCTCGACGAGTCGGGTGCATCGTGAACCACCCCGCCGCCCCTGTCGCACGCTGAACGCCCCGAGGATTTCCCATGAAGCACACCATCAATCTCGATCGGACGCGGCTCAGCGCAGCCCTGACCCTGTCAATGTGCATCTCCCTCTTTGCCGGCTGCGCCAGCACCGATTCGAAGTCGACGGATACGCCCAAAGCCGCCGACCCCGCGGGCTTGAGCCCCGCACACGCTGGGGATTCGGTTCCAAAGTCGACTCCAGCTTCGGTCCAAACTTCGGACCCGGCTCCAGCGCCCGCCGCGGCATCGGCATCGGCATCGGCTCCCGCCAAGATCGCCATCGACGACAAGGATGCACGCATGCGCGCCGCGGCCGAGGAGGCCCGCCGCCGCTGGCCCGAGTTTGTCGAAGCCGTGAGCAGCGGCAACAAGAAGCAAAAGTGCATCGCCAAGACCGGCTATCCGCTCCCCGACGGCAACCTTGAATACCTCTGGATCACCGTCACCCAGATCAACGCGAGCCAGGTCACCGGCACCGTCAACACCCGTCCGACCTACGCCGTCGACATCCAGAAGGACCAGACGCTCACCGTCGAATCCTCCAGCATCACCGATTGGATCGTCGCCGAGGGCAAGAGCATCAAGGCCGGCAATTTCCAGTCCGAAGTGATCCGCAAGATCCGCGAAGAGAAGGCCGGACGATGAGCTTCAGCGCCGCCGCGATCGCAGAGCGTGTACGCAGCCGCCAGGCCACGGCCGTGGAAGTGGCCACCGCCGCGCTCGACGCCATCGCACGCACCGAGCCGAAGGTGCACGCCTACCTCGAGGTCTTCTCCCAGCGTGCACTGGCCGACGCCAAGGCGATCGACGACCGCATCGCCCGCGGCGAAGGATCCACGCTTCCACTCGCGGGCGTGCCGGTCGCGCTCAAGGACAACATCTGCCTGGCCTGGGGCAAGACGACGTGCGGCTCCCGGATGCTCGAGAACTACCACTCACCCTTCACCGCCACCGCCGCGCAGGCGCTCATCGACGCCGGCGCGGTGGTGATCGGAAAGACCAACCTCGACGAGTTCGGCATGGGCTCCACCACCGAGAACTCGGCCTTCGGACCCACCTTCAACCCGTGGGACCCCGCCCGGATCCCCGGCGGAAGCTCGGGCGGTTCGGCCGCGGCCGTCGCGGCCTCCACGGTCCCCATCGCGCTGGGCTCCGACACCGGGGGTTCGATCCGCCAGCCCGCCTCGCACTGCGGGGTCGTCGGGATCAAGCCCACCTACGGGCGTGTCTCGCGCTACGGGCTCGTCGCGTATGCCTCGAGCCTCGACCAGGTCGGCGTCCTCGCCGCGACCGTCGAAGATGCCGCCCTGGCGCTCTCCATCATCGCGGGCCACGATCCGGCCGATTCCACCTCCGCCCAGCGCACCCGCGAGGATTTCCGCCGCGAACTCGCCACGCCGATCCCGCACCTGGTCATCGGCGTTCCGCGCCAGGCCCGCAGCCCCGCCAATGATCCGGCCGTCAGCGCATCGCTGGAAGCAACGATCAACCAGCTCTCCCGCCATGGCGCGGTCATCGTCGACGTCGATCTCCCGATGACCGACTACGGCATCGCCGCGTACTACATCGTCGCGCCGGCCGAGGCATCCTCAAACCTCGCCCGCTTCGACGGCGTCCGTTACGGACGCCGTGCACAGCTCGGCAAAGGCGCCTCGCTCGAAGAGCTCTACACCCGCTCGCGTGCAGAAGGTCTCGGACCGGAGGTCAAGCGAAGGATCATGCTCGGCACGCACGTCCTTTCGTCGGGCTACTACGACGCGTATTACGCCACCGCCCTCAAGGTCCGCCGCCGCATCAAGGCCGACTTTGACGCGGCCTTCTCCCTCGGCGGCTGCCACGCCATCCTCATGCCCGCCGCCCCCACGCCCGCCTTCACCGTGGGCGCTCGCTCCGATCCCCTCTCGATGTACCTCGAAGATGTCTACACCGTTGGCGTCAACCTCGCGGGCCTTCCGGCGATCTGTGTTCCCGCACCGCGCGACGCCGCGTTCAGTTCGCTCCCGGTCGGGATGCAGCTTGTGGGTCCTGCCTGGTCTGAATCGAGTCTCCTGAGGATCGCACGCACGCTCGAACCCACCGGCGGTTTCCCGCGGCCCCACTGATCGCACGCGCTGCGTTCCGGGCTCGCCCCGCGCAAGCCAGACGAAAGCACGGCGTGCATCGCACCCCACGAGTGTCGATGCACACCGTGCTCGGTCATCCCATCCGTTCAACTCACCCGACTCAGTCCAACACCCGCCCGCGAAGCTGCGTCGCGGTCCCCTGCAGGTTCGGCGCCTGCCCGTAGTACACGCTGGGCAGGTACTCCCGGATCCGCCCGTGCCACTGCCGGTAGTTCGCGTTCGCGTCGATCTCCTTGAGCGCCTTGAGTGCGTAGTACGTGAACGCCCCGTTGGCCCGGCTGCCGAACCACGCATCCGCGCTCGTCTGCTCATCCATGCACCCTGAGATCAGCACCGCACGGTTGACCTTTGCCTTGCGCTTGCGCGAACGCGCCGCCACCGCCACCTGCGGCATCTCGAACTCGCGCAGGAACATCGACGGCGGCAGGAACCGCGAACGCGTCGCACGCTCGCTCGGAGCATCGGTTGCGCGGAACTTGGTGATCGTCCCTGAATGGCACGAATCCGAGAAGAAGATGAGCTTCGAGCCCCGCTCGGCCAACCCGAAAAGCTCGTACAGCTCATCGTCGAGAATGAACGCGTCGCTCCCGATATCAGACGGGCACAGCACCTCATCGCGCCCGTCGGGTTCGTCCCCGTCCGTGTCCGCGACGAACGAGCCGTGGCCCGAATACTGCAGGATCGCCGTGTCTCCCTTCTTCGTGTCGCTGAAGAGCTTGGTCATCGCCTCGACCATGTTCGACTTGGTCGCGTCCCGATCCAGCAGCGTCGTCACGCCAAAGCCCCGCGCTGACAAGACCCCCTTCCAGTCATGCACGTCGTTCACGCACCCCGACAGATCGGCGTTCATCCCCGGGTAGTCGTTGATCCCGATGCACAATGCACGCTTTGCCATGAACTCATCTCTCCTTTCACGGAAGTGACCCCACTCCAGAGTGCACGCACGCGTCACGCGTGAACCGCAGCGCTCGGGCAGGCCCATCCCACCGCGGGCGACCTCCCATCACGCGAATCCCTGGTTGTTCCCTGGCCCCCCGACCGTGTGCACGATCGCTCACGCACACCATTCCTACCGCTCCCGCCGCAAGGACGCAAGCACATTGCGCGCACAACGACAAAACAGCGCATGAAAGCCGCGATAGCGTTTCATGAACCGGTGCGTGCACGGGTATATCAGCACGCCGTCCGCGCTGCATCCATGTTCCGGTCTTGCATCAACCTGCTTACTGACCCTGCGCCAGGCTGTAGCCCTTCACCCCGTCAAAGGTCCGGAGGACCTCGTACGAGCAGATCGCAAAGCCCTCGGCCACGCGATCCAGCAGCGCGATGCAGCGCGATTGGCCGAACGTCCCGGGCATCACGCCGTCGCGCAGCTCAAACCGGACGCGGTAGTAGTCCACGCACTCGGTATACACGCTCCCCGTCGGCCACACCTGCGTGCCGCGATTGGAGATCAGCGTGAGTCGAAACGGTGTGTCCGCACACACCCGCTGCATCTCCTCCGCCAGCGCCACGGGCGAGAGCGCTGAATCCAGGTAGATGTCGCACCCCACGATGTGCGTCACCACATTCTTGAACGTCCGGATCACCTGCTGACCCGCCGGACGCGGCGCGCGAACCAGCAGCGCTTCGTGCTTCTCCGGCACCGGCGTCGCCGCCACCGTCCTGGGATTCGTCCCCAGCCGGTCCATGATCGCGTGCGTGAAATCCTTCGTTCCCACAGGCGGCGTCTTCTTGTCGCCGAAATCTCCCGTGTGCACGCCCGATTCGAGCGTCGCCAGGAGCGCGTTCTCGATCAGCGCCGCCTCGCGCCCCAGGCCCACGTGCCGCAGCATCATGATCCCCGAGAGAATCAACGAGGTCGGGTTGGCGATCCCCCGGCCCGCGATGTCCGGCGCGGTGCCGTGCACGGCCTCAAAGATCGAGATGTGCGTGCCGATGTTCGCCGAGGGCGCAAAGCCCAGCCCGCCCACCAGCCCCGCGCACAGGTCGCTGACAATGTCGCCCTGCAGGTTGGGCAGCACGATCATCTGGTACTGCGTCGGCTTGACCACCAGGTTCATGCACAGGGCATCGACGATCACGTCCGCGAGCTCAATCTCGCTGAAGTCCTTCCCGACCGCCTTGAACCGCTCCAGGAACAGGCCGTCGGTCATCTTCATGATGTTGGCCTTGTGCCCGCAGTGCACCTTCTTCACGCCCAGCTTCCGCGCCGTCTGGAGCGCAAAGCGGTGCACCTGGTCGCACCCGGGCGCGGAGATCAATCGCTTGCACTGGATCATGTCGCTCGATAGCCGGTGCTCCACGCCGCCGTACGTGTCCTCGATGTTCTCGCGGACGATCGACATGTCGATGTTGATCCCGGCCCGCGAATAGACCGTCTCCACGCCCGGCAGCGTCTTGAACGTCCGGAAGTTCGCGTACGCGTTCCACAGCTTGCGCGCCGTCACGTTGATCGACTTGCCCCCCCCTCCCTTGGGAGTCTCCATCGGACCCTTGAAGAGGATCCCGCAGTCCTCCACCGTCCGGATCGCCTCGTCGCTCATCCCGCGCGAGTTGCCCTTGGCAAAGACGCTCGCCCCCATCTCGACCGGGACAAACTCCGTGTGCTCCTGCACGCCCGCCTTCTGAAAGAGCTCGAGCGTCGCGTCCATGATCTCGGGGCCGATACCGTCGCCCGCGGCCAGGGCGATCTTCAGGCGGGACATGCGATTCAACTCCTTCTCGCGACCTTCATCGCGGGACGTTTTCGTTCAACCGGCGTTCGCACGACACGGACACGCCGGGAAGGGGGCCCAAGCATAGGTGCGGCCACCCCAAACCCCCTCGCGAGTCGCGAAATGGCGCCGGCACCGACCCACTTTCTATCGGACTATTCGCACCATCGATCAACCCGATGCAGCGCGAATCATCCCGATGCGGTCGCCCGCCGCAGACGGTCCAGGATTGCCTGCCACAAAGCCGCTTCGTCGGCATCTACACCGGCGAACCGGGGCCGAACAACGGCGATCGTGCTCCCCGCCATGCTCGCACACCGTGCATCAGCCTCGCGCAGCCCTGCGTACAGCCCCGCCGCATACCCCCGAGCGTCCGCGGGCAGGATCACCACATCCGCGCTGGGCTCAATCCCGGCCCCCTGAGGCGCGATCACCACCACCGGTTTCCCCAGCCCTCGCAGAGATCCAAGCTCCTCAACGTCGACCAGCACCGCCCGGGCGACCGGCGCATAGTGCTGTTCCAACAGCCCCGGACTCCGAAGCACGCCATCGTGTGCCGCGAGATCCTCACCCGGCCCCGAGAGAACACCCGGCAGAACTTGCGCGATCATCCCCGGAGTAATCAAGCCCGGACGGAGGATCCGCACACGGCCATCGCTCAGGTCGACAACCGTCGACTCAATCCCGCCGCGGCACGGACCGCCATCGACCACGAAGACCAGTTCATCCTCAAACGATGCACGAACATGCTCGGCCGTCGTCGGTGAAACACGACCCGAACGGTTCGCACTCGGACCGACAATCGGCCCGCCGAAGGCGTCGATCAACGCCAGCGTCAGCGGATGGTCGGGGCAGCGCACCCCCACCGTCGTGCCCCCCGCCGTCACGTTGGAAGGAACCCAGGACGCCTTGGGCAGGACCAGCGTCAGCGGGCCCGGCCAGAAGGCGTGTGCAAGCACATCCGCCGCACGCGGCCACGCCCAGACCACACCCCGCGCCATCTCAACCGACGACACGTGCACGATCAGCGGATTCTCCGCCGGCCTTCCCTTGGCCGCAAAGACCCCCGCCACCGCACGCTCGCTCCGGGCATCAGCGCCCAGCCCGTACACCGTCTCGGTCGGAAATGCGACCAAACGCCCCGCATGAAGCCGGCGCACACCTTCAGCGATTTCCTCTGGACCCGCGTGCATGATGTGTGCCCCAAACCCTCGCCCCTACCCAACCCAATCCCCAATCTCCAGTTTCCAGTTTCCAGTCCCCAGTCCCCAGTGCCCAGTGCCCAGTCCCCAGTGCCCAATGCCCAGTGCCCAGCCAACGCCCAGTCCCCTCCCCTCACTTCCCCGGCGCCACCCCCAAGTGCTTCCAATACCTTCCCGGCGGCTGGATCGCATCCTTGAACCTCGCCCACATCTGGCTCCCGGGATGGACAAAGACCAGGTCGCGCTCGTGCCGAACCCACTCGCGCGGCACCGGGTGCAGCCAGAGCCGATGCCGCGAACGGAAGCCCCCGCGATCCATCGCGTAGACCCCGTACCCCACGCGCACGAACATGTCCCACATCAGTTCCGGCGGGGTTCCGTTGATATCGAGCAGTTCGGCGTTTGCCTCGGCGACAAACGCCGGCAACCGCTTCTCGATGACCCTGGGCAATCCGCAGATCGCCTTGACCTCAAACCCCTCGACGTCGAGCTTGATCAAGAGCGGCCGCCGGTCCTCCAGGTCGATCACGTCATCGCCGCGCAGGATCGGGACAACCCCCCCTGACTCGACAACGCCGTGGTAGCGATCGGGAATCGGGCTGAACGTCGCCGCCGCGAGGTTCCCCTCCCCAGGCAACCTGATCTCCATTTCTGACGGCGCATCGCTCAACCCCGCGCGGAAGATCTCCACCTGCGACAGTCCGTTGGCCTCGACGTGGAACTTCAGTTCATCGAAGATCGGAGGGAAAGGCTCGAACGACTGGACGCGGCCGGTCGGGCCGACCAGCCCCGCCGCGTGCATCGTGATGAGCCCGATGTTGGCGCCCCCGTCCACGAACGCATCTCCGGGCCGCAACGCCAGCCGCAGCACCGAGAGAATCTCAAGCTCGTGATAGCTCCCGAAATACCACCAGATCCGGTGATAAAAATCGCGCGGGTTCAGCCGGACGCGGTGCCCGAAGAACCGGTCGTGCATCTCAACCCGCGGCGCATCGTTCCACCAACCCATGTCCATCAGCCGCGCCCGCCGCGTCAGCTCTTCGCCAAACTTGGGCAGTTCCTTCTGAACGTACCATCGCAGCACCCGATCCCGCAGCCGCTGACCCGTGCTGAGCTTGCGCTTCCGCCAGGCGTTCCACGCGGCCATGGAGCCCGCATCCAGCCCCCGGTCCTTCTTCGACGCTTCAATCTCAACCCGTGGCGATGTCGCGCGATCGGTCGTCGTCAATCTGAAAACTCCGCGTGAATGATCCGTCCCCGATTCTAGGGAAGCGAACCCTCGCACAGAGCATTCCCCCCGGCGTCGACCACCACAAGCACACCCAATCACCGTCGCCGCCGCCAGGCGGCGCGGTGTCCATGCTCATTCTCACCGGCGGCGGCGAAGGCCCCCGGCCATGCACAGAGCGCCCAGCACGCACGCCCCCGGCGCCGGGACTGCTCGCACGCTCACGTCATCGATCAGGAACGAGGCGTTGCCGTCATACCCGCCAAAGCCAAACAGCGTGGAAGGCCCATCCGTCGCCGTCGCCTCGAGCGAGACAAACGACCAGGACTCGAGCGGGAAATCGATCGGGTCGCCAAACTGCGTCAGCGTGCCGCCCTCCCACAGGACACGCAGCATGTCATTCCCGACGCCGTAGTTGAGCACCCAGAACTCGACCGCGTACTTCTGCCCGGGAACCAGCGCCAGCTCCTGGTACACCACGTCCCCGATCCCGCCCGGCTCCGCCGAGAGCATCAGCGAATGACCCGATTCGCGGCCCTGTCCGATCACTTCAAAGTCGCTCCCGAAGTCCGAGGGATCAGACCACCAGCCGGTCAGCCCATCCTCAAAGCCGCCGTTCACCACCAGCTCGGCCGAGGCGACGCTCGACGCCGCCCCCACGACCACTACCCCCGCGACCTTCCAGAAGCTCCGAATGTTCATCTCTCATTCTCCAGGGACCGATGTGCACATCCGCCCGCTCGGTCTCCACCTCCCGCGCGTGCGTCAACGCCCACCAAAGGCGTCTCCCTGCACGGCGGCCACTCCACCAAGTGCACAACCACGCATGGTGTGACACCCGCGCTGCCATTTGATCTTCGAAGTCAAAGGTCCGATCACCGGGCCGCGAGCTTCTCCAACGCCTCTCCGCTCAGGCGGTGCACCGTCCACCCATCCATCGCCGTGGCCCCCATCGCCCTGTAAAACTCAAGCGCCGGCGTGTTCCAATCAAGCACCGACCATTCATACCGCCCGCACCCACGCTCGACCGCGATCTTCGCCAAGTGCACAAAGAGCGCCTTCCCCAGCCCCACGCCCCGCGCAGAAGGCCGGACGAAAAGATCCTCCAGGTACAGCCCGGGCTTCCCCGTCCAGGTCGAGTAGTTCATGAAGAAGAGCGCAAATCCCTCGGCCACCCCGTTCACTTCACCAATGAAACACTCCGCCAGAGGGCCTCGACCGGCAATCTCTCCAAAGAGCGCCCGCTCCACCTGCTCCACAGTCGCCACCGCCGCCTCCGGCTCCTTCTCGTACGCCGCCAGCTCGCGGATCAACGAGAGAATCAGCCCGATGTCCCCCCGCGCGGCAGGTCGAATGGTGATCATGCCACGACTCTAGGACGCGGCCCATGTGCATCAGCCCCACCCCCTCGCAGCACACACCCCGCATGCCCCGCCCCACCCAGTCCCCAGTGCCCAGTGCCCAGCGCCCAGTGCCCAGCGCCCAGTGCCCAGTGCCCAGTGCCCAGTGCCCAGTGCCCAGTGCCCAGTGCCCTTCGACTTTATTTACTCCACCCCTGAAGGCCTCCCCGCGCATCCTCCGCGACTTTCTACGCAAACCTCAGATATGCTGTGCACTCACGCCGCAATCGTTCGGAGAATCACGATGCACACCCTCGCCCTTTCACTCGCGCTCCTTCTCACCGCCGGCTCCCCCGCCGCGCTCGCCCAGCAGCCCGCGGCGCCGCAGGCCGCGACCCAGCCCCCTTCACCCGCGCAGCACACCGGCCTGACCTCGATCCCCCTCCGCTCGATCGAGCTCTCGGGCGGATTCTGGAAGACCCGCCAGGACACCAACGCCGCGCGCACCGTCTGGGCCAACATCGAGCAGTGCGAGAAGACCGGCCGCATCGCCAACTTTGACGAGGCCGCCAAGTACATCAAGGGCGACAAGAGCGCCCAGAACCGCGGCCTGCTCTTCAACGATTCGGATGTCTACAAGGTGCTCGAAGGCGCTGCCTACATCCTCGCCTCACGCCCGGGCGATGAGGATTCGAAGAAGCTCCGCGCCACCTGCGACGACATCATCCGCCGGATCGCCGCCGCGCAGCACGACGACGGCTACATCAACACCTACCACACCGTCAAGGCGCCCGAGAAGCGGTGGAAGGTCGTCGAGCACAACCACGAGCTCTACTGCGGCGGACACCTGATCGAGGCGGGCGTCGCCTACGCGCAGGCAACCGGCGACAAGACGCTTCTCAATGTCGGCATCCGCTTTGCCAACCACGTCGACTCCCTCTTTGGGCCTTCCAAGCGGCACGCCGTGCCGGGGCACCAGGAGATCGAGCTGGCCCTGATCAAGCTCTGGCGCTTCACCGGCGAGACCCGGTATCTCAACCTCGCCCGCTACTTCATCGATGCGCGCGGACACACACAGGGCCGGCCCACCACCGGCGAATACTCGCAGGACCACCTCCCCGTCCGCGAGCAGGACCACATCGTCGGACACGCCGTGCGCGGCATGTACATGTTCATGGCCGTGGCCGACCTGCTCGACATCCCCGCCTACGCGAACGATGAGGGGTACATCCAGGCCACCGACGATGTCTGGCACGATCTCACCCACCGCAAGACCTATGTCACCGGCGGCATCGGCCCCAGTGCACACAACGAGGGCTTCACCACCCCCTACGACCTTCCCAACGACACCGCCTACGCCGAGACCTGCGCTGGGATCGGCTCGGTCCTCTGGAACGAACGCCTCGGACGCCTGTACGCCGACGCCGCCTACTTCGACGCCGCCGAGCGAGCCCTTTACAACGGCGTCCTCTCGGGCGTCTCGCTCTCGGGCGACCGCTTCTTCTACGTCAACCCACTCCTGGCCCGCGGCAACCACGACCGTCCCGACTGGTACGAGTGTGCATGCTGCCCTCCCAACATCCTGCGCACCGTCGCCAACGTCGGAACACTCTTCTATTCAACCCGAACATCGGGCCAGACCAGTCCCGCCACCTCCGCGATCTACACCAACCTCTACAACACCTCGATCGCCCGCTTTGACGACGCCGGCATGATCATCCATCAGAAGACCGACTACCCCTGGTCCGGCGAGGTCCAGATGTCGATCTCCTCCAGCAGGCCCGACGCCTCCTCCGCCTCGATGCCCGTCGAGCTCCTGGCCCGCGTTCCCTCCTGGTGCCGGTCCGCGACCTTCACCATCAACGGGAAGACCATCAAGCCCGAGATCAGCAAGGGCTACGCCCGGCTGGGTTCACGGTGGAAAGCCGGCGACACCATCACGCTCAACTTCGACATGCCCGTCGAGCGCATCCAGGCCAACCCGATGGTCCAGGCCGACCTCGGCCGCGTAGCCCTCCAGCGCGGACCGGTCGTCTACTGCCTCGAATCACCCGACAACGCCGGCGATGTCCTCTCCGTCTCCCTCCCCCCCGATGCGCCCCTCTCCGCCGAATTCCGCCCCGACCTGCTCTCGGGCGTCGGCATCATCAAGGGTGAAGGCCTGTCGCTGAACCAGCAGCCCAAGGTCTGGCGTTCGGAGCTGTACCGGCCCGTTCCCACCGTGCAAAGGGCGCCCTTCACCGCGATCCCCTATTTCGCCTGGAACAACCGCGGCCGCACCAGCATGACCGTCTGGCTCCCCGAGAGCCTCGGCATGCTCGGCGGTACGTCGGTCGGCCAACACACGTATACCTCCTCCTTCCGCTTCCGCGACGAGATCCCCGACAACGTCGCCGACGGCGCAGCGCCCGCCAACTCCGGCGACTAC
>DATGXW010000389.1:0-4619 GCA_035298585.1 Phycisphaerales bacterium
GCGATGTCCTCTTCGTGCGTCACGATCACGATCGTCTGGCCGTCGCGGTGGAGCTGCTTGAAGAGTTCGATGATCTCTTCACTGGTCTTGGTATCGAGGTTGCCCGTCGGCTCGTCCGCCAGAAGAATGCTCGGTGAACCCACCAGCGCCCGCGCGATCGCCACGCGCTGGCGCTGACCGCCCGAGAGCTGGCTGGGCCGGTGCCTCATCCGGTTCGCCAAGCCCACGCGCTCGAGCGCCAGCTTGGCCCGCCGCGAAGCACCCCACCAGTACTTGGGCGAATAGAGCAGCGGCATCGAGACGTTGTCGATCGCGTTCAGCCGCGGCAGCAGCTCAAACGACTGGAAGACGAACCCGATCTCCTCGTTGCGCACCTTCGCCAGGCTCGTCGCCCCCATCTTGTGCGTCGGCTTGCCGTTGAGGTCGTACGACCCGGCGCTCGGCCGGTCGAGACACCCCAGGATGTTCATCAGCGTGCTCTTGCCAGAGCCCGAGGCCCCCATGATCGCCACGTACTCGTTCTTGCGGATGTCAAGGTCGACGCCCCGCAGCGCAAAGACCTTCTCCGTGCCGATGCGGTAGATCTTCTTCAGCCCCCGGATCCGGATCACGACCTTCTCGCCCGAGGGACGCATCCCGCCGGGATTGAGCGTCGCCGCCGCCGGCGCGGCCTCTTCGTGCTCGTGAACTTGACCGCTCGTCTGGCTCATCGTGTGCTCGGCGCGAACGACCGTCCCTGAACTGAAACGCCCCATGGGCGACGGCGCCTCTGAATGCAGAACGCGCTCAGCCCGCGGGCTTGGCGGTCTCGGCTGGCGTCCCCCCGGCGGTCGCCGCAGGCTTCCCATCCTTCGCAGGACGCTTGGATTCATCCTCGATCACCGCCGCCTCCTTCAGCCCTACCAACTGCTTGAAGGGGCCCGTCACCACCTCGGTTCCCGGCTCAAGACCCGCCAGGATGACCGTGTGCGTCAGGTCGCTGGGCCCGATCCGCACCGGGATCGTCACGGCCTTCCCGTCCTTGAACTGGTAGACCACCCGCGCAAACTTCTTGGTCAGATCCACGTTGGGATTGTTCTCGCGGATCTGCAGCGGAAGCTCGTCGATCTGCCGGTCCAGGATCGCCTGGCTGGGAACCTTCACCGCGTCGCGGATCCGCTCCACCTCGATGTCGCAGTTGGCGGTCAGGCCCCACATCAGCCGGCGGCCCTGGGGCACGTGCACCAGCAGTTCGGTTTCAAAGTACGCCGTCCCGTCGGTGTCCTGCTGGCGCTGCAGACGGACCCTTTCAACCGTCGCGTCAAACTTCTCCTCGTCAAAGGCGTTGAAGAAGACCTTGGCGTTCTGACCGGGCTTCACCGGCGCGACGTTCGCCTCGTCCACCTTGGCCTTGATGAGCATCGTCGAGAGGTCGGCCATCTCCATGATCACCGAGCCCGCGTTGTTCAGCGTGCCCACGACCACCAGCTCGCCGACCTCGGCGTTCAACTTCACCACCGTCCCGTCAAAGGGCGCTGTGATCACCGCGTTGTCGAGGTCCTTCTCCGCACGCGTGATGTTCGCCCGGGCGATCTCGATCGAGAACTCGGCCATGTTCTTGGCCGACTCCGCACGCAGGTACGCCTCCTCGGCGGTGTCGAGCTCGGCCTTGCTGATGTCCTTGGTCTCATACAGGTTGCGACGCCGGATCAGCTCCGATTCAGCGCTCGCCAGCGATGCCTTGGCCCCCTCCAGCGAAGCCTCCTCGCTCTTGAGCTGGGCCTTGGCCGAGTCGAGGTTCGCCTGCAGGTCGCGTGCATCCAGGCGCACAAGCACATCACCCGCCTTGACGTCCTGCCCCTCCCGGAATGGAAGTCCGATAATCCGGGCCGAAACCTGGGCCGAGATGGCAACCTTGGTCTTGGGCTCGGTCAGGCCCGGTGCACTGACCGTCCGGACAAGGTCTCCCCGGCTGACCTTTTCGATACGCACAACCACCGGCTTGGCGCCGGGCATGAACTGCGTCCGCAGTTCCTCGAACTTCCCCGACGTGTGCATCCAGTACGCGCCGCCCCCGCAGAGGCCGACCAGAACGATGAAGACTGCCAGAAACCATTTCCACACGGTGGATGGCTCCTCCAGAAGGGTTTCGCCGGCGAGGCCGGAGCCGGCGCGAGCGGTATGAACGGTACCCAGACGGCGTCGATCTCTTGGGAGTCAGCACCCGCCGATTTCGCGTGAGCGATCCGATTCCGACTCCTGCACGCCCTTCCACCGCCCCGCGGGCGGAAAAAACAATGCTTCCCTCAAACAGTGTAGATCCGTCGGATCGGCCCCGCCGTATCGTGGTCCGGATAGCCCGTCCGACAGGGATGTGCTGTCTCCGTGCAGGGACACAGGACGGGTGACTCCTTCGGGAGGACTTGCCCGCACGGTCGGCGGCCGGGAGAGACACCATGAACAAGCTGGCACTCGTCGCAGCCGCGCTCGTCGCGGGCACTGTCGCATCGTCCAACGCTGCGATCGTCGTCTATAACTTCGCCCTCGAAGGTGTGCAGGAAGTCCCCTCGGTCGTCACGACCGGCTCGGGCTCGGCCACCGTCACCCTCGACACCGTCTCGGGCGCTGTCACCGTCAGCGGCACCTACCAGAACATGCAGGGCACCGTGACCGCCTCCCACATCCATGGGCTGGCCGCCCCGGGCGTCAACGCCGGGGTCATCGTGACCATCACCCACACCGGCGGAACCTCGGGCACGCTCTCCGCCAACGGCATTCTCAACGCCACGCAGATCCAGGGCATGCTCGACGGCCTGACCTATGTCAACGTCCACTCGACGTTCAAGTCCACCGGCGAGATCCGCGGGCAGGTCGTGCCGACGCCCGCCTCCCTGGCGATGCTCGGCCTCGGCGGCCTGGTCGCAGCACGCCGCCGCCGTTGATCGTCTTCGCGTCAGCGTTGCAAAAAAGAAGCCGGCCGCGGGCTCACCCCGCGGCCGGTGTGTTTTCTGGAGGGTTCACCCGCTCGCCGGGCAGCCGGTCAGGCCGCTCGGCGGATGTACATGCACTTCAGATGAACTTGGTCTTGCCGGGGATCGGCACTTCCACCGGCGGTGGGGCCTGGTCGAGCGAGTGCAGCTCGGGCACGAGCGACAGTTCGCTCTTCATCGCCTGATCCCAGGTCACGGTCTGGCCTGTGTACGCCGCCATGCGCGCCATGATCGCCATCATCACCGAGTTGGCTCCGCGCTCGCAGTCGTTGATCGGCTTGCCCGCGCGGATCGAGGCGAAGAGTTCCTTGTGCTCGTCGTAGTACATCTTGCCCACGTCCGCCGAGGAACCCTTGCCATCCCACAGGACCTTCCCGTCGCGGCTCTGCATCGGGCTGTTCCCCGACCACCCGTCGATGATCCCGTTGCCCTTGGTGCCAAACACGTAGTCGCGGTTGTCCGAGGGACACCCGTCGATCTGCCGGCATGAATGGAACGCACGGACCCCGTGGTCGTAGTCGTAGATCGCGCTGAAATGGTCAAAGACGTCGCCGTGCTCGGGCCCGCTGCGTGCAGCGCGGCCGCCAAGACACTGGACGCTCCGGGGAAGCACATCCTTCATCGCCCACGAGAGCCGGTCGATCGCGTGCACCGCCTGCTCCACGATGTGGTCTCCCGAGATCCAGTTAAAGTGCCACCAGTTGCGCATCTGGAACTCAAGGTCAGACCAGCCCGCCTGGCGCGGACGGCGGGTGAGCGTCCCGCTGTGGTAGGTCGTGTGCACACTCACCACGTCCCCGATCACGCCCTCGTGCAGGTGCTTGAACGCATCCCGCACCGTGGTGTTGTACCGCCAGCAAAAGCCGATCAGGCACGCGAGGTTCTTTTCCCTGGCCTTGCGGGCCGTCTCGAGCACCGAGCGGATCCCCGGGGCATCCACCGCCACGGGCTTCTCGGCGAAGACGTGCTTGCCCTTCTCGATCGCGTACTTGAGGTGCTGGGGGCGGAAGCACGGGTATGAGCACAGGAGGACCACGTCAACGCCGCTGTCGATGACCTGCTTGTAGCAGTCAAAGCCGGTGAACTTGCGGTCTTCAACCTTCACGCGCTCTGCCTGCTCCTTGGGCATGTCGTCCGAGGGGGTCGAGAGATACCCAAGCGCCCCGTCGAGGCGATCCTTGAAGACGTCGCCCATCGACCAGAGAACGACCCCGGGGTCCGCCGCCAGCGCCTGCACCGCCGCGCCGCTGCCGCGCCCACCGCAGCCGATCAATCCGACCTTGATCGTGTCGGCCCCGCGCGAGTGGTACCCCGCCCCGGAGATCGCGCCCAGCACCGAAGGGGCCGCAATGCCCAGCGCCGCGAGGCCGGCGGCCCCTGCGCCCGCACTCCTGACAAATTCACGCCGTGACAATGCCGCCGCCGCAGATTCCAGGTTCATGCATCACTCCAGGGGCTGTGCCGTGCCGAATCGCACGGGACTTCGAATATCTTCCGACACCATCTCCCCGCGGAACCGGTTGTTCGTGCGGCTCCCCCGCGGGAACGCACACGCGTGTTTACTTGGGCGTGGTCGCCGACGGCGCGGGCTGGGGCCGTGCGTTGTCGTCGGGCTTGGCGGACGCGGGGCCGGATGCTGGCGCGGCGGGG
>DATGXW010000390.1:0-51949 GCA_035298585.1 Phycisphaerales bacterium
ACCCTCCGCCAAAGCAGCCTCCGCACCCGGCCCTTCCGCGCCTCGCCCTTCTGCGCCCAAACCTTCCTCACCCAAGCAGCGCTCCGCCGCGAGCAAGCCCGGTTCTTCCGCGGTCTCATCCGCCAAGGCCTCCGCACCACCTGCTTCCGCAAAGCCCGCCGCGGCCCGGCGTTCGCAGGCAAAGGCCAGCGCCAAGCCGGCGGTCTCAAAGTCGGGCAAATCCAAACGCTGAGGAATCGCTCAGCCTGCGCCGGCGGGCTTCACGGTCGTCGGTTGCACGGGCGCCGTGTCTGTTCGGGGTTCGAGAGGGCTGTTGAGCAAAAGTTGCGCTTCTTCCATGATCAGGCGCGAGATCGCTTGGTCACCGAGCACACCCACGCGAATCCGGATCGATGTCACCATCGCCGTGTTCTGCACGAGGCGGACCTCGATATCTTCGCCGCGGATCTGGTCGGCGGAGATGTACACGTAGTCCTTTTCCTTCATCGTGCGATTGATCGTAAAACCCAGGCGGATCAGGGCCTGTTCATAGGCGGTTGCGGCGATTTCGATCGTGCATTTTCGAGCCGCCCGCAGTTCACCCTCGATGAACGCCGACGTGCCGGCCTCGGCGAGGCTCATCCCCGCGTTGGCGATCATCAGCGGCGGCGCGCAGGCGGGCATCAGGAGCACGCTCGCAAAGAGCAGAGCGCCGGTCGCGACGTTGCCTGGAACCTTTCCCGACCGGGCCGCGAACCGCGAGTATGGGCGCGAGTGTCTCATGCGTCTTTGAAGTCGTGAGTCGTGCACGGTGACTGTTGCAGCATATATATTGTCCAGCGCTGGAGCACGCGGGACTCCGAATGAAAGCCGGACTCGCTTCGTAAGCAGCGTTCATGAAGCACGACGAGCAAGGCCCTTCTGATGTTCGTGTGCGTCAGAGAGTTTGAGAGTGATTGGGGGAATGAGTGGATCAGGGCGGCAGCGAGCGAGACGGGTCTCCGGAGGGCCCTTCGCCGACGAATGCGGATGTGTCCAAGGCAGACGATTCAGCTCGGCCGCACGATGTCGATCCGTCCGCGCCGACGTCGATCGTGAACCCCGCGATGCCCACCGCGGCGCGAGGATCCTCCGGTGACGGCGACCACGCCGAGATTGAAACCAGGATCTATGCATCGCCATCCTTCAGCGGCGACCTGCGCGGCCATCGCATCGGCAACTACCGCATCGAAGAGCGCATCGGCGGCGGCGGCATGGGCGTCGTCTATCTCGCGCGCCAGGACAATCCGCGCCGGCACGTGGCCATCAAGCTCATGCGGCAGGGGATCACCTCCAAGAGCGCCCGCGCCCGATTCGGCCAGGAAGCGGAGCTTGTCGCACGCCTGACGCACCCCGCCGTCGCGCAGGTCTTCGAGGCCGGGATGCACCTCCCGCCCGACGCTCCCGACGCCGATCACGCCATCCCCTTTTTCGCGATGGAGTATGTCCGCGACGGCAAGCCCCTGACCGCCTACGCCGCGATCAACCACCTCTCGATCCCCGACCGACTCAAGCTCTTCATCGAGGTCTGCCGCGGCGTCGAGCACGGCCACCGCCAGGGCGTGATTCATCGCGACCTCAAGCCCGCCAACATCCTCGTCAACGATTCCGGCCAGCCCAAGATCATCGATTACGGCGTCGCCGTGTGCATCAAGCCCGAAGAGGCCACCCCGCGCCACACCGAAACCGGGCAGATCGTCGGAACCATCCAGTACATGAGCCCCGAGCAGCTCTCGGGCTCCAAGACGTCAAAGCTCGACCCGCGCTCGGATATCTACGCGCTGGGCGTCATCCTCTACGAACTGATCTGCCGCCGGCTTCCCTACGACGTCGATGGCCGCTCGCTCGTGGAGGCGACGCGCGTCATCCTCGATCATCCACCCGTCAGCCCCAGGCAGCACATCGGCTCGATCGACGTGGACCTCGAGACGATCGTCCTGCACGCACTCGACAAGAACCGCGTCACCCGCTTCCAGACGGTCGGCGAACTCATCGAGCAGTGCGAGAAGTACCTCCGCGGCGAGATGATCGACATCAAGCCGGTCTCCCGCCTGACCAAGACCTGGCGCAGGTCGGTCGACGTCGCGACGCGCCGGTACGAGTGGGCAGCGCTGGGCATCATCGCGTTCGCCACCATCATCGCCGGCGACCGGCTCGACGCACTCCTGCACAACTACACCAACGTCAAGGAGCTCACGTTCCACGCTCTTTTGACCTACGCCAGTCCGTACTCGGGCGGCGTCCCGCTCCGCGGTGTCGAGATGATCTCGGTCACGCCCGGCACGGACTTGGCCGGCGCA
Source organism: Phycisphaerales bacterium (assembly GCA_035298585.1). GTDB lineage: Bacteria > Planctomycetota > Phycisphaerae > Phycisphaerales > UBA1924 > JAEUJB01. The sequence goes on from DATGXW010000390.1 coordinate 2,319, forward strand.
TCTCAAAGGGCCGGAACGCCCCCCGCCGGCATCGACGATCTCAAGACCGTCCGTCCCCTGTACGGCGCGCTGCTGCAGCGGCTCGCCGCCCTCCCCTCCCGCCCCCGCGCTGTGCTGCTTGATGTTCGATTCCGTGCCGATCAGGCCCCCGAGCTTGACGGCCCTCTTGCCGAAGGAGTTCGGGCGCTCGCCCGGCCGCGCGAAGGGCTCGAGCCCGTGGACGTGATCTGTGCACTTGGGTCGTGCGAGCCCGACGCCGAGGGATATCCGGTGGTCGCGCGGTCGCTCTTTGAGGCCGGCATCCGGTACGGAGATCCCAGTGTGCACATCGGTGAAGCGGGCGCCCAGTGGGTCCATCCCAAGGTTGTGCTTGCGACCAAGAACCCCCGTGCACTGGCCATTCCCGGCATCGCTCTCCACACCTACCTGAGCGCCCGCTACCCGGGCGCCGAGTTCCTCGTCGAGCGTGATCTTTCGCGCCTGCGGCTTCAGATCTCTGCACACCAGCGAACGCCCGGCGGAACGATTGGCACCGGCAAGCTCAAAGGCGAGGAGTACATCAACTATCTGAGTGCGGCGAGCGTCAAGCCCGAGGACATCGAGTTCGGCATCCAGCCCGACGCGATCGTGCCCATCTTTGAAGTTCGGATGCCCTCGGAAGATCACCTGAGATCACATGATCTTGATCTTGCCCGGGCACTGCAGATGTCCGACGAGGGTCTTGCGGAGCGATTTGGTGGAAAGATCCTGGTCATCGGTATCCGGGAAACCGCTGCGGAAACATTCGAGCTCGCCGAGAATCGCCAGGCGTCTGGGATGGATATCCATGCCGCCGCGATCGCCTCACTGCTCCAAGGGATCAGCATCTCGCAGGGCGACTGGTTCGTCTTTCCGATCCTCGCCACCGCGGATGTTACATGGTCAGCGTTGGGGGCCATTGCTGGTGTAACCATCGGGACTTTCCTGCCGCGCCGAACCTGGCCGCGGATCGCCGCGCTCGCGTGTGCGTTCATCCTTCTGGCCGGTGCGGCTTGGGCGGCGATGCGGTTTGCCGATACATATTTCAACCCGGTGCCCGTGCTGGCATCGGTGATACTCGCCTCGGAAGCCTCGGCCCTGTTGTCCAGGGCGAGGATGCTCCGGCGCGAACACCAACCGTGGAGGTTTGCTTGAAACACGTCTTTGTTCGGTCCTTGGTGGTCCTGGGTCTTGCGACCCTGGCCGGGTGTGCACATCATCCAAAGACCATCTTGAAGATGGTCCCGTGCGTCGATTCGGATCCGTACGAACCCGGCGCCACCGGCTTTGCCGCCGCGCCGACCAACGCACCCCAGACCAGCCCGATGGTCCCCGCGCCGGTCCTCAAACTCGTCCACCGTCCCGTTCCCCCGAGCACCGCGCCGCTCAAAGTCTACTACGCGATGGTCTCGCCCTATCCGGCGAACCTTTCCACGAATCTCAGATACCCCGTCGATGCGCGGCAATTGACTTACCAGGCCGACTGGGCGACGGCGAGCGCTGCGAGCTCTTCATCGTCCGGCGGTGGTTATACGCCCGGCTCCACGCTCGGCTTTGCCGCCCCCGCGCTGGTGGATGAATACCAGGTCGCGATGATGTCTTTGACCCTGGGGACCGGGTGGGTCTACCTCACCGGCGAGCGCCCGATCGTCAAGACGAAGCGCGTTATCGGGGCCGCCGACGGCACGACGTTCATCTGCCAGGTCGCCGAGCGCGACGGGATCGAGTACTACCGCTTCGGGCTCTTCTTCCCCTCCGGCGCACCCGCGACCGACGCGGTGACGCTCACGGGAACCGACGCCTCGGGCAGCACGTCCGTCCAGATCAACCAGACGACGCCGTACGCGGTGTACGCCTACGACACCTCGACCGCGTCCGGCTCGTGGGTGACGTCCGCGACGGTCGGGACGGGGTACACCTGGGATAACTTCGCCCGGGCGATCCATGATGCGACCACGCAGGCGGCGCTCGCGGCGCTGCCGGTTCCATGATGTTCAAGACCGAAAGGTGACGATGAGCGCTCCTGACACCACGCCCCTCCCGCCCGCACGCGTATTCGCCTCCCCGACCTCGGGGGGGATGATGCGTGCGTATGTCCAGCCGCTGGACGCGGCGGATGCACACACCGAGGTGGTCCGGGTCACGCTCCCGGGCGACCCCGCCGCGGCGAGGTCGGGTGGAATCCCAAGCCTGGGGCTGCAGGCAAGCGCGGTATCGATCGGTGTGGGTTGGATCTGGATCATCGGTCACCGTCCCGTGGTCAAGACCCGTCGTGTCGTCGGCAGCGCTGACGGCACGACGTTTTATGTTCGCTCCGGCGAATCGGTCGATCAGTTCTACTTCGTGGGACCGCCGGGAAGCCGCGTGACGATCACGCACTTCCCCGCGGTCCCCGGCCGTGCGCCGGCGGTCATCGACGCGGCCAATCCATATGCGGAATGCACATCAACTTCGGCGGTGGTCCGCGTCCTGAACCGGTCTGCCCCGGCGGACGCGGAGTTCCTTGATCTTGTGGCGCAGGCGCGCCAGGCCGCGGCCGCCGCGGGCGTTGCGGAGCACTGAGCATCGCGGATGTGCATCAGTCGCGGATCGGCACGATCAGCGGCGCGACAAACTGGATGAACACGAAGATGATCGCGCCCAGCGCGATGATCCACAGGATGATCTGCAGGGTCATCACGATCACCTGCCGCCAGTAGGTCGAAAGGTCCGGCAGGCGCACCGCCTTGTACACCATCGAGATCAGGAACGCCATCGGTATCAGCAGCATGAACCACGTCCGGTGTGCATCGATCGGATCGATGAACGGACGCCAGGTTGCAAGGACCGCCGAGACGTCGGCGAGGGGCGCGGCGAAGGGAGCGATGCTCATGCTCCTTCTCCTTCGCGGCGACGGATACGCGGGAACATCGCGTCGATCGCGACGATCAGGTTCATCATCCCCGCCACGGCGCAGAAGAGTGTTCCCAGCTCGTTCACCTTGGCCAGCGACTTCATGTTGGGAGGAGGCTGGGTGGGCTTGCCGTCCTGCATCGGCGACCTTTGCGGCGGCTTGAGCTCGAAGAACGCCGCGCCGGGATCGCGGATCTCGCCCGGGAGGGCCGTCCGGGCCACCGGCGCCCGGCCGCGGATGGATGGATCGAGCACCTTGAAGTGGTTCTGGTGGATGTAGTCGACGCCAAAGGCGATCGGTCCCACCAGCCCCTGGGCCATAAACCACAGACGGTCTTCCTGCTTGTCGACGACGTCGATGCCGCCGACGAGCAGGCCGCTGAAAAAGAGGCCCAGCACCCCGATGCCGATGTAGATCCCGCGGCGGACCTGCCCGCCCGCCACATGGCCAAGCCCGGGAAAGATCAGGGCCGCGGCGCCGTAATGCGGTCGAAACTCGACGGGCGCTCGGGGATCAAATGCGGTTGAATCCATGGGGGTATGTACTTCGTGTACCGCCGCGAGTTCACAGGCCGGGAGGTCCGCACGTGTGCAGCGGGCCCGGCACCCGGGGGGAAAGACACCCCACGCGTTTGACATGGCGCACGGGGTCGTTACTTTACCGCCGTTTTGGCAACCCCGCCGGACGGCCTCGGGTACTTCCGGAAGGGAAATGAAAGCCGCTGGGGGTAGTGGACGCCGGACTTGGGCAGGTAACAATCGGGCGATGGGAAGATCCCGCCCGGCCTCTTCCAGAAGCGCGGGTCGGCGAACCCTCCGATCCTTCGCGTGCTTCCGGACTCGTGCCCGGCATGAACTCGGAGGATCGACGCAAGGTGTGAGCCGTTTCATGCAGACGGTGCTTGAGCAGGTGATTCGATCGTCCGATCTCGGGGTTTTCCAGTCGGTATCGGGACGTGGGTGGGTGCGAGCAGTGAGCGTTTCAAGGAACAAGGGTGAACCGATGACCACTTCAATTCAGCAGCACGAGAGTGTGGAACTCGCCGTCGCGGTGCTCGACCCCGTGGTCGAAGATGCACAGTCGGCGCCCGCATGGCTCCTCCCGGGCGATGACCCGGCCGTCCCGCCGTTCGCCGGCTACGACGATGAAGATGAAGACGAGGATGTCGATGAGGATGAGTTCTCAGACGATGAGTTTGAGGATGACGACGAGTTTGAGGACGACGACGAGGATTTCCTCGAGGACGACGACGACGAACTGGATGATGAAGAGGAATCGGACGAAGAAGACGATTCCGACGAGGACGACGACTTCTGATCCATGGCCGGCCCGGAGCCGGCGCGGGACCCTGATAAAGGGACCGGACCATGCGGTCGTGTCGAGGTTCTCGGGCATCCGGAACCACACATGACCGGCCACCAGCCTTCCAGCCATCGTCAACGCCAGGACCAGAACCCACACGCCGCCAGCGGCAAGGCCGACGCTGCTGCACATGCGGGCCCGGGCATTCCGCGACTCCCCGATGGATCCGTGGTTGATCGCCGAACGATTCCCGATCGACGAGCGCTGGCCGACAAGGCCGACGGCGGAGAGATCTCCGGGCTCGAGCGGCGCCGGGGCCCGGGGCGGCGGCTCTCTGATTTCCAGCGTTCCGCCGAAGAAGGCGAGCTGACCCCCGAGCAGTTCCTCTTCATCATCGCGATCGATGAGTTCAAGAAGGGCAACGGCAAGACCTTCCCCTCGTGGACCGACGTCCTTGAGGTGATCCGGCTGCTTGGTTATCGCAAGACCCAGCCGAGCGAACTCAACCTGCTCCGGGCCGAAGACTGGAACGAGCCCCACGATGCGCCCGCGCGGGTTCGCCCCAGCCGCTGGCAGGAGCGGTTCCGGAGCGATGAGCACCGCGACGCGGCATAAAGGCTGAGTCAATCCCGAAGCGAGACGGGCGGGGAGAGCACTTCATTCATGATGATCGCGCGCCGCCAGTCCTGGGGCGTGATGGATGCGCCGTGCACAAGTGGGACACGCGGAGACCGCGCGGATGGTTCCAGCGCGGCCGACGGCGCTCGCAGCACGCTCGCGGCCGCCTCGGCCATGCCGGCACGAGCCTGTTCTTCCGCGGCCCGTCGAGGGGCCGCCGGCTGAGAAGCCGCTTGCAGGGGCGCATTCTGCCCTGTCGGCGGACGTTCCGCCGCCGTGTTGCGATCCTTGCGCTGCCCGCCGCGGTCGCGCGGGCGCTCCGATCGGTCCTGTGACCGCGGCTGTTGCTGCTGGCGTTGACGCTGCCTCTGGTTGGGCACGGATGCGGGACGACCCGGCTGCACCGGGGTTGGGACTGGCCTTGGCAATTCCCCTCCCGCACCCGCCTGACGACGACGAAGCTCTTCGAGCTGGCGCTTGCGACGCTCGGCGAGTTCCTTTGCTTCCACACTTGCATTGACAGGCACGGGCGCCTGTGCGGGGATCTCGCGGCCGGTCCGCAGCGATTCGAGCTGCGCACGCGTCTGCTTCTCTTCCAGCGCCCGCTTCTCGGCGTGTTCGCGCAGCTTGCGGAGCACCCATCCCACTCCGGAGCTGCCCGCGATCAGCGCAAAGACGATGAGTTGGAAGAGCTGCTGGTTGTTCACGGCATCATCCTATTCAACGCCCGGCTCGTGCATCGCCGGTCCGATCAGCACCCCGCCCCCCGGGACCGACGCTGATACCAGGGGAAGGCCCATGACCGGGCCGAGCTTCTCAGCCGTCAGTGTGCTGCGAGCCTCGCCTTCAAACGCCACCAGGCCATCGTGCGAGAGAACCATCGCGCGGTCCGCCACCCGGGCCGCAAGGCTGAGATCGTGGAGCACGACGGCGACGGCCGCGCCCGCCCGGGCGATCTCCTGGAATAGCTCGAGTGCACACAGAGCATGCCGGGGATCCATCGCCGAGATCGGTTCATCCGCCACCAGCGCCAGCGTTCCATGGGCCTTGGACTGGAGTGGGATCTCCATCTGAACCAGTGCACGTGCAAGGGTCACCCGCTGCTGCTGGCCGGCGGAAAGCTCTCCGTACGAGTCGCCGGCCCGGTCGGCGAGTTCCACGCGGGCCAGTGCCCGAACGATCGCCTCGTTGGCGTCCCCGGTCGAGGCCTCGCCGGCGGCGTACCGACCCATTCCTACCAGATCCCGTACTTTATAGGCAAATGCAGCTTCGGATCGCTGCGGGACATAGACCAGCCGGCGTGCACGTTCATGGCCGCGGAGGCGGGCGACGTCCAGACCGTCGAGGGTGACGCGTCCTGAACGGGGGGCAATCAAACCAAGTGCAGCGCGGGCAAGTGTGCTCTTTCCCGCCCCGTTGGGACCGACGATCACCGTGACAGAGCCGGGTTCAAAGCTGGCGGTCAGGCCGCGCAGGACCATCCGGTCGGACCTGCCCGTCCCGTACCCTGCATGAACATTCTCAAGCCGCAGCGCCATGCCTCAGATGCTACCATCGCCGCACACGGGCGCTTTCAAAAGCCCGTGTGCAAGACGCTGACTCATGAGGTTCGCCCTGTGAATGCCATCAAGACCGTCGCGGTGACCGGCGCTGCCGGGTTTGTGGGGCGCCAGATCGTCGCCCGCCTGCTCTCCAAGGGTTACCACATTCGTGCGCTCGTCCGCGACCGGTCCAAGGTCCGGGGCGTGCTGCCGTCGGGCGATCCGCGCGTGACGGTGGTGGTGGGGGACGCCGCCGACGCCTCGGTGGCGGGGGAACTGGTGCGGGGTGCACAGGCGTGCATCAACGTGATCGGGATCATCCGGGAAGAAGGCGGTTCCACGTTTTCCAAGGCGCACGTGCGCACCACCGAGGCGCTGGTCGCGGCGGCGAGCGCTGCCGGGTGCGGTCGCTTCCTCCAGATGTCTGCTCTTGGCGTGGGGCACGATGGCAATACCGAGTACCGCAGGACCAAGTGGGATGGCGAACAGGTTGTCCGCAAGAGCGACCTGGCGTGGACGATCTTCCGTCCTTCCATGATCCATGGGAAGGATGGGGAGTTCATCCAGACCGCCGTGGGATGGGCGACCGGAAAGACCGCGCCCTGGTTCTTCCTGCCTTACTTCACCCGGCGCGAGCCCAACCCCGTGTGTCCGACCGGAACGGCGCCGGAATTTGATCCGGTGCTCGCACCGGTCAGGGTGGAGGATGTGGCGGAGGCATTCGTTTCTTCGCTGAACAAGCCCGAGACGGTGGGCGAGATCTATAACCTCGCCGGACCCGAGGTCCTTTCGTGGCCGCAGATGCTGCTGACGATCCGGGACGGGGTGCCGGGCGCCAAGAAGAACATGGTTGCCTGGGGCATCCCGGGAGACCTTGCAGCGATGAAAGCCAAGGCGGCCAAGGTTGCCGGGCTGGGGTGGGCGCTCCCCTTTGATGAGGGGATGGCCAGGATGGGCATGGAGGATTCGACCGCTTCCTTGGACAAGGCCCGGGCGGACCTGGGAATCGATTTCCAGCCGTTCACCCGATCATTCGGGACTTACGCCGCATCGCTGGGCGAACACTGAAAACTCTTTCAGACACTGTGAACAGCAGTCACCGCCGGAAGCCCGGTGGGACCGAAACCCGGCCGTGGGCGACCTGGTAAAGAGGGTCGCGGGCGTGTGTTCGGATACTCTGTAGCCAGCCCATCCTGACGGCGACGTATTTCAACTGCAACTTTCAACCGACGGAATCACTCCACTGACCACGCACCAGACCAATTCGTATCGTTTCAAGAGGCGGCTGCTTGAGCACATGACGCACGAGGGGTACATCCCATCGCGCATCGAGACGCTCGCGGCGGACCTTCGCATCGCCGAGCCCGACCGGGAGGCGTTTGCGCGCGAGGTTGACCAGCTTTCGATCGACAAGGTTCTGGAGGTGACGCAGGGTGGTCATGTCGTGCTTCCGTCGCTGGGCTCATCGAGCGGGATGGTCGAGGGCGTGTTCCGCAAGAACCAGCGCGGGTTCGGGTTCGTGGAACCCCTGACGCCGTTCCGTGAGGGTTCGGTGTTCATCGCCGCCGAGGACACGGCCGATGCGCTCTCGGGCGACACCGTGCGCGTCCAGGTGCTGCGCGACCGGCGTGACAACCGCTTCTCGGGCCGGATCGTGGATGTCGTCACGCGCAAGCGCACGAGTTTCAGCGGCGAACTGACCAAGCGGGGCGGGCAATGGCTTGTCTATCCCGACGGGCGGCAGATCACCGAGCCGATCGTGGTGCGCGATGCGGAGAGCAAGAACGCACGCGAGGGGATGAAGGTCATCGTCGACATCACCGTCTTCCCCGAGGCCGGTGAGCAGGGATCCTCGACGCTGGCCGAGGGCGTGATCACCAAGGTGCTGGGCGAGGCGGGGCGTCCTGACGTCGAGACCGCGGCGGTCATCGCGGCGTTCGGACTTCCGGGCGATTTCCCGGTCGAGTGCGTCGAGCAGGCACGCGAGGCCGCGGCCGACTACGACGTCCAGATGGAGCGGTACAAGGCCGAGGGGATCTCCGCACTGCCGCTGCGAGCGGACCTGACCGGCGACTTTGTGCTGACGATCGACCCGCCGGACGCGAAGGACTATGACGACGCGATCTGCATCAAGAAGACCGAGAAGGGCTGGGACCTTGCGGTGCACATCGCGGACGTGGCGCACTTCATCCCGCCGGGTTCACCGCTGGACGTTGAGGCCAAGGAGCGTTCCAACTCGGTGTACCTCCCGCGGCTGGTGATCCCGATGCTGCCCGAGGTGCTTTCCAACGGCATCTGCTCGCTGCAGGAGGGCGTCCACCGCTTCTGCAAGACGGCGTTCATCCGCTATGACCGCGACGGGCGGGTGATCGCCGAGGGCGTGGGAAGCTCGCTGATCAAGTCGACCAAGCGACTCACGTATCTCGAGGCGCAGGCGTTGATCGACGGGGACATCGAGGAGGCCCGCCGTCATGCCAAGACGCCGCCGAAGTACACCGATGAACTGCTCGAAAACCTCAAGGAGATGAACCAGCTCGCGCTGGCAATCCAAGCACGGCGTCAGCGGCAGGGGATGATCACGCTGGAGCTGCCGGACGTGGTGTTGATCTACGACGAGCAGGGGCACGTGGTGGATGCCGAGCGTGAAGATGACGCGTTCACGCACACGCTGATCGAGATGTTCATGGTCGAGGCCAACGAGGTGCTGGCGCGTCTCTTTGAGAAGCTGAGCGTGCCGCTCCTGCGTCGAACGCACCCCGAGCCGACGCCGGGCGAGGCCGAGGGGCTGCGCAAGGCGGCGATGGTGGCGGGGTTCAAGATCCCCAAGAACCCGACGCGCGAGGAGCTGCAGGGGCTGGTGAACGCGACGCGTGGAACGCCGGCGGCGCGGGCGGTGCACATGGCGGTGCTCCGGACGTTGACAAAGGCGGAGTATTCGCCGGCGATCGTGGGGCACTTTGCGCTCGCGAGCGAGGCGTATGCACACTTTACAAGCCCGATCCGCCGCTACGCGGACCTGACGGTGCACCGTGCGGTTGCGGAATATCTCTTCCACACGGAGAACGGGACGCGGCGTCCGCGTGATGATGAGGAGGCTTCCAGGCTGGGCGCCAAGCTTCGCGACAGCCGGATGTGCCCCTCGGAGATGGAGCTGAGCGAGATCGGCCGGCACGCGACGCGGCAGGAGGGCAACGCCGAGGAGGCGGAGCGAAGCCTGCGGAGCTTCCTGGTCCTGCAGCTGCTCGAAAAGCACATCGGCGAAGTCTTCCCGGGCGTGGTGACGAACGTGAGCCCGCGCGGGCTGTTTGTCCAGCTCGACAAGTACCTGGCGGACGGCTTTGTGAAGAAGGAAGACATCCCCGGCGACGTGACGCGCGAGAACCTGCAGCCCTTCTGGGTGATCGACCAGCGGACGGGGGCGCTCGTGGATCAACGATCTGGCCGCAGCTTCAACATGGGCGACGCGGTGAAGATCCGCGTGATCGGGGTCGACCTCGCCAAGCGTCAGATGGAGTGCGTGATCGCCGAGGCGGAGGGGCGCGCCGCGGGCAAGGCCAAGAAGACCGGGCCCTTTGTCGGCGGCGGGCTGGGAAGCTCGGGCGGCGGCGCCGGGTTCAAGGACTGGGATTCCCGCAGATCGACGGGCGGGCAGCGTCGCAGCCAGAAGAGCAAGGAGCGAGACAAGCGCAAGGGCAATCACCGCCGCGATCCTTGAGCGTGCGGCCCGGTCGCACGCCCGATCGCTCACCGGAGCGTGCCCAAGAGCACACGCTCGAAGCGGCGGGTGAAATTGTCCGCCCGGCAGAGCGGGGAGTTGAAGAGGCGGTCGCGCAGATTCGAGCGGTACATGGCCAGGCGGGCGGCGTCGCGGGCGAGTGTGCACACGATGCTGAGGTATTGGTCGTGCGTCCGTGCGATCAGCGAAGTTTCGCCCAGGTTGGTGAGGATGCTGGCGCCGACCCGGCCTGCGTGTGCAGAACCCATCAGCGTGACCACGGGCACACCCATCGAGAGCGCCTCGTAGGTGGTGGTGGTGCCGTTGTAGGGGAAGGGGTCGAGGGCGAGGGTCACGCGGCTGTAGAGGGCCAGGTGCTCGGCCACCGAGGGAAGCGGGCCCAGGAGCTCGAGTCGCGAGGGATCAATGCCGTGCGACTCGAACGCGGCTCGGTAGCGGTCCTGCACTGTTTGTTCTGAGAATGAGCGGGCCTTGAGCAGGAGCTTTGAGCCGGGCAAGAGCTTGAGGATCGCGGCCCAGGTCTGGACGACGTGCACATTGACCTTGGAGAGCACATTGAAGGACCCCAGGGTGATGGGGGCCTCGGGATTGAATGGGATGACGGCGGGCAGATTGTCCGGGGGCTGGTAACAACTGAAGCTTCCGGGGCCCGGGATGCGGAGGAGCTTTTCGGCGGCGTCTTCTTCTGAACCGGCGGGGTCGGTGATCTCATCGACGAGCCGGTAGTCGACGGTCGAAAGGCCGGTGGTGGCGGGGTACCCGCAGTAGGTCATCTGGACGGGGGCGCCGCGGAGTGCAAGGACGCCCAGGCGATGGTTGTTGGTGAGCCCGGCGAGGTCGATCAGGATGTCCACGCCGTCGGTGCGGAGCTGCCGGGTGACGGCGACGTCGTTGATCCTGGCGACGTCGCGCCAGGTATCGAAGAGACCCGAGATCGTGCGTGTTCGCTCGTCGGGGGATGCGGTGCTGGAGTATCCGAAGAGTTCGAAGCGAGTGCGGTCGTGATTCCTGAGAATCGGTTCGATGAAGTACGCGACCGAGTGTTCGCGGAAGTCCGGGGACATGTAGGCGATCCTGATCCGGCCCTCCGGACGGGGCGGGGCTGGGAGGCTCGGCAGGGGCGGGTTTGCATCGCGCGCGGCGGCGATGAGCGCATCACCGAAAGCGCGGTGCGCCGCGAGGCGTTCGCCGGGATGCTCCTGGTCGACGTAGTTGAGGATGTTGGCGAGGCAGCGGCTGATAGCCGCGTCGCCGGGCCTTGCGCGCAGACGGGCACGGATGAAGGCGGCGGCCTGATCTGCGCGACCTGAATCAAGCTGAAGGAGCGCGAGGTTGTTGGCGGCCTCGAAGCGGTCGGGCCTGAGCTCGGCCGCCTCCCTGAGCGAACGCTCGGCGTCGTCGAGCCGGCCCTTCTTGATGAAGATGTTGCCGAGGTTGATGCGAGAGGAGTAGAGCGATGGATCGATTGAAATCGCGTGCTCGAGGGACTTGATCGCGCTGTCGAGCTTGCCCGAGTACATGTAGGCCTCGCCCAGGACCGCGCGGGCCGAGGCGCTGGAAGGGGCGGCGGCGGCCGCGCGCTCGAGGAAGTACACGGCCGATTCGGGCTGGCCGATCTCGACCAGAACGCCCCCCATCAGCAGGTTCAGGTCAGGATCGGCGGGAGAGCGCTGCAACGCCCGCTGGAGCGACTGGCGTGCATCGTCCAATCGACCCTGGTCGTAGAGCTTGCGTGCCGCGATGTAGGCGGGGGAGGTGGTCGACATGATGCTGCGTGCGGGGCGTCAGTTGCGGGTGATGCTGTCGACCAGTGCGTTCCAGCCTTCGGTGATGCGGGTCATCCCTTCCGCGGGACCGGTCGACTTGATAAAGACCATCTGGGGGCCTGATTCGACGATCGCGCCGCGCATCATCCACTCGGGAAGCGGGGCGGGGTCCGACATGCCCTGGTATGTGCCGCGGATCTCAACCACGTGGACTTTCATGCCGGCGATGTCGCGGACCACCGTCTGCGCTTTGGCCGGCTGGCCGGAGGCGTCCTTGACCTGGCCTTCCCAGCGGGCGATGTTGGATGCGACGTCGCCCCCGGCGATCGAGATGGTTGTCAGGCAGGTTCTGGCGGCGTCGCCGGAAGGATCGGGAACGGTGAGTTCGGCAAGACGCATGGGACTTGACGGGGGCGAAGAGATCCAGCCGGCGGGGATCTTCAGCGAGATGGGGCCGGCGGTGATGGCCGCGGGCTGGGAGGCCTGCGGCGCGGGGGCAGGCGACGGCGTCTGACCCGAGGAGGGCGCGGGGGCGGGCTGGGGAGAGGTTGCTTCTTCCTTGCATGCCTGGAGCGCCAGGAGGGGAATGCACACGAGGGGGAGGTAGAAGGCGGCGCGGCGTAAGGGGGTGTCGTGATTCATACATTCCATAGTATCAGGATCGGGACCGGCGGCCGTTTCAATCACGTTGTTTTAAGACCGCGGTGCTCGGGTGATGCTCTCCTTGCAATGCGATGCTGGACGCGCCTTGCGGAGGAGGGATGCCAATGATGTTGTCCATGAATCCGGCGAGGTGTTCGCCGCGCGGCGGTGCTGAATGTGTATCGATGGCCATCGATGTGTGCACACAGCAGCGCGGTGTGCAGCACGGCACGAGAACGCGGGAAGATCAGACACGCGTGGACTGCGCGGTGCGCGGGTTTGCGGCGTGAGGAAGGATGCTGCCATGAAGAACCGGAGCCTGGTGGGTTGTGCGGCGGGTGTGCTTGTGCTGGCCTTGCTCGCGGGCTGCAAGCGTCCCCCGACGGCCTTTGCGCCGCCGCCGCCCCCGGAAGTGACGGTGGCCAACCCCGTTGAGCAGCAGATCCCCGACACGATCGAGTTCACGGGGACGACGCGGGGCGTCAACTCGGTCGAGATCAGGGCGCGTGTGCGGGGGTTCATCGAGAAGAAGCTCGTCGACAACGGGCGGCGTGTGAAGGCCGGCGAACTGCTGTTCGTCATCGATCCTCGGACCTTTGATGCCGAGGTTCGCCAGGCGCAGGCGGAGGTGAGTGCACGCCAGTCGGACCTCAAGCTGGCGGAGATCACGCTCGAGCGCGTGACGCAGGCGAGCGCCTCCAGCGCGGTGGCGCAGCTTGAGGTGGACCGTGCACAGGCCCAGCGGGACGGCGCCGCGGCGCAGCTCGAACTCGCCAAGGCGAGGCTGACCTCGGCGGAATTGAATCTTGAGTTCTCGCAGGTGAAATCGCCGATCGACGGCCGGGTGGGGTTTGTCGATGTCGAGGTCGGGGACCTTGTGGGAGCGTCGGAGCCGACGTTGCTGGCCCAGGTGATCGACGATTCCAAGGTCTACGCGACGTACGAGATCGATGAGCGGACGGTGCAGCGGCTGCTGGCGGCACACCAGAATCGCAGGCCGGGGGAGGATGGGCGCGAGGGGCTTGAGGTCCGTCTGGCGCAGGCCAACGACGTGGGGTTCCCGCACACGGGGTACTTCCACTCCGCTGACAATACCGTGAACCCGCGGACGGGCACGGTGAAGGTGGAGGCGATGTTCGACAATCCCGAGGGGAAGATCCTGCCGGGGTCGTTCGTGCGTGTGCAGCCGCAGTGGGGGATGAAGGACGCGACGCTGATCCCGCAGTCGGCGGTGCTTCAGGACCAGGCGGGGCGGTTTGTGCTCTCTGTCAACGACCAGAACAAGGTGGAGCGGATCGCCGTCAAGGTGCAGGGGGCGGCGTACCGCAGGATGCTGCCGGTGATGGAAGACTTCGGCGAACCGATACCCGGGGCGCCCGAACCGGTGGCGAGGCTGACGGCCGCGACGCGGGTGATCGTGAACGGGATCCAGCGTGCACGCCCGGGCGTTGAGGTGAAGCCGACGCTCGCGACGCCCGCCGCCGGCGCGGTCGGCGGTTCTGGCGGCTGAGCCCGCGGGATCTTTGCGGGGGATGCTGGAGCGAAGCGCGTCAAGGTTGGTCGGTGACTTCTGGCCGGCGATGGCGGCCCTGGAATCAATGCATGTTCAGCAAGCTTTTCATCGATCGCCCCGTGCTCGCGGGTGTGATCTCGATCCTGATCGTGCTGCTCGGCGGCGTGGCGTACTTCCAGCTTCCCGTGGCGCAGTACCCCGAGCTGGCGCCGCCGATCGTGCGCGTCGAGGCGGTGTACCCCGGCGCGACGGCCCAGACGATCGCCGACACGGTGGCCGCGCCCCTGGAGCAGGAGGTCAACGGCGTTGAGCGCATGATCTACATGCAGTCGACCTCCTCGGATGGCCGGTACGGCCTTGACATCTCCTTTGAGGTCGGCACCGACATCGACATGGCGGCGGTCCTGGTGCAGAACCGCGTGTCGATCGCCCTACCCAAGCTCCCCGAGGAGGTTCGCCGGCAGGGTGTGACGACACGCAAGCAGTCGACGAACCTCGCGGGCGTCATTTCCCTGTCATCCCGGGAAGGCCCCGACGGCCGGCCGATGTACGACGACCTGTTCCTGGCCAACTACCTGACGACGCGGTGGCGCGACGAGTTCTCCCGCATCTACGGCGTGGGGGCGATCAACGTCATGTCGGCCAAGGACTACGGGATGCGGATCTGGCTGGACCCCGAGCGGCTCAAGGCGCGCGGGGTGACCGTCAACGACGTGGCGGCGGCGATCCGCGAGCAGAACATCCAGGTCGCGGCGGGAAAGATCGGCGCTCCGCCGGCCCCGTCCGGGACGGAGCTGCAGCTCAACATCACGACGCTGGGCCGCCTGACGGATCCCGAGCAGTTCGCGGACATCATCGTGAAGACGGAGGGACAGGCGGTCGTGCGGGTCAAGGATCTGGCCCGGATCGAGCTTGGTTCGCGGGATTACTCGACAATCGCGACGTTCAACGGGCGGCCCAACGCGGTGCTGGTGGTCTACCAGTTGCCGGGCGCGAACCTGGTCGAACTGACCGACGCCGTCTCCAAGAAGCTGGACGAACTGGCGGGGGCCGGTGGGGCGAACCTGCCGCAGGGCGTCGAGGCGAAGTTCTTCTACGACTCCTCGATGTTCATCCGGGCGTCGATGGACGAGGTCTTCAAGACGCTGATCGAGGCGTTTGTGCTCGTCTTCATCGTGGTGCTGCTCTTCCTCCAGTCGTTCCGGACCACCCTGATCCCGGCGCTGACCATCCCGGTCTCGCTGATCGGCGCGCTGCTCTTCATGGCGATGCTGGGGTTCTCGATCAACATGCTGACGATGTTCGGGATGGTGCTGGCGATCGGCATTGTCGTGGACGACGCGATCGTGGTCGTCGAGAACGTCGAGCGCAACATGACCGAGTTCCACCTCTCGGCGCGGGAGGCGACCGTCAAGGCCATGAGCGAGATCTCGGGCGCGGTCATCGCCATCACGCTGGTGCTCATGAGCGTCTTCATCCCCGCGGCGGCCCTCCCGGGGATCACCGGCGAGATGTACCGCCAGTTCGCGCTGACGATCGCGTCCTCCACCGCGCTCTCGGCGGTGTGTGCACTGACGCTCAGCCCCGCCCTGTGCGCCCTGCTGCTCAAGGCCCACGCGCCCGGCGAGAAGAAGAAGACGTTCATTCTCTTCCGGCCGCTCGCGTGGCTTGGTACGGTTTTCAATCGGATCTTTGACGCCGTCACCGCGGTGTACGCGTGGATCATCCGGGGCACCGTCCGGGTCGCGGTCCTCATGATTCTTCCCTTCGCGGCGGTGGTGGCGCTCACGAGCTACACGTTCACGCGGGTGCCCACGGGGTTCGTGCCCGACGAGGACCTGGGCTTTGTGGTTGTCGGCGCTCAGCTTCCCGACGGGGCGTCGCTCGAGCGTTCCAAGGCGGTCATCGACCGCGTCTCGGCGATCGTGCAGAACGTCGACGGGGTGGAGGACGTGGTGGCGCTCTCGGGCTTCTCGGTCATTGACGGCCAGTCGGTCAACTACGGCAACGCATGGATCGTGCTCAAGCCGTGGGATGAGCGGGCCAAGACCAAGCGGGGGGTCAAGGAGATCATGGCCGACATCAACCGGCAGGTGCAGCCGATCCAGGATTCGCAGTTCCTGGTCTTCTCGCTCCCGCCGATTCCGGGCCTTGGGAACGCGTCGGCGATCGACATGCGGATCCAGGACCGCGCCTCGCTGGGTTCGCGGTCCATCGAGCAGGCGGCACAGGATGTCATCGCCGCATCGATGGGGCAGCAGCCGGCCACGGTGGCGTATGCGTTCACATCCTATCGCTCGGGCGTGCCGCAGTTGTTCCTTGATATCGACCGCGAGAAGGTGCTCAAGCTCGATATCCCCCTCCAGTCGGTCTTCGACACGCTCCAGACCTACCTCGGGTCCGCCTACGTCAACGACTTCAACCGCTTTGACCGGACCTGGCAGGTCAACATGCAGGCCGACAGCCAGTTCCGGCTCACGCCCCAGGACATCACGCGGCTGGAGGTCCGGACTCGGTCGGGCGAGATGATCCCGCTGGGCACGGTCCTGACGGTCAAGGACTCGGTCGGACCCGACCGTGTGCAGCGGTACAACATGTACCCGACCGCGACGGTCTACGGCATCCCGATCCCGGGCGTCTCATCGGGCGAGGCGATGGCCACCATGCGGGCCGCGGCTCAGAACAGCCTTCCCCAGGGGATGGGCTTTGAGTGGTCGAGCCTGTCGTTCCAGGAGTCAAGGACCGGCAACCAGGCGGTCCTGGTCTTCACGCTGGCGATCGTCCTGGTCTACCTCATCCTCGCAGCGCAGTATGAGAGCTTCATCACGCCGATCCCGGTGGTGGTCTCGATCCCGCTGGTGATCATCGGCGCGATGGTGGCGCTGGACCTTCGCGGCATGGACAACAACGTCTTCACGCAGATCGGCCTGGTGCTGCTGGTGGGTCTTGGCGCCAAGAACGCGATCCTCATCGTCGAGTTTGCCCGTGAGAACCGGGCCAAGGGACTCTCCATCAGGGAATCGGCGATCGAGGCCGCCAAGGTCCGGTTCCGCCCCATCATCATGACGTCGCTGGCGTTCATCCTCGGCGTTGTTCCCCTCCTCAACGCGACGGGCGCGGGCGCTTCAAGCCGGCGCGTGCTGGGCACGGCCGTCTTCGGAGGCATGGTGGGAAACACGGTGCTCGGTCTCCTGTTCGTACCGGCGCTGTACGTGATTTTCCAGACGATCGGAGAATGGATCCGGCCGCCGAAGAAGTCGCCGGGAGCACACGGCGGCGCGCCTGGGACGGAAGCGGCGGCGGTCCCCGCCGTGCCGCACGCCACCTGAACAGCTCGGTGAGTTGCCGGGGATCGGTCAGTCCGCCGCGAAGCATCGCCACGCCTGCGTGTGCGTTAATCGCTGGTCCCAGCCAATGGCCTGATGCTGCGGCATCGTCTTGCGCCGGCGTTCAATCGCGGCCTGGATGCTGTCTTCGGGATGCGGCCTGACAATCGGCGTGTCTGACCCGAACCACAGCCCCTCTCCCGGCCGGGCGCCATGCTCGATCAATTCGCGGAGGGGAAGCACACGGTCGAGTCGGTGGGGGAGGTATCGCCCGAGTGCTTCGATGTCGGCCAGGAGGTGGCAGGGCTGAACGCTGGCCACCACGCCCAGTGCGCTGAAACGCGGGACATCCGCGCGATCGATGATCTCCGCGTGTTCGACGCGGACCGCCGGGAGCGTTGATGGTTCAGCGCGGCGGACGCCGACGATCCCTGATGCACATCGACGCTGATCACGTTCCTGAGGTGTGATGACCGCTTCCGCGGCGTCGAGGACCGCACGGACGGCGGCATCGCCGATGGCGTGTGCGGCAAGGCCGATCCCACGGAGCTCGCAGGCGGAGAGTGCCTCCTTGATGCCCTCGGGCGTGGTGACGATCTTCCCCGTGGGCAGACCTTCCTGCGGGCTTCGGAACGGCTCGAGCATCCACGCCGTGCGGCTGTTGAGGGTTCCGTCCACGAAGATCTTGCCCCCCGCGAGCACGACATCGTCGCGCGTCCACGCGGGCGTGGTCGATGAGAGCGCGTGGACCTGGTCCATGGGGGCGTAGAGCCAGACCTTGAGCGGGAGTGCACACGCGTCTGAGAGCTCGGCCAGGAGTGGCCCGAGCCACGGCTGCGCGAGCATCTCGTGGACCTCGACATATCCGTGGGATGCGAGGTCGTTGAGCGCGGCGATGACATGCTCGCGTCGTTCGGCAGGGCTTGGTTCGGGTGCACACGACCACGCGGACCATGCGGCGGTCTCGAGCAAGAGACCGTTCGGCATGCCGCTTGCTTTGCGTGCGATCACGCCGCCGGGCGGTGGTGATGAATGCTGGTCGATCCTGGCGGCGGCGAGTGCGGCGGAGTTGCACATGACCATGTGGTGATCAAACGACATCGCGGCACAGGGAACGTCGCCGGTGATTCGGTCGAGTTCTTCGATCGTGGGCCACCCGCTGGGGCCCTTGCCGGGCGTTGACCAGCCTTCGATGCGTGCACCGACCAAGCGCAGCCACTGGCCGCGCAGGATCGAGCAGACGTTCGCACGAACGATCTCGAGCATGTCGTGCACACTCGTGGCGGCGTCGAGCGAGGGCATCGTGAGCGCCTGGCCGTGCGCGGCGATGTGTGCATGTGCCTCTCGGAGGCGCTGCGGACTCATGAAAGACCCTTCGAAGCATCGAGCAGGAGGGTCTCGACCGCCTCGTGCGCGGCTGCGGGAGTGGTCACGGGGGCGGTGAATTCGATGCGACCGATGCCGAAATTGGTCCGAACATCCAGGCCCAGGGGGTCGATGCCCACCATCACAGCGCGGTCGAGGGAGCGTCCGATCCTGTCTCTTGCGAGGGCCAGGAGGTGCTCTTTGTGTCCGTTGGCGAGCTTGCAGAGGCCCGGCTCGGCACTTCGCAAGGGGTTTGGAGCGATGAGCAGCTGGGGATCGAAGACCCGATTGGCAATGCGGGCGGACTCGACGCGAAGCAATGCCCATCGGCGCTGATGGCTCGGTCCGTGGTAGATGAGGTGGCGGTCGGGTGATTCATGCGTCCTGGGATCGAGATCGGCCACCGAGCAGAGCAATTGCAGACCCCCTTCACCCTCGTCGGGTATGAGGAAGGGGAGGCTATCCGCCATGGACTCGTCGATTGCGTCCGGTCCGTCGGCGGCGAGTGGTACGACCGGGCAGCCGGTGGCGGGGTCAAGAACGTACTTGGCGATGATCGGGAGGTCACCAGCGCGCAGAACGCCGCCCGAGTGGGCGCGGAGGTACCTGCCGGGCGCCATCGGGGCGGTTGAGAAGGGTCCGACGTCGTGTTCGGGGTGCCCGGGACCGGTGTTCATGCTCGATCATTGCCGCCCGGATGACCGCAGAGCAAGCACGGGGCGTGTCGTGAGAGGCTCAACGGGGATAGGAAGGGCATGAACGGGACATGAAGGGGGGCATGAGGGGGGGGCAAAAACGATCGCGGGGCCCGCCGGCCCCGCGATCTTCCAGATTGTTGTGGGATTCGTCGCCCGTCGTGTGATTGTGGCGGGCGCGAGGCCTGGGGAGCACGAGGCTCACCCACCCGCTTACTTGCGGGCCTTCTTCTTGGCTGCCTTCTTCGCAGTCTTCTTGCCAGCCTTCTTGGAAGCTTTCTTCGCCATTACGGGAACTCCTCGTAACGAGACATGCCCGGGTCGCGCTGTGCACTCCAACGTGCAGAGCATCCGGGCGGGAATGATTATCGGTGTAACCTCTCACAAGACTTGAGTACATCGCGCATCTTTTGCGTCGTTGCACTCCGGCGAGCGCGGGGTTTGTCATCGATCATGCTCAGAGCATACAGAGTGTTCGCACGCTGTGCACGCAAGTCATCCTTCGGGCGCTGCGACTCATGCGGATCGATCACCTCGCCGACATTGACCCGGAGGCGTTGAGCGTGCACACTTGAGCGGTTCAGTCATCGCTCACGGAGTCTGAAGATGCCCGGAATCACTCGGCGAAATCTCGATTGCGGCATGACGCTGGTCGTTGAGCACATCGAAGGTGTTCAGAGCTGCGCCATGTGCTGGATGGTCCCCGGCGGCTCGGCGTTCGACCCTGTCAATCGTTGTGGAAGATCGACGATGTGGGAAGAGCTGCTGATGCGCGGCGTCGGCGGGCGTGACAGCCGCGAGCAGGCCGACGCGATCGATCGACTGGGCATCGGGCGTTCGACCGATGTCGGCACGTTCTATATGCGGGTCGCGGCCACGATGATGGGCGCACGCGTGCTCGACGGGCTTCCACTGATCGCCGATATGGTGCTGAGCCCGGCGATGGATGCCGACGACGTGGAACCGACGCGAGACCTTGCACTCCAGGCGATCGCATCGCTGAAGGATGATCCCCAGCAGCGGGCGATGCTGGCAGCGCGAGAGCGGCATCTTCCCGATCCGATCAACCGGTCGGGGCTGGGAACCCCCGATGGGCTGGGCGCGCTGACGGCGGAGAACCTTCTGGCCGACTGGAAGATGGTCGCGAAGCCTCGCGGGTCGATCCTGGCGATGGCGGGTGCGATCGACCCCGACGCGATGTTCGACGCATGGCAGGGTGTGCTCGGGGGGTGGGAGGGGAGTTCAACCTTCCCCACGATCGGTCCCGTGCCGGCGCGCGGGTATCAGCACGAGACCGACAACACCAACCAGGTGCAGATCATCGTCTGTCACGATGCGCCGACGGAACTGGCCGACGACTCCATCCTTGAGAAGATCGTGCTCAACGTCCTTTCGGGGGGGATGTCGGGGCGTCTGTTCTCCGAGGTGCGGGAGAAGCGTGGGCTGTGCTACTCGGTGAGCGCGGGATATCGGGGCGACCGGGACTTTGGATCGGTGACGGCGTATGTCGGGACGACGCCCGAGCGTGCACAGGAATCGCTCAACGTGCTCCTTGCGGAGCTTGCGAGGATCAATTCGCCCGCGGCGGCCGACCGGGTCACGCAGGACGAGTTCCAGCGTGCGGTCGCGGGCATGAAGAGCCGCCTGGTCTTCAGCGGCGAGTCGACGGCGGCCCGAGCCAGCGCGCTGGCGGCGGATATGCACGTCTATGGGCGTCCCCGCTCGCTGACGGAGATCGCCGAGAAGATCGACCGGGTCACGCTCGATCAGGTCAACGCGTACCTCGCGCGGCGGAAGCTGGGGGCGCTGACGATCCAGACACTCGGTCCGGCCGCGCTCACGGTCCCTGCGCTGTGATCGGATGATCCCCCCGCGGCCGGGGGGAGCGCTGGTGTTCAACCCTGCGCGTTTTGGGTATCGTGATGCTCCTATGAGCGACACGAAGCCGGCGGCGGGGATGGGTTCAGGCCGCACCGTCCAATCCCCCAGCCGGGTGCTCGGCACATTCGACGCCTCGTGCATCGTCATCGGCGCGATCATCGGGGTGGGGATCTTCTTCTCACCCGGCGGCGTGGTGCGTGCGACGGGGGATGGAACGCTGGCGCTCATCGCCTGGTGCGTCGCGGGCGTGATGGCGCTGTGCGGCGCCCTGGTCTTTGCGGAACTGGGTTCCCGCTTCAACGCCAGCGGCGCGCAGTACGAGATTCTCCGCGGCACCTACGGCCGGCTCCCGGCCTTCGCGTACGTCTTCTGCAACGCGACGGCCATCCAGGCGGGGGCGGTGGCGATCATCGCGGCGATCTGCGTCCAGAACCTCGCCCGGGCGCTGGGCAACCCACCGCCCGAGGGCAACCAGATGGTCGTCCAGGGCGCCATCCTGATCCTGGGCATCATGGGGGCGAACATCGCTGGCGTGAAGATCGGTTCTGCGATCCAGAACTTCACGGTGATCGCCAAGGTCCTGACGCTGCTGCTGGTCACGGGGCTCGCGCTGATGTCAGACGGGATTGCGGGAAGCGAGGCGACGGTCCTGCCCGAACCGCGTGATCGCGGCGCCGTCAGCCTCGTGCTCTCGGCGTTGGCGCCGGCGTTCTTTGCCTTCGGGGGCTGGCAGCACGCTCTTTGGATCTCGGGAGAGGTCAAGAACCCGGTTCGGACGCTGCCGAGGGCGATCTTCGGGGGCGTGGTCGTCGTGGTCATCGTCTATCTGCTTGCCAACTGGTCGTACCTGCACCTCCTGGGGGAGCGCGGTGTCTACGAGAGCAAGGCACTCGCGGCGGATGCGGTGGGCAGGGCGTGGCCGCAGTACGGGGCGCGGATCATCGCCGGGGCGGTGGCGCTCTCGGCGTTCGGCGTGCTGAATGCACAGCTCCTGTCCGGGCCGCGCCTTGTGCACCGCATGGCGACCGAAGGTCAGTTCTTCCACGCGTTTGCGCGGCTGGGCAAGGCGGGTACGCCGTGGGCGGCGATCATGCTGATCGCGCTGATCGGCATCGGGCTGCTCGCGACGATCCGAACCATCGAGGGGATCGACACGCTGTGCAACGGTGTCGTGTTCATCGACGGCGTCTTCTTCGCGCTCACGGCGATCTCGCTGCTGGTGATCCGGGCGCGAGAGAAGAAGATCCTGCAAGCGGGGCAGGCGACTGCACAGGGGGTGTTTCGCGTCCCATTCTCCCCGGTCATCCCGCTCGTCTTCATCGTGGGAGAGTTCGGGCTGCTGGCGGGAACGTATCTGAGCGAGAGCATGCGTCAGGCGGCGTGGATCGGGATCGCGTGGATGTTCCTGGCCATCGCGATGTACTTGATGTTCTTCAGGCGTGGGGTCTGACCGCGCTGGCCATGGCCGGTTCAGAGAAACGATCAGTCTGTATATATAGGATGGGGATCCTTCGTTGAACGGATTCTGTACGGGCTTGGCAAGCGGGTTTCGAGTGGCGATCGCTCAAAGCTTGCGGTGCCGTGTGTCGGCGTGTCGCGCGGCAGGGCTCATATTGAGATCTCGTATCATGCGGCCGTGGAGCATCCCAACCAACAGAGCGTGAGCGAGATCCTTGCCGGGTTTGCGGTGGGGGATCGCGGCGCGATCGAGGCGCTGCTGCCGCGGGTGTATTCGGAGTTGCGGCGGCTGGCGGCGGTGCACTTGCGGGCGGATCGGCAGGGCCACACCCTGCAACCGACCGCGCTTGTGCATGAGGCGTACATCCGGCTGGCGGACGGCGCGGGGGCGGGGGTGACGGGGAAGCTGCACTTCTTTCGCCTGGCGTCGAAGCTGATGCGTCAGATCCTGGTCGACCATGCACGTGCGCACGATGCACAGAAGCGTGGCGGCAACGCGCAGCGGATAACGCTCGACGGACTCGAAGGTGGGCCGGGTGAAAGGCCGCTTGAGCTTCTGGCGCTCGAAGAGGCTCTCGGTCGGCTGGAGAAGCTCAGCCCGCGGAAAGCGCAGCTTGTGGAGCTGCGGTTCTACGGGGGGCTGAGTGAAGAGCAGGCGGCCGAGGCGCTTTCGATCTCGCGGACACAGGCGTCGCGTGAGTGGAGGATGGCGCGGGCGTGGCTGGCCGACGAATTGGCCGACGAAAAGGCCCACCAGATGGGCGGCGAATCCGCCGACGAGAAGGGCGGCGAGCCGCGGCCGTGGAAGGATCAAGAGAGGTCGGCCCGATGACCCCCGAGCAGTTTGAGCGGCTGGAACTTCTCTTCGAGGCCGCGATCGGGCTTTCGGAGGATGAACGGCGCTCGCTTGTTGAGCGCGAAGCGGGCGATGACCCCGAGCTTGCGGCCAAGCTCGAGGGCATGCTGGCAAGCGATTCTGCAAGTCTCATTGCGATCGACCGCCCGGCGATGGGGCATGCCTTCAGCGTTGACGAGCCCGACGCCTTTGAGAAGAGGTTGTGGTCGGAGTTCAGCGGCGGCCATCGCTTCCGGATCCTTGAGAAGATCGGCGAGGGCGGGTTCGGCGCTGTGTACCGTGCAGAGCAGGTGGAGCCCGTCAAGCGGATCCTGGCGCTCAAGGTCATCAAGGTCGGCATGGATACGCGGCGGTTTGTCGCAAGGTTTGAGTCTGAACGCCAGACGCTGGCGCTCATGGAGCATCCGGGGATCGCGCGCGTGTACGAGGCGGGGGCCACCGAGAGCGGTCGGCCCTACTTTGCGATGGAACTGGTGGACGGGCTGCCGATCACGCAGTATCTCGACGGGAAGCGGGCTTCCATCAGGGAGAGGCTGGAGCTGTTCATCAGGGTGTGCAACGCGGTGCAGCATGCACACCAGAAGGGGATCATCCACCGGGACCTCAAGCCGCGCAACGTGCTGGTGACCGAGCACGACGGCGTGGCGACCCCCAAGGTCATTGATTTCGGGATCGCGCGAGCCGTGGGTGCCGACGGCGGGATGACGCAGATGAGCGACGCGGGGCAACCCGTGGGCACGCCGGCGTACATGAGCCCCGAGCAGGCGGCGGGTGATCCCGACATCGACACGCGGACGGACGTTTATTCGCTCGGCGTGCTGCTGTACGAGATACTGACGGGCGAACCGACGCTACCACGGACGGTGATCGAGCGGTCCACGCCCGCGCAGATCATCCGCTTGGTGCGGGAAAAATCGGCCCCGCGCCCCTCGCAGCGAGCCGGGGAGTGTGCGTCGGATCCATCGAGCGCCCAGATCGCTAGCCTGCGGCGTGAGGATTCGCGGACCTTGGCCCGCAGGCTCCGGGGTGATCTTGACTGGATCCTGATGTGTGCACTCGAGCACGACCGGGCCCGAAGGTATGAGTCGGTCGGCCTGCTTGCGGAGGATATCGCAAGGCACCTGAACAACGAGCCGATCCGTGCACACCCGCCGACGGCCATGTACCGGCTCACAAAGTTCGCACACCGCAACCGGCTGGGGATCGCGGTCGCGGCGCTCGTGGTCGCGGCGCTGATCGTGACGAGCGTGGGTTTGTTCCGCTCGGTGCGTTCAGAGCGCCGTGCCCGGACGGAGGCACAGATCGCAAGCGCGGTCAACACGTTCCTGAACGACGACCTGCTGGCGGCGGCCGCTCCGGAAGAGATGGGCAGCGACGTGGCGATGCGGGAGGTCGTGGAAACAGCCTCGCGGAGGATCGAGGGTCGCTTTGCGGACCAGCCCGAGATCGAGGCGGCGATCCGGCTCACGCTCGGCAGGACGCAATCCCGGCTGGCGCAGTTTGCCGACGCCACGAAGCACCTGACGAGGGCTTACGAACTGCGTCGGGGGCTCTTTGGCGAAGGCGACGCCAGGACGCTCGAGGCCGTGCAGGAGCTTGGGCAGCTTGCATACCTCACGGAGGACTACGAGCGTGCGCGGGAGCTCTTTGGCAAAGCGGCCCAAGGACGACGCGGGCTGATGGGACCCGACCATCCCGACACGCTTCTTTCTTCTTACTGGTTCGCGGTGACATACGGGGAAGTGGGCCGGTTCGCCGAGTGCGAGCCGATGATGACCGATGTGTACGAGCGCGCTCGCAGGGCCGAGGGCGACACCGCGGCACAGACGCTCTATTACGCACGGGGTCTTGCACTCTTGTACCTGTCGTGGCAAAGGCCCGAACAGGCCTTGCCGCTCTTTGAGAAGACGCATGAACAGGCGCGGGCGACGCTGGGGCTTCGGAACCACCTGACGCTGCTGGTGATGACCGACCTGAGCCGGCTGCTTTCCGACCTGGGGGAACTGGACCGCGCACGATCACTGCTTTCCGATGCACTGGAGGCGAGCAAGACACTGCGCGGTCCGCACCACCCGGCCACGCTGATGATCATGGGTAACCTCTCCTGGGTGCTCCAGAAGTCGGGCCAATCAGACCGTGCACTTGCAATGGTGGAGCAGGCGATCGAGATCGCGCGACGGGATCTGCCCGCGGGCCACTCGACAACGATGCACCTGGCCTTGTCGATGGGGGACATTCTCGACGCCAAGGGAGAGTTTGGCCGTGCCGGGCCGCTGTTTGAAGAGGCGGTTCGATCGCTCACGGCGCGTCTTGGCGAATCTCACCCGATGGCGATGCTGGCGAAGCGTTCGCTGCAGGAGCACTTGGATCGTGTCGCCGCCGCACGCGGTCAGGGCGCTGGCCCGAACACCGCGCCGGACGCCGGGCATGTGCAGAAGTAATGAGATCGTCGATGAAACGCATGCAGCCCCGCGGCTGGCGGGGCTGGATGGGCTGTCATGCTGATCCGAGCTGTACATCGGTGTGCATTCCGCACATGCACCGGGAGAGTGGCCCGTGCTCTGATATCACCGGCGGCGGCGTGCAGCGGCCAGCCCGCCCAGGATCATGAGGGCCGCGGAGCCGGGGGTGGGAATGGTGAGGAGCGCTGAGGAGTAGTCGCCGGCAGCGTTGTGTCCCACCAGCAGGATCGTGTTGCCGTCGGCGGAGATTCCCAGTGCGGCCTCCGGGGTCCAGTCGGCTGTGCCGGGGAGGCCCGCGATCAGGTCGTCGAGGAAGATGAGCTGGCCGGCGAGATCCCACATCGCGGCCTTGACTTCAGAGCTTGCTGTCTCCACGAGCCCGACGACGGCGCCGGTGTCGCTCACGTCAAAGACGATCTTGTAGGGCATCGAACCGTCCGGCGTGGCGAGTGCACGCATGCCGCCGACTTCATCCCAGATGAATGCGCCCATGCCGTCGGCATGGTCCGCGCTGCCGATGATGTACTGCCCGCCGGGGCTGATGCCCGTGGTGCGGGTGCCCTGGAAGCCCATCGGGATTCCGATGCCGACCATGCCGCCCGAGTCGGTCCAGCGGAAGGCCTCGAAGTCATCGTTGCTGTTGAACCCGTACCCCGCGATGACCGATCCATCGCCGCTCACGGCGTTGGCGTGGCTGCGCTGGTAACCGCCGCCGGGGAGTGTGCCCATCCCGGTCATGCCCGTCGATTGCGTCCAGCGGAAGGCCTCATTGCTGACCCAGCTTGTGCCCGTGCCGACGATGACAGAGCCATCATCGCTCACGCCCGCGGCCTCGCTGTAGAAGAAGTTGCCGTCAAGGTCACCCATGGGGAGGGTGCCGCCCCCGACCGACCACTGAAAGGACTCCGTGTCGCCGCTTGAGTTTGTCGAGCCGCCGACGACAACGCCGTTGTTGCTCACGCCCGAGGGACTGATGTACCCGCCGCTGGCGAGGCTGGGCACGTCCTGGAACCCGCCCGCCTGGCTCCACATGTAGGCCCCTTCGGGCCCGCCGCCGGAGGGACCCCACATGCCGACAACCTTCGTGCCGTCGGAACTGAGCGCTGATCCATAGTTCTGCGCGCTGGGGGCGCCGGGCCCGCCCGTGATGAATGTGAGTGATGAGCTTGCCTGTGCTGTCACGGCAAGGCCTGCGCAGGCGATAACAGCGGCGATGGAACGCGACGTATTCATTCTGTCCTTCTCCTCACTGGGTGATCGCTCCCGTCTTTCAGGAGCGGATCGGCCCATCCTTTTACCGGGCTGGTTCTCAAGCGATCCTGTCCTATTTCAGGAACGCTCGGGAGGACACGCGGCGTGCCCACGCCGGACTGAGCGTAAAAGGCGCGGTCCGCGCTCCATCGACCGCTGCAAAATTGTGAGTGCCGCCTGGATGAAGCACCGCGATCTGAACTCAGTGCGTGGTGGCGGAGGACACACTCATCGAGCGATTGCACTCCCACACGTCGCCTGAGAGGGGACGCGGTATGGAGCGATTGGGGAGGAATTCAGTCCCGAAAGAATGCGCCACCGTACGCAGGGCATCAGCGGGGCTGCATGGTTGCAACCGATTGTGTGCACATGCTGCTTTAGGTGGTTTGCGCTCGCTGAACCCCTGGGAACACGGCCGTTCCAGCAGGGGGTTGATCAAAGCGGAGAGGGGGAGATTCGAACTCCCGAAACGGCAAAGCCGTTTACTGGTTTTCGAAACCAGCCCGTTCAACCGCTCTGGCACCTCTCCGTACGCGGTCAGCAGGAAGGTGATAGTTGCCGCCAAGGCGCGGTTGGTCAATTCCCGAGGCTCTAGATCCGTCTCGGGCCGGCCCAAACTGCCGATCCGTCTTCGGACGCGGTGGTTATTCGGACACTGTACGGATCGATTCGCTTCGGGCCGGGCGGGCCACCCTCCTTGGGATACCTTCCACGCCGTGAAGGTCGATGTTCACCATCCATCTCTGGTTACCGGGGGAACCCGTGTCCTGCTGTGGACGGACACCTTGGCCGACGTGAACGGGCCGAGCAGGTTCATTCAGAACATGGCGGATTGTGCGCGCGCCTCGGGGCGAGATCTGACGGTGTTCACGTCCACGCGTAAACCCCACGCTTCGCGGCCCAACGTGGTGAACTTTGCGCCCGTGGCGGCGATGGCGATGCCCGGATATCCGGTGCTGGATGTCGTGCTGCCGCCCATTACGGCGATGGTCCGGGCCGCGAGGCGGGCGGAGCCGGACGTGATGCACATCTCGACGCCGGGGCCTGTCGGGTTCGTCGGCGTGATGGCCGCGAAGATCATGGGCATTCCGCTCGCGGGCGTATATCACACGGATTTTCCCTCCTATGTGCAGCGCCTGTTTGAAGATGGCGTGCTGACGCGGATTGCGCGAGCGTCCATGCACATGTTTTATGGAGGCTTTGCGAAGCTCTTTGTCCGCAGCGATGAGTATGCCCGGCACGTGCGTGAGCTTGCGCTGGCCCATTGCGATGTCGAGCGGTTGCGGCCGGGCGTCGATCTGAGTTCCTTTGGAACACGGTTTCGCGATCCATCCGTCTGGCAGGAGGGCGTTCACGCCCGGCCGGGCGGCGAGGCGCCGGTGCGTGTCTTGTACTGCGGTCGCGTGAGCGTTGAAAAGAACCTGGATTTGCTGGCGCGAATCTGGCCGCGGGTTGTGAAGCGTGTGCACACGGCGGGACGGGAGGTTGAACTGGTCGTGGTGGGGGATGGGCCATTGCGGGAGGACCTGGAAGGTGCGTGCCGTGGTACTTCGGTCCGTTTCCTTGGCTTTCGGTTTGCGGAAGAACTTTCCCGGCTGTACGCGTCGAGCGATCTCTTCGTATTTCCTTCGGTAACGGACACGCTGGGACAGGTGGTGCTGGAAGCCCAGGCTTCGGGTCTGGCGGCGATCGTGTCGGATGTCGGTGGGCCCAAGGAAGTCGTGAGACACGGTGTGACCGGCCTGGTGACGCCGCATGGTTCAGACGAGGCATGGATCGGGGCGATCACGGAGCTGGTGTTGGACGACCAGCGCCGGGCCCTGATGGGCCGTGCCGCCGCGGCCGCGATGGAGGCGTGTTCGATCCAAGACTCCTTCGAGCACTTCTGGGGTGTTCATGAGACCCTGGCGCACCGGCACAAAGGAGCTGTCAATTGGCCTTGCAGGGGATGAGGGTGTCGTATGTTCCTCGCGTGAAAGCTGCGACCCATCACGCCCCGGTTGTGCACGTGGAATTGCCGACGAACATGGCCCAGGTTGAACTCCGGTTCAAGCGGCTGCACACGGCGGCCAAGGTGCCCGCGTACCAGACTTCGCAGGCCGCTGGGATGGACCTTTCGGCGTGCGTGCCGGATGGTCCGGTGGTGGTGTTGCCCGGCGAGATCAAGGGAATCCCGTGCGGATTTGCGATGGCGATCCCCGTTGGCTTTGAAGCGCAGATCAGACCCCGGTCGGGTCTTGCGATCAAGCACGGGATCTCGATGCCCAACACGCCCGGCACGATCGACAGCGATTACCGTGGTCAGGTGATCGTGCCGATCATCAACCACGGGCGTGAACCATTCACGGTGACGGACGGGATGCGGATTGCACAGATGGTGATCGCGCCGGTGATCCGTGCACAGGTGGTCGAGGTGGATGAGCTTGATGAAACGGCGCGAGGGTCGGGCGGCTTTGGCTCGACGGGTCGTTGAGCTAATGGAAGCGCCGCGCGGCGGTGTGCATGGCGGCACGCTCGGGAGTCAGCGGCTTTTCAATTGCTTGCGGACCTCGTCGAGGTACCACTCCCACCGCATGGCGGGGCCGGGATCCTGCTTGTTTTCCTGGACGTGGCAATGGCCAAGAATGCCCTGAAAATCAAGCCATTCCTGGGGTGAAAGCACGGACGTCCGAACCTCGCCGGATGCGTCACGGGGGACCTCGGGTTGGATCTGGGGAAAGATCGTGCACAGCGCCGCGGTGAGGCGGATAAGCGAGCGGTACTGCTCGGGCGTGAAATCGTACATCTGGAGCCGCGAGCCGTTGATGGTTCCCTGGATGGGCTCATCGACGGCGGGCCTGCCGACAAAGTCCGGTGTTCGGACGCCGCCGTCTCCAAGCCGCGAGGGGAGCGTGATGCGGGTCCTCCCCGAGTCGTCCTTGGCGTACCACTCTTTCAGTGGCGATGCGGGGTTCGAGGGGGCGTAAGCGCCGATGTTGGCGATCTCGATCCCGATGGAGCGGTCGTTGCTGATCGTGGCGTGCCAGGCGCGTTCCTTGAGGTCGAGGGTCTGGTAGATCGTGCCATCCAGGTCGAGCATGAAGTGGACGGAGAGTCCGCGGAAATCGTGCAGCACGCGGAAGCACGTCCTGCTGGTGCCGGCGACGTCATAGTGCAGCACGAACTGGTCGACGTGCTTCTGGAGGAGCGGAAGATCCCATCCGCCGCCGCGGATCTGCTCGAGTTCGCCTTCCGTGTAGACCTCCCGCGCAGTCTTCTGGAACCGGAGGTTGTAGCGGGTTGGCTCCGTCACGCCCGCGGCGTGCGTCTTCTCCCAGCCCGATTCCTCCCACGGAACGTATCTTCGCTCGATCCGGTATGCGTCGTACCCGCCAGGGTCGGTGAAGAGAACGACGGGGACACCGATGTCGTAGAGCTGTCCGCAGACCATGATCTCCGTGCCGTGCCGATCTATCCGGCGGGCGGGCGTGGCGCCGCAACCGCAAAGAGACGTGATCATGAGGATCGCCAGGAACCAGACTGGAGATGAGAAGATGCGGCGGGCTGCCGACTCGGTGTGCATGCGGCCAGCGTATGCGATCGCCAGACCGATCGGGTATGCTCCCGGCTCGGGGCGCATATCGGGCGGCCCCTCTCGGGGTTATGTGGGAGATAGTTATGTTCAATCTGTTGAAGAAGCCGGTGCTGCTGGCGGGGTCTGTGCACTTCCGGGGGAACTTGCCGCCAAGAGCGGAAGAGTTTGAGTACATGCGAGGCCATGGGTGCGATATCCAGCGTGCCCAGGTCCGGGAGAATGCACATTGGGAGTTGAAGCTCAAGCACCCGCGGTGGGGTGACGCCACGCTCACGGCCATGAAGCAGATGCCGCTGCCGACCAGGTTGCTGGAGTGGTCCGTCTCGTTGACGGAGAAGGAGAAGGAAGAGGCGGCGGCGGCGGGAACAGGTGTTTCGATAGGCATCGAGAGCTCCCGCAAGGATGCGCTGCGCGACCGCAAGCACCTTTTTCACTATCTCAGCGCGATCATCGGAGATGACGGCGTGGTCGCCAGCGATCATGTCTCCACGCGGTTCTGGTCGCGGGGCGCGCTGCGGGATGAGGTCATGCACGACGCCGACGCGGACATCTCTCAGCTCTACGAGCTGCACGCAGTGAGCCAGGACCGACCGTCGGAGAAGCGTGGGGAAGGTGAAGAGGAGGAAGAGCCGCCGGTCGCTTGGCTGCATACCCACGGGCTTGCGGAGATCGGGGCCTTTGACTTTGATATCCTCGCGCCGGAGATGTCGCTGGTGCCGCACGGCGTACCACGCGCACTGGCCTTCGCTGCGGCGGAGGGTGACCTGTCACCGAACACGGCGCGGTACCAGATCATGCGGGGCTTGCCAGACATCCGTTGCGTGCCGGCGGATGAGTTCATGCGCACGGCGGG
Organism: Phycisphaerales bacterium; assembly: GCA_035298585.1. Classification (GTDB taxonomy): domain Bacteria; phylum Planctomycetota; class Phycisphaerae; order Phycisphaerales; family UBA1924; genus JAEUJB01. Next base: position 34,069 of record DATGXW010000390.1, read on the forward strand.
AGAGCCGTGGACGTCGATGCGTCAGCACGACGAGTACCACTCGAAAGATCGCGCAGTGCTCTGCGACACGACAACCTTCTTCTCGAGGCTTCTTCGGAAGGGCGCAAGACCGTCGACCGCGATGCGCACCCCAGCGCAGGACGGGATGCTGGTGTCGTACTCGAGCCTTGCAACGCAGGTGATGTCGGCTCGGGCGGCGGCGTCGCTGCCCGTGTTTCGCGCCCTGCGTGAGGAGCTTGCGAAGTTCAATCTTCCATCGCTCGTCAAGCTCGGGTACAAGGTCGACCATGCTTCGGCCGATTCTGATCGGGAGCACCTGTGGTTTGAGGTGCACGATGTCACCGACGCGGGGATCGACGCGACGCTGCTGAACGCGCCGTATGACGTCGCGCGGCTCAAGCAGGGTGACCGCGGCATCCACCCCGCGGAGTTGCTCACCGAGTGGGCGATCATGACGCCGTTCGGCCAGGTCAATCCGCACGACACCAAGCTTGCGCGCAGGATCCGCGAGAACCCGGAGGGATTCGCGGAGATGCTCCAGTTGGCCGCCATGTTCGAGCGTGCCGGCGGGGAAGGGGGTTGAGGTTTCACGATGGAAGCAGTGCACACGGATGAAGGTGCGGGCTCCGGAAAGTTTGCCGCGTTGGTCCGGTGGCTGGGGCTGTGCCTTGGGCCGGTCCTGGCGCTGGTTGTGCACATGGCGCTGCCGCACGATGTCCGGGATGAGGCTGGGAGGATCATCTCGGGGCTTTCGTGGGAGGGGCGAGCGGCGGCGGCGGTGGGCGTGTGGATGATCACGTGGTGGTTGACCGAGGCGATCCCGCTCGAAGCCACCAGCCTGCTCCCGATCGCGGTCTTTCCGCTGCTGAACATCATGCCCATCAAGGCCGCCGCCGCGCCCTACGCCGATGACGTGATTTTCCTCTTCATGGGCGGGATGTTCCTCGGCGCGGCGATGGAGAAGTGGGGGCTGCACAGGCGGGTGGCGCTGCGGGTGGTGGGCGTTGTCGGCACCAAGCCGGTGCGTGTGGTGGGGGGTTTTCTTCTGGCGTGTGCGCTGGTCAGCATGTGGGTCTCCAACACCGCCACGGCGGTCATGATGCTGCCGGTGGCCGTGAGCGTGCTGACCATCTCTCGAAGCGCGCTCGACGCGGCGGGCGCGGAGGGTGAGAGGCACCGTGCACACTTCCACCAGTTCGCGGCAGCGCTCCTGCTGGCGATCGCCTACGGCTCCACCATCGGCGGGATCGGGACGCTCATCGGAACTCCCCCCAACATCGTCCTGGCCAACTTCGTGAGCAAGACATTCGGGCAGGATATTTCGTTCATGCGGTGGGCCGCGCTGGGCGTGCCCTTGATGCTCGTGTTCCTGCCGCTGGCGTGGTGTGTATTGACGCGCATCGCGTTCAGGGTGACGTCCGAGGAGATCCCGGGCGTCCGGCAGGAGATCGAGCGCAATCTCCAGGGACTTGGTCGGATGTCGCGCGGGGAGAAGACAGTCCTTGCCATCTTCATCATCGCGGCGTCGTCGTGGATGCTGCGCGAGCCGCTGGGCGAACTGGCCGGGGTGATCCGCAGGCTTCCCGACGGCCGGAAGGTTGAACTCCTGACCGATGCCGGGATCGCGGTCATCGCGTCGCTGCTGCTGTTCATCACGCCCGTGCACGCGGCCAGGCGGGAGTTTGCACTGGATTGGCACACCGCCTCCCGGATCCCCTGGGGGATCCTGCTGATGTTCGGCGGCGGCCTGAGCCTGACGGCGGCGATGACCCAGCACGGCGCGGACGTCTACATCGGATCGCTGCTCTCGGGTCTTGGAGGGATGCACCCGCTGCTGGTGATCCTGCTCTTCTGCGCGGCGGTGGTCTTTGCGAGCGAGTTTGCGGGCAACACCGCGCTGGCGACGGCCGTGATGCCCATCGCGGCCGCCGTGGCGGGTCCCTTGGGCGTTCATCCGTACCTGCTCGTCTTCCCCGCGGCGATGGCTGCGAGCTACGCCTTCATGATGCCGATGGGTACGCCCCCCAACGCCATCGTCTTTGGGCCGGGCCTGCTGCACGTCTCGCAGATGGCCAAGGCCGGGTTGATGCTCAACCTCGTCGCGATCCTCCTGATCTCGTTGATCGGGTATTGGCTGCTGCCGATTGTCTTTCCGGTCGCCGCCGTTCCCTGAAACAGGCGGGCCTGGTTTCAGGGCTGGCCGGGGCCGAATGCACACTCGACGATGCGGGGGAGCACCTCGCCCGATTTTCCGCGGGCCACCAGGTCGGCCCATCGCGTCACGGCGGTGTCTGTGGGGTTGATCTCGCAGGTGGTGGCGCCGGCGCGATTGGCGAGGAAGATGAAGCTGGCCGCCGGCTGAACAACCGAACTGGTGCCGATCGTGAAGAACAGGTCGGCCTCGGCCAGCGCTCGGTCGGCGGCCAAGAGCGCCTCCTGGGGCAGCATCTCGCCGAACCAGACGACATCGGGCCGGAGCAGAGATCCGTCCGGGGAAGTTGGGGGGAAGAAGCGCATGGGTTCGGGGCCCGGGGTGATGCACACGCCGGTCTTTGTGCAGCGCCAGACCATGATGCTCCCGTGCAGTTCGACGACGTTCGAGCTTCCCGCTCGCTGGTGCAGCCGATCGACGTTCTGGGTCAGAAGCGTGAACCGGCCTCCTCGCGCGGTGATTTCGCGTTCGATCCGGGCAAGAGCCAGGTGCCCCGGGTTGGGAAGACATGCAAGGCAACCCAGGCGGCGGTGGTCGTACCAGCGGGTGACAAGTTCGGGATCCCGTTCGAAGGCCTCCGGTGTGGCGAGCTGTTCAGGGTTGAAGCTTGCCCAGAGGCCGGTCATCGCATCGCGGAACGTGGGGGTTCCACTCTCGGCCGAGACTCCGGCCCCGGTAAGGACCACCACGCGCCGTGCACGGGCGAGGCAGTCGGCGATCTCCTGAAGGTGGGGTTGGTGTGTCATGGGGTGTCGTACCTGGTGCCCGAGGATCGGCGAACGTGTGCGGCCCGGGGTGAATCTACTCGACCGGGACGATAAGGAACACCCCCGGGAAACATTCGGGCGTCTGGTTGATTACACTTGAGACATGACCGCACCACGCAGGACGCTGGTGGTTGGCGATGGCGGCTTGTCGAGCATCCTGGCGTGCTCGGCGGCGGCGGATGCCGCGTTGCTTGCCGAGCCCGATCCGGAGAAGCGTCGACAGATCCGGCCTGTGCTGTGGGTTTCACCCGTGCCGGGTCCGACGGCGACCGCGCGCCGCTGGGTTTCGCGGAGGCAGGCCGAGCTCTTTGACTTTGAACTTGTGGAAGAGCCCGAGCCCGCCCAGCCGGCGCCGGGAGCTTCGACCCATGCAGAGTGGCCGTGGGACACCTTGAATCTTGTGAAGGCCTCGGTCGCGGCGGTGGGGCGGGGGTGCGGATCGGTCGTATGGCCCGTGCACTCCTCTCAGCCCCAGAGCCCGGATCTTGATGAAGTCTCGCGTGCGGTGGATCGGGCCCTGCTGGTGGGCCGATTGATCGCGCTCGATGCCGACCTCCATCATGGGCCGGGATTCCACATCGAAACGCCGATGGTGGACCTTTCAGACCGCCAGATCGCGGACCTTGTGCTCGACATGGACCTGCCCGTGGGGCTGTGCTGGTGGTGGCACGCGGAGATGGGCCGGGATGGCACGGCCGAGTTTCGCCGCGAGCACGAGCGCTGGGTCACGGTGCTCCGCGACGTCGGATGGCGCGGGGGATCCGATGCGCTGGCGAACGCGAAGGTATCACGTGCGGAGGCCGGACACGGGGGTTGAAAAGTCAGCGGCGCGGCGTGGGGACATAGGGCGCGAGTTCGACGGGCAGGCTCTGAAGTCCGCGGCGCATCGCCTTGCGGACCGCATACTCGAGTGATCGACGCATCCGGTCGCGGACCGCATCGGTGACGTTGAGCCCTTCGGCTTCCATCGCGCGTATCGCAAACGCCCAGGCGTGGTATTCCTCAAGACAGCGGGGTTTGAACGCCCCGATGCCGAGTGCATGGTGTCCGATCTCGTGCAGGAAGACGGCGGCGGACATCGGACCCTTGGGCCTGGGAGATTCGATCAACCGAGAGACCTTGCCATCTCGGTAGGTCACCGTCCAGGCGACGCCGGACATGCTTGTTCGCCACTTGCGCACGCGGACGCCGTACTTGGCGAGCATCGACTCGACAACCCGGTCGTAGCGGGCCTGCATCGGGTCGGACTTGCTGGTCACCAAGGGCGTGTGCACATCGACCGCGGCGGGCTTTCGACGCGTCCGCACGGGCCGGTGTGCAGGGGCCTTGGGAGCGACCGGAACCGCCCGCGGAGCGACATGTACAGCGTTGTCTGATGCGCTGTGGGGGATTTTCAGGGACGATGGCTTTGCGGCCGGCTTGGCGGGCGGCGGCTCGGGACGAAGGGACTTGGGCAGGAGATCCCAGAGCGTGAGCATCAAGCAACATCCGAGTGTGCAGGGGGCGCGGGCGCTGTCGAGAGCATCAGTTCACCATCCAGACGTGCACCGTTGGCAAACTGTTCCCACTTCATCGGTCTTTTGCCCGAGGGCTGGACTTCCACAAGCGTGAGCAGTGTGCGGTCGCCGCACACGATCAGGCCGGTGCTTCCAGGCTGGATCAGCGTTCCCGGCGGTATCCCCGCGGGCGCGAGTTCCCCGGCTTGTGCATGTGCACGCAGAAGCTTGAGTTCCAGCGCGGGCTTTCCCGTGGAACCGGGCCGATCGAGGCGGGCGAGGATTCCGGGCCAGGGGGTGAGTGCATGGATCCGCCGTCGGCAGAGATCCGCGCTGTGTCCAAAGTCGATCCATCCATCCGCGCGGGAGAGCTTGCGGGCGATGGTGACCTGTGCAGGATCCTGCGGGGCGCCCGCGAGGGTCCTGGCGGCATGGCGGCCGAGGACATCTTCCACCAGCGAGGGCCCATCGGACGCGAGCAGATCGTGCATCTCACCCACCGTCACCGAGGGTTCCACCGGGCGGGTGGACTGGCCCAGCACGAGCCCCGCGTCCATCTTGTCGGCAAGGGTAATGACGCTGTTGCCCGTGACGGGGTCGCCGGCGAGCATCGCCGCGTGGATCGGCGCCGCGCCGCGCCAGCGGGGCAAGAGCGAGGCGTGGAGATTGATGGCAAAGACGTCCTCAAGCAAGGGCCGCGAGAGCTTTTGTCCAAAGGCGATGACGACCCAGGCGTCGGCGGCGAATCCGCGGAGCTGGGCGATCACGCCGGGCTCATTGACATTGACCGGCTTGAGGATCGGGATCGCCGGTGCATGCTCCGACACCCACTGGGCGATGGGCGTGGGCGTGAGCACCGAACCGCGCCCGGCGGGCTTGTCGGGCTGCGTGACCACCATCGCGACCTGGTGGCTGGAGACCAGCCTCGCCAAGGTGGGAATTCCAAAGGCGCCTGACCCGAAGAAGAGCAGTTTCATAAAGAGGCGTGGTGGCGGAACAGGGAGGGTCCGGTTCAATGCTCCGAGCCGCCCCGCTCAAGATCGCGGATCGCCGCGCGATTGCGGATGCGGGACATCTGGGTCATTCGGTCGAGAATCAGCGTGCCGTCGAGGTGGTCGAGTTCATGCTGCCAGCACCGGGCCAGAAGTCCGGTCGCGGTCTGCGTGAACTCCTTGCCCGCAAGGTCGTAGGCGTGGATCGTGACGGTGGGGGGGCGAAGCACCTGCCCCCGGATGTCCGGCAGGCTCAGGCACCCTTCCTCGGAGGCCTCCGGAGCACCCAGAGGCCGGGAGATCACCGGGTTGATGTAGACCTGGGGACCCCTGGTCGCCGAGGGAAGATCGCCATCGGCCGTGCGCTCATCGTCGGGTGGTATGTCGACCACGAACATGCGGATCGAAAGGCCGACCTGGGGGGCGGCAAGACCGATCCCCTCCGCCGTGTGCATCAGGTCCAGCATCCGCGAAGCGACCGCCGAGAGGTCGGTTGAGCCCAATTGAACCGCGGTCGCCTTCTTGCGCAGCACCGCGGCCGGATAATGGACAATCTGGAGCCGGGAGGGGTTTAGGGAAGGATCGGCGGTCACGCGTGCATGATAGTGAAGGGGCGTACCCGGATCCCGCGAGCGGGAAAGGCGGCGTGTCTCGCCGGTCGATTCCGACCAGGTTTCGAACAATCGGACGGGTTGAACGGCTTTGGTTTGGCGTGTGCACCGAGACTCACCCGCCCCGAATCACTACAATCGCGCCCCTGATCGCGGGCCTGGGAGATTTGCTTTCCGGGTCGTGGAGCTATGGCACCCTAAGACGAGGCGGAACCCTTGGGAATCTTTGGTTGGAAGAAGTCAGACGATAACGCCGAGAAGAAGCCGGAAGGCGCTGCGGCGCCGGCCGCCTTCTCGCCCGAGAAGGCCGAGGGGTTCTTCAAGCACGCACGCACGGTACACGACACCAACAGCTATGAGTACGCCATGCAGCTCTGGCTCAGCGGGCTGCGATGGGACCCGACGAGCATGGCCGGGCTCAAGGGCTTTTTCACCTCGGCCGGCGCGTTTACCTCCAAGGCGGGTGACAAGCCCCGCGTGAGCAAGGACGTCACCAAGCCGATCTCATCGAGCACGCCGGTCGATCGTTACCTGATGTCGCTGCTGGACTGGTCGCTTCGCCCCGAAGATCCCGCCGCGGCGGTGCGCGCGGCGGAGTTGGGCGCTGCGCTGACCCTCAAGGAGCCGGTCGAGTGGATCGGTGTCCGCGCGTTCAACTCGCTGGTCAGGGATCCCAAGCGGGCCTCCAAGTCGCTCTTCCTCAAGCTCAAGGAGGCGGCCAACCGCGCGGGGGCGTACACGCTCGCGCTGCAGTCGGCGGAGATGGCGCTCAAGATGGATCCGACCGACGGCGAACTGGCCGCGGAGATCCGCAACCTCGCCGCGCAGGAGACGATGAACAAGGGCGGGTTTGAGAAGACCGGCGAGGCCGGCGGCTTCCGCTCCAACATCAAGAACGCCGATCAGCAGCGGCTCCTCGAAGCGCAGGACGCGATCGTCAAGACCGCCGACACGATGGACCTGCTCGTCAAGGCCGCGGAGGACGACTACGCCGCCCGCCCGACCGACATCGCCGCCACGCAGGTGCTGATCAAGCGGCTGCGTGAGCGGGGGCGTCCCGAGGACGTGGCGCGTGCACTCAAGCTGATGGACGAGGCCTATGCGCTGACGAACCAGTTCACCTTCCGCGAGCAGGCGGGAGATCTGAGGATCAATCTTGCCCGCAAGAAGATCGACTCTTTGAAGGAGAAGGCCGCGGCGCGTCCCAACGACGCGGCGGTGAAATCCGAACTGGAGAAGGCGCAGCGCGACTTTGTCGAGTTCGAGCTCGAGGAGTTCCGAATCCGCGTCGAGGCCTATCCGACGGATATCGCGCGCAAGTTCGAGCTTGGCAAGCGGTACTTCAACATCGGGATGAACGAGGAGTCGATCGCGCTCTTCCAGCAGTCGCAGAACGACCCCCGCTTCAAGACGCCCTCGCTGCTGTTCCTGGGGCGGTCGTTCGCGAAGATCGGCTGGGTTGACGAATCGATCGACACGTTCCGCAAGGCGCTTGATTCGCGCGACATCCTGCCCGACGTGGCGCTCGAGCTGCGATACGACCTGATGCGGGCGCTCAAGGCCAAGGGAACGCAGGAGCGCGACCTTTCCTCCGCCGAAGAGGCCGAGAAGATCGCCTCGTCGATCGCCATCCAGCAGATCACCTACCGCGATATTCGCCAGCAGCGCGACGAGCTCAAGAAGCTCCTCGTCGAGCTGCGCTCGGGAGGGTCCGCGCCCCCGGCCCCGGCGACCGAGGGCGCCTGAGCGAGCGGATCACACCTCCCACAACCCCCACACACCAACGCCCCACGGGCCCCCCATCCCAACGCCCCACGGGTCCCGCCCACACCCCTCCATCCCTCATGACCAGCGCAAAGCAACAGGACTCGGTCGTCGAGGTTGTGGCGATCATCCCCGCCCGGCTCGCGTCAACCCGGTTCCCCGAGAAGGTGCTCGCGTCGCGGACGGGCAAGACGCTCATCGAGCATGTCTACGACTCCGCCTCCCGGTCGCGGCGAGCTTCGCGCGTCGTCATCGCCGCCGACGATCCGAGGATCATGCACGCTGTGGAGGAATTTGACGGGGACGCGGTGCTCACTTCCGTCCAGCATCCCAACGGCACCAGCCGCCTTGCGGAAGCGGCGGGCATCCTGCGGCTCGCCGAGGATGACATCGTGGTGAATGTCCAGGGCGATGAACCCGAGATCGAGGGCGGCTTGATCGACGCGGTGGTGGAGGCGCTCGAACATTCGAGCGCGGAGGTCGCGACCGCCGCCGCGCCCTTTGTGTCGGGGGAGGACGCGGCCAACCCCAACATCGTGAAGGTCGTGCTGCGTGCCGATTCGACCGCACTCTATTTTTCGCGGTCGCTGATCCCCTTCCCGCGTGCCGCGTCTCCGGCGGCGATGCCCCTCAAGCACATCGGGATCTATGCCTACAGGGTTCGTTTCCTTCAGCGTTACGTGACCCTCGCCCCGACCCCGCTGGAAGCCACCGAGATGCTCGAACAGCTTCGGGTCCTGGAGCACGGGCACTCCATCGCGGTCGCCATCTACCCCGTCAGCTCGGTTGGGATCGATACGCCAGAGCAGTACGATGCCTTTGTTGAACGGTGGCGGCGTCGGCAGGGATAGCCGTGATCGGGTGGCGGCGAGACTTCGCGGCGGGGCACGCGCGAAAGCGGGCGTGTGCGTTTCCGAATGCTCCCCGGCGGCACGCCGTCGAATGGTCCTTGAGGGCAGGAGGGTTGGACTCGTGACACCAAACAGCGGCGATGCCGCGGCCATCGACCTGACGGATGTGCGGAAGACCTACGGCAAGAAGGTCCATGCGCTCCGTGGGATCTCGATGAACGTCCGCCGCGGCGAGGTTTTCGGACTTCTCGGGCCCAACGGCGCGGGAAAGAGCACGCTGGTCAAGATCCTGATGACGGTGATCCGTCCGACCAGAGCGCACGGCACGGTGCTCGGCGGCCCGGTGGGGGATAAGCGAGCGCTCGCGCGGGTCGGATATCTCCCCGAGCACCATCGCTTCCCGGAATATCTGACGGGCCGGCAGGTGATCGAGTTCTACGGCGCCATGGCCAACGTCAAGCGGCGTGATCGCAAGCGCCGGGCCGCCGAACTGCTCGAACTGGTCGGGATGAAGGACTGGGCCGACACCCGCGTCAAGGGGTACTCCAAGGGGATGCGTCAGCGAATCGGGATCGCGCAGGCCGTCGTGAACGATCCGGAGCTCGTCGTGCTCGATGAGCCGACCGACGGCGTCGACCCGGTGGGCCGGAAGGACATCCGCGCGATCCTGGTCCGATTGAAAGAACAGGGCCGGACGGTCTTCCTGAACTCGCACCTCCTGAGCGAACTGGAGATGGTCTGCGACCGGGTGGCGATCCTGGTGCAGGGGCGTGTGCACTCCCAGGGAACCATCGACGAATTGACCCGGGACCAGCAGAAGTACGTGATCGAGATTGAAAGCTCTCCCGCCGCGGAGGGCGTGGTGACGGCCACCGACCTTGGGCTCGGGCCGCTGGCGCGCCAGGGTGATCTGATCATCGCCGGTACGCACGACGCCCGCGCCATCCAGCCGCTCATTGACCGTCTCCGGAGCGCCGGCATCACCATCCGCTCCGTGCGGCCGACCCGTCCCTCGCTCGAGGATCTTTTCATGCAGGCCGTGACCGATCCGAACACGGGCAAGGCTCTCAACCCCGGGGCCGACACAAGCAAGGAGGCGGGCCGATGATCACCCAGACGCTTGCACTCCTGGTCGATGCATACCGCGAGCTGAACGCCAAGCGCCTCTTTTGGATCGTCCTGCTCCTCTCGGCTCTCTTTGTCGGGGCGATGGCTTCGATCGGGATCAACGACAAGGGAATTACGATCCTGCAGTGGTCCTTCGAAAACGAGTTCATGAACACCAAGACGCTGACGAAGGCGGCGTTCTACAAGTCGGTGGTCTTCATCCCGATCGGCTTCAACATCTGGCTTTCGTGGGCGGCGACGATCCTCGCGCTCATCTCCACCGCGTCGATCATCCCTGATTTCATCAGCTCGGGCTCGATCGAGCTTGCCCTCTCGCGCCCGATCGGCCGCCTCCGACTGTTTCTGACCAAGTATGCGACAGGGCTGCTCTTTGTCACCCTCCAGGTCGCGGTCTTCAGTCTCGGTGCCTTCCTGGTGATCGGCATCCGCGGGGAGTCGTGGGAACCGCGGATCTTCATGTCGATCCCGCTGATCGTCGCGTTTTTCAGCTACCTCTTTGCCTTCTGCGCCCTGGTCGGCCTCATCACCCGGTCCACCATCGCCTCGCTTTTGGTGACGATACTGCTGTGGGTGGCGATTTTCCTGGTGCACACGGCCGAAGCCTCGGTTCTTCTGGGCCTGAAGGAGCGCCAGCAGGTTCGCATCGAGCAGCTTGAGAAGTCCGTGCAGGTGGATCTCCCCAAGCGGATCGCCGAGCAGGAAGCCAAGGCCGTGAAGCCAGCCGAACCCGCCTCGGCCCCCTCCGACAGCAGCCCCGAGGCGGGCAAGGCACGCGAGGAGTTCGAGCGGGCCGGACGGCTCGCGGACCGTGCACAGGAACGTGCGGATCGCATGAAGCAACAACTGGTCGAACGCACAAAGAAGCTCGAAGAGGCCAGGGAGGCATTGCCGAAGCTTGAAGGCTGGCACAAGCTCTTCTTTGCGGTGAAAACCCTCCTCCCCAAGACCTCCGAGACGCTCAAGCTGCTGGAGCGGGAGGTCACCTCGATCTCGGATCTTCAGGGGTTGAGCAACAACCGCCAGCAGAGCGTCGATCTCGAAGAGGGTGACCGCGAACTCAATATCGACGACCGCGACATCGCGCTGCGGGTCGAAAATGCCATGCGCGAGCGGTCCGTCTGGTGGGTGCTCGGAACGTCCCTGGTCTTTGAGGGCGTCATCCTGGGGATCGCGTCCTGGATCTTTGTACGTCGGGACTTCTAACCCGTGCGGTCGCGGTCACGCCCTGCCGAGTTCGCGTCCGCGGTCACGGGCCGCGATGATCGCACGGGCCATGATGCCGTGGACGTCGGCGTTGTCCATGACCCCGGTCGCGGCGGCGGTGGTCCCGCCCTTGCTGGTGACGGCGGCCCGGAGTTCGTGTGCGTCTCGCCCGTCCACCGCGAGCAGCCCGGCGGCTCCGATCAGCGTCTGGCGGGTGAGCGTGCGAGCGGTCTTCTCATCAAACCCGCACTCGATCGCGCCCCGCTGCATCGCCTCGGCAAGGTAGAAGAGATACGCCGGGCCCGATCCCGCGACGGCGGTGAAGGCGTCCACGAGGTGCTCGGGGAGCGGGACCACCACGGGTCCGACCGACTCGAAAATCGCTCGGACATACGCGGCGTCATCCGTGCTGGCGCTCATCGATGGCGTGATCGATGTCGCGCCCGCGCCGATCGAGGCCGGGAGATTCGGCATCACGCGGACGATGTGCGTCGCCGGGCTCAGCACATCAGTAAGCCGCTCGATCGTCACGCCGGCGAGGATGGATATCACCAGTTCCTTGCCCGACAGGTGCGGCCTTAAGTCCCGGGCAACGTCTGTCAGCATCTGGGGCTTGACGGCAAGCAGGATCGGCCGCACTCCCGCGGCGGCTTCGAGCTCTCGGCAGGCGGCGCTGACGGAGGAGAACGTCGCCAGGCCCGCGTGCTGAAAATCCGCGTGCTTGGCGGTCTCCGGCTCGGCGACCACCCCGCCCCGGAAGACGGTCAGCCCCTTGCCGTGTGCACCGAGCACGATCGCACGTGCCATGTTTCCCCCGCCGATCACAAGCGGCGGGAGATAGGTCGTCGCGCCCATGGCGTGTGCACTCCCTGGTTCAGCCGTTGGACTGCATCTGCTTGATGAACGTGTCCGCCTCGTTGATCGCCGCTTCCATCTCCTTGATCAGAGAAGTGACGTCAGTCTCGACCTGGGTCGCCGTCCCCTGGAGCGAGGCGATCGCGCGGGCGTTGAGGTTGTGCTTGAGGAACAGGACCTGGTCCTTGAACTTGACCAGGACGGGATCCATCTTCGAGGCGGCGTTCTTCATGGCCGCGAGCAGCTTCTCGTACTGGCTCTGCGTCTCGTCGAGCTGCTTCTTGCTCATCGAACGCAGCGAAGCATCCGAATACTGCTTGAGCTCGGCTTCCCATTCCTTGAAGAGCGCCGCCGCGACAGTCTCGACGCTCGCGATGCGGTCGCGCACATCCTGGGCCTGGGATTCGCTCTTCTCGTACGAGCTCTTGAGCGTCGAGTACTTCTGCTCGAGCTCCCTGGTCGTGGGGCTGCCGCCCACCCCCGTCACCGCCAGGAACTCGGCCAGCGCTGATTCGAACTGCTCCTTGGCCTCGACCTGCTCATCCCGTGCGTCGGCGACGCGGTCGACGAGCTGCTCGCGCTTGGCGTAGCCAAACGCCTCGCGGACGGCGATCCCGGTTGAAGAGCAGCCGGCCAGGGGCAGGACGCTAAGACCCGCGGTGGACAGCAAGAGCAGCAGTGCGGTGTTCTTCATGGCTCGTTCCTCGTGCATGCAGAGTGTAGTTCCACGCCGTCCTCGGCGGGACCCGGTTCATCGCCCCCCGCTCGAAACCGCGAGTCCCCTTCTACGATGAAGTCCTGCCGGCCGCGTGATGTTCGGGAGATCGAACGCCCGCGGCGGCGTCTTCGGACGACTGGAGGCTGGAAGATGGGCATTTTCGATGCACTCCGCGGCGAACTGATCGACATCATCGAGTGGCTTGATTCGACGCCGGACACGCTCGTCTGGCGGTACCCGCGGCATGACAACGAGATTAAGAACGGCGCCAGGCTGATCGTCCGCGAGGGGCAGGTCGCGGTCTTCGTCAACGAAGGCCAGGTCGCCGACGTCTTCCTCTTCCCCGGCACCTTCACGCTCACCACCCAGAATCTCCCGATCCTGGGGAAGCTCAAGGGGTGGAAGCACGGATTCGAAAGCCCGTTCAAGGCCGAGGTCTACTTCGTCAGCACGCGGCGGTTCACCGACCTCAAGTGGGGGACGATGAACCCCATCATGCTCCGGGATCCGGAGTTCGGCCCTGTCCGCCTCCGCGCCTTTGGGACGTACGTGCTCAAGGTCGAGAAGCCGGTCGAACTCATCCGCGCCGCCGTCGGCACCGACGCACGCTTCTCGACCGACGAGATCTCGACCCAGATCCGCAACATGATCGTCTCGCAGTTCGCAGAGTCTGTCGGCGAGTGCAAGCTCGCCGCGCTCGACCTGGCCGCCAACTACGACGCGATCGCACGGGACATGCAGGCCAAGCTCGCCCCCGAGATCGGTGCGTACGGGTTGTCAGTCCCGACGCTCCTGATCGAGAACATCTCGCTGCCCCCCGAGGTGGAGAAGGCGCTCGACAAACGCACCAGCATGGGCGTGATCGGCGATCTCAACCGCTTCACGCAGTTCCAGGCGGCCAACGCCATCGGCGATGCCGCCAACAACCCGGGCGGCGCGGCCGGGACCGGCGTGGGCCTGGGCGCGGGCATCGCGATGGGGCAGGCGATGGCAAACGCGATGTCGGCCCAGTCGCAGGTCGCGCAGGGCGCGGGGCACGCGCCGCCTCCCCTGGCGGTCTTCCATGTCGCGATCAACGGCCAGCAGGCCGGCCCCTTTGATTCGGGAACGCTCGCCGCCAAGGCCCGCACCGGCGAGGTCAGCGCGGCGACACTCGTGTGGGCCCCGGGCATGAGTGCGTGGACCCCTGCCGGACAGGTTGCCGCGCTGGCCCCGATTTTCGGCGCTTCCGGCGGCGCGGTTCCGCCGCCTCTGCCGCCCCGCTGACGCCCTGAACATCGTCCCTGATGTCCATCCCCAACCATGCCGCACAATCGCGACGATGCAAACGAGGTGGTTGAGGTCTCCGATGGCGGATTGCCCCCGGCGGCAACCGACGAGGGGACCCGCTTTCCGTGCGCCAAGTGCGGCGCGAAGCTTGAGTTCAAGCCGGGCGCGGAGTCCCTCCACTGTCCTTACTGCGGCCACGAGAACGCCATCGAGGGTTCGGGGCGGATCGTCGAGGAGCTCAACTTCTCGGAGGCCCTGGCCGACCTCGCCTCCACCGCGGAGCAGACCGAGCACGAACTGGTCAAGTGCGACGCCTGCGCCGCCGAGATCGACCGTCCGCCCAACGTCACTTCGCTGTCTTGCCCATACTGCGGCAGCAACATCGTGCTGCAATCGATCATGCGGCGCACGATCAAGCCGCGGTCGCTGCTTCCGTTTGCGATCGAACGCCGCGGGGCCGCCGACCGCGTCCGGGGCTGGATCAAGTCGCTCTGGTTCGCGCCCAGCGCGATCAGGCGATTCGCCGACGTCGACGGCGTCATCAAGGGCATCTATTACCCCGCCTGGACCTATGACTGCAGGACCGTGACCGACTACACCGGCTTTCGCGGCGACGCCTACTACGTGAACGTGAGCTACACGGCGATCGAGAACGGCAAGAGCGTCCGGCGGACCCGGCGTGAACGGAGGATCCGCTGGAGCCCGCGCTGGGGCACCGTGCACAACACCTTCGACGATGTGCTGGTCCTCGCCAGCCGCTCACTCCCCGATGACTACGCACGGTCGCTCGAACCGTGGGACCTCAAGTCGCTCGCGCCGTACCAGGACCAGTACCTCGCCGGGTTCCTGGCAGAGAGCTACTCGATCGACCTGACGGCCGGCTTTGACATCGCCAAGGAGCTGATGTCGCCGCACATCGATGCGACGATCCGCCGTGACATCGGGGGTGATGAGCAGCGGATCACCAGCCGGCGCACGCAGTACCACGCCATCACCTTCAAGCACATCCTGCTGCCGATCTGGATCGGGGCCTACCGCTTCAAGAGCAAGCTCTACCGCGTGCTGATCAACGCACGGACGGGCGAGGTCCAGGGCGAGCGTCCGTACAGCTGGATCAAGATCACGCTCGCGGTGCTGGCGGCCATCATCGTCATCGCCGGGGTCGCGGCGATCATCCACGCGAACCAGCGCTGATCCTCTCGCGGGGGTGGGCAGGCCTTGGAGGAAGGTGAGGAAATCGCCCGAATCACGGCCTGTCACCGAACGCGATCCGATAATGAGCGTGCAGAACGCCGCACGAATGCCTCCGGCGCCGCTTTCGCGCAGATGTTCATCGTGAAATGACATTCTAAAGGCGCGACCCAACCTAATATCCGCACCGTGTCGTCCCTCGAACGCAAAGCCGGCACGGGCCCCGTGTCAATCCATGATGTCGCCGCCGCGGCGGAGGTTTCCATCGCGACTGTCAGTCGCGTGATGAACAACCTGCCGGGCGTCGCGCCAGACACCGCCGCGCGGGTCCGCAAGGTCATCGAACGTCTTGGCTATTCCCCCAATCCGCTCGCCAAGGTCCTGGGATCGGGCGAGACGAGGGTGCTGGGGCTCGCGCTACCCCGCTTCCACGGCGAGTTCATGTCGTGGCTCCTGCACGGGGCCGACGAGGAAGCCACGCGTCTTGGCTATCACCTGATGATGACGACGATCACCAAGCGTGACGGGCGTGACGTCGTGGGTGATGCCCCCGAGCGGCCGGGCCAGCCGGCCGTGTCTCAGATCCGCGGGCCGATCGTCGGCTCCAAGCTCATCGACGCCATGGCCGTGGTGATCACCGAAGCCACCGACCCGCTCATCGACCAGGTCGTGAGGACCGGCATCCCGACCGTGGTCATCGACACCGATCTCAGCGACCGGGGGCTTGACAGCGTCGTGCTCGACAACGACAAGGGCACCGTGGAGGCCGTCGACCACCTTCTCCGGTGGGTTGAGCCGCAGAAGCTGCACTTTGTCGGCGGGCCGCGCGGCAACTTCGACACCCAGCGGCGGGCCGCCGCCTTCTCCGCAGCCCTCGCGGGGCGGGGCTGCGCGGTCGACCCCGAGCAGATCGCGATGGGTGACTATTCGGTCGACTGGGGCAAGGAGTGGGCGGTGCGAATGCTCCAGAAGAAGGCCCTCGAGGGCGGTGTGCTCGCCGCCAACGACAAGATCGCGCTGGGCATCATGCGCGTCGCGGAGGAAGCACGGATCTGGGTTCCCGACCAGCTCCGCGTGGTGGGTTTCAACGACTCGGAGCTTTCCCGGGTCGTCCGTCCCAGACTTTCGACGGTCGCACTCCCGATGCACGAAATGGGTGCGATGGCAGTCCGGATGCTGGTCCGGCGGATCGAAGACCGGACGGCCCCGGCCAGGTGCGTCAAGCTGCCGACGCGTCTGACGGTCCGTGAGAGCAGCACGGCCATGAACTTCTGACGGTTGCCGCCGGGCCTGCCTGGCTTGTCTGCCATTACCCGCAATGGACCAGGATCCGTCTGGCCGCTCCCCCCCGCTGAGCGTTACCGTGCCGGGGGTGGTATTCTCATGGCCTGATGGTTCGACGCATGCACATCCTCCGCGCTGGGGGCCCTCCGGCCGCCGCCTTGCTCCTGTGTGCACTTGTGCACACCGCTTCCGCCCAGCAGAAGACGTACACCATCGGTGAGGGCGAGGAATGGCAAGTCTCGCAGGCACCCGAGGCCGGGAGCGACGCCGACGTCATCGGCCGGGCCCGTGAGATGATCGCCCAGGGCCGCGAGGCGATGGCCGAGTCGCTCCTGGACGGCTGGATCGAGCGCAACGAGCGGACGGACAACCCCTGGCTTGCACACGCGTATCTGGCCCGGGGAGATGCACGCCGCCTGCGCGACCGCGAGGTTCCCGCGCTCGAGGACTACGAAGAGATCATCAAGAACTTCCCAGGTTCGGACGCCTATGTGACGGCCATCGTGCGTGAGCTTGACATCGGTCTTGCGTATCTCAACGGCCTGCGAAAGAAGTTCCTTGGCATGCGGATCGAGCCCGCGGAGCGTGCGGGCGAGGAGATCCTTATCCGCGTGTGCCAGCGGCTCCCCAAGAGCCGGATCGCCGAAGAGGCCCTGATGATGCTCGGCGATTACTACTACCGCGTCCGCGACATGCGGATGGCGGCCGATGCCTATGAGATTTTCCTCAGGCTCTTCCCGCAGAGCGAGATGCGACAGCGCGCGATGCAGCGGCGCGTCTACGCGAACATCGCCCGGTTCAAGGGTCCCGCGTACGACGCGTCGGGCCTCCGCGAGGCCAGGTTCCTCATCGAGGATTACAAGGCTCGCTACCCGCAGAGCGCCGAGCGCGACGGGCTCGACGAGGCCCTCATCGCCCGGCTCGACGAGTCGGCCGCCGTCCAGATGCTCGAGACCGCCCAGTGGTACCTGCGCCGCAAGGATCCTGTCGCCGCCCGCCTGACGGTTTCACGCCTCCTGCGGCGCCATCCCCAGACCGTCGCGGCGATCCGCGCGCAGGAGATGATCGACGAGTACGGCTGGACCATGCCGCGGTCGGCACGCGTGATCGAGGAGGAACGCGAGGCCGCCGAGGACGCCGCCGACGCCCAGCCCGCGCCGACCGATGCCGCACCACCCGGCACCCCGCCCCCCGCCGAGGAGGGTGCTGAGACCACAAGCCCCACGGGAGGTGGACGGTGAACGCGCTTCGAACCACCCTCGCCGCGTTGGCTGCCGGCGGGCTGCTCCTGCTTCCCGCGTGTGCATCCGACCCCCGCGAAGGCTACTCCTTCACCTCCGCACACAGCGAGGAGTACAAGACCATCGCCATCGAGGTCTTTGAAAACGACACCTTCTCCACCGGTATCGAGGCTCAGCTCTCCGAGGCCATCGCCAAGGAGATCATGCGCACCACCAAGTGGAAGGTGACCTCCGGACGTCGCGCTGACACCGTCCTCAGCGGCACCGTCACCACCTCCGAACTGCGCGCACTCTCGAGC
>DATGXW010000391.1:0-11632 GCA_035298585.1 Phycisphaerales bacterium
GCTCCCGCCTCGCTCGCCCTGGTCGGCCTCGCTGGCCTGACCGCTGGCCGCCGCCGCCGCTAATCACGGCTCGGTGACCTCTCTCGGCTGGGACGCTCATCACGTCCCGCTCTGCGGCCGAGAAGTCTCTTGATCTCCAAGCCCCGCATGGGAAGCCATGCGGGGTTTTTTTATCCTCGGGTCAGGGTCGTAAGGCCAAAGGGCCAAAGGGCCACAGGGGGAGAGGCCGCCTGAGATTTCGGTCTTTGCGGCAGCCCAAATCGCGCGAACCGCGGAGAAGGACCTTGCGTATCGCTTCAGGTTCGACGATACTTTCGTCGCATCAGCCGATGCCTTGGAAAACGCGAGGGCCAAAACGCCCCACGCATCCATGGGTTGACTGATGGCCGGTGATGCACCGATCGCGACGGTGGTTCATCGGTACGTGTCGCGGATGACGGTCCGCGGCGGAAAGAGGCTGGCGACGGGAAGCACTTGCCCGTGTCGGCTGGCACACGCTCTTTCAGAAGGAGGTGATCCAGTGTCGATTTCCGAGTGTATGAAGGGCATGCGTCTCTGAACGCGGCTCGACGGAGCTGCTCCTGACGCAGCCCAGTACGACAAACGTACCGCCGGCGGTCCCGCAAGGGTCCGCCGGCTGTCTTTTCTGGATGCACACTTCGAGGTCGACGGTTCGGGATCAACCGCCCCCGCTTGAGCCTTGACAATGCAGGGGAAAACCACCGTTTGCGGTGTGCACTGGACCGCGCCGCCACCGATGGGCCAGGCCTCAGCCGTCCCGATCATCCGACGTTTGTTCGTGGATGGTCAGCTTCAGCACATTGGAGACGGGCTGTCCCCCGGAACGAACGATCGAGAGTGGAATTTCGCCGGCCTTCACCAGCAGCGCGGCGGGGATGATGACCGTCGCGGCGGCCGGTGAATCGACCGACATCGGGAGGGTTGTGGATCCGGCGAGGAGGTTGTCACCGGGGATGAACCCCGCGCCGGTGATTGCGATCCTGGAATCGCCAGAACCTCGGGTGAGCGAGGCGGGGTTCAGGCCCTTGAGCGCGGGACTGGATTCTTCGATCGTGTCCTTGTCGGCGGTGCGGTTGGGCTTGAAGAGAACATCGAAGACCTCTGAGAGCTTGATGGTGGCGCTCTCTGAGCAGAGGCCCGCGAGCGCGGCGACCGCGCCCAGCGCGTAGGGGTTGATTGAACCATCGGCGGCCGAACTGGTGGTGAGCAGGCCGCCGCGGATCACGAAGTAGATGACGATCGCAAGCGCGATCCCGATGGGAGCACGCAGCAGGTACCACCACACCCAGCTTCGGACCAGTTCGCGGTTGCCCGCAAAGCGGGCAAAGGAGCTCAGTGCGTGCGTGCTCCCGCCCATGGCGCCGAGGATCGCGATGCTCATGATGAGCGCGACTTCCTGCGTGATCGGGCAACCCAGGAACGTGTCATCCCAGGGGCCTTCCTTCTTGACGGCTTCGGGCCAGAAGTACATGAGGCCGACGACCTGCAGGATCATCTGGCCCCACAGGAAGAGTCCGAGCAGGAGCCTGCCCCAGAACTGCAAGCGCGAGCGCTCGTGGTGGAAGTCGATCTCCGGCGGCGGCATGGAACCCCCCGTGAGCGCGAATGCACACGGTCCGCCCGGGGCCGCTGTGCTCAGCGCTTGGCTTTCATGGTAGCGACTTCGAGTTCACCCTGGCGTGCATAGTCGATGGCCTCGCCGAGGATGCGGGCGGCTTCCTGCGGGGCGTGGAAGCCCATGGAATTCTCGGCATTGACGAAGTCGACGCGCCACTGTGCCTTGCGATGGAGATCGCGGGCGAGCTTGAGCTGCTCATCGGTCGCGCCGTCCTTCATGGCCTGTGCGATGGCGTCGATGAGTCCGACGACGGCGATCTCCGCGCGGTCCTGGAGCTGCTTGGTGCGGTTCTGGATCGCCTCGACGCGGCCGAGGATCTCGGTCTCGGAGTAGTTGTGGCAGGTCTGGCATGCACGCGCGATGTTGAGCATCGGGCTCCTGACCTGGTGGTCTGAGATCTTGACCGCGCCCTCGCGCTTGTAGGGCATGTGGCAGTCTGCACACGAGACGCCGCTGCGTGCGTGGATGCCCTGGCTCCACATCTCAAACTCGGGGTGCTGGGCCTTGAGCACCGGGGCCTTGGTGCGTGCGTGCGTCCAATCCTTGAACTCGACCTGGTCGTAGTAGCGTTCGATCTGCTCGACCTTCAGGCCGTTGATCCACGGGTAGGTGACGAGCTTCTTCTCACCCTTGAAGTGATACTCGACGTGGCACTGGCCGCAGGCCATGCTGCGCATCTCCTGGCGCGAGGCGTCGATGTTGGGGTCGTAGTCGCGGCGGCGGTCGCCGGCGCGCCAGCGCTCGATGCTGGGGAGATGGGGGACGGGGTCGTTGCTGGCCGCGAGGGCCTGGATGCCGCGGAGGAAGCCCGGTCGGGTGACGCGCAGGGCCATGGTCTCGGGATCATGGCAGTCGATGCACGAGACGGGGTGCTTGACGAGCTGCGTCGCGTCGTTGTAGTTCATCGCGCAGACGTCTTCAAATCCCTTGAAGAGCTGGGCCTTGCCGTTCTCGGAAAGGAGCGGTTCCTCGAGGGTTCCGGGGGCGCCGGCCTTGATGCCCGCCTCGCGGTAGGCGACGACGTTGGAGGCGTGGCACTGGAGGCACGAGCCGGGCTGGGTCTTCTTGGTGACGCGCTCGGTTTCACGCTGATCGGTGAGCATGTAGGCGTGGCCGCGCTCCTCGCGGTAGTCGATCGCAAAGGCGTAGCCGTCGAAGATGGCGCGGAGCCGCGGGTCGGTGTCGAGCTTCTGGAAGGCCTCCGAGCCGCCGTACTTCGTTCGGGCGATGTCGACCGTCCGCGTGTACGCGTCGTACTGGCGCGGGTAGTTCTTGCCCCATTCCACCGGGTCGGCGGTCGTCTCCGAAAGGTTGGTGACCCGGAAGACCGTCTGGCGGGCCTCGATCTTGCGCTGGGTGATGTTCTGGTAGAGGAGCATCACCCCGACGGTGCCCGCGGCCGCGAGGATCGCGACCATCCAGAGCGCTGCGCGGCCTGGGCGGACTTTGCGGGCGGGAAGCGTGTGTGCGTTGTCGTGGTCGGTCATCGTCGGTCCCTCGCGCAGGTTCAGGGATGAATGCGTGCGGAAGCTGTAACGCCGGTGCGGGCGTCACTCGCTAGCGACGCGGGCCGTGTGCGACCCGCGAGTGGCAATGGATGCAGTCAAGAGAGGTGTCGGCCGCGCCGTCGACGGCCAGCCCCGTGTGCGTGATGTCCCCCACGAGCGGCTCGTGGCAGCGGATGCAGTTGGCCAGCACGACGTCGCGGCTCGACTGCTTCATCTGGATCGGCTCGTGGAAGTCGTTGAGCGTGAAGCCCTTGCTGTGACGCCAGCCGTGGTCGGCCTTGGTGAAATACTTGCCGAAGAAGTCGACGGGCACATGGCAGTCGTTGCACGCGGCGACGGCGTGGTGTGCAGACTTCTGCCAGCCGTCGAACTGGTCACGCATGATGTGGCAGTTGATGCACGCGGTGGGGTCGTTTGAGAGATACGACAATCCCTCGGCGTGGTCAAAGGTGACCGCACTCGCCCCGACCAGGACGCCCAGCGACACCGCGGCCGCAAGACCCGCCAGCGTCAGGCGGCGGGCACGGCTGGATCCGCCGGGAGCGCCACGAGGGGCGGATGATCCGCTCAGGCTCTGGTCCGTGGATTCTTCGGGTTGCGGCGTGCTTGGAGCGATGGTCATGAAGCTCCCCATTAATAGACATTTTGATCCATAATAGCAAGGTGTACTGAAAGTCAATGTGCATCAACCGGGGAGACCGGTGGAGAGCACACGGCGCCACGGAGGCTTGCGGATGATCGCGACAGCACACGTGGCGGGAGCGACCCGGGAAATGCTCTGGTCGTGGCGCGGTGTGCACATAGCTTTCGCTGGTGGCTGGAATGGTCGTTGCACGGCCGATTCCTCCGTTTGTCGATGCGATCACGCCCTGTTGTATTGAGGAAGAAGCAAAGGTCGGTAGACGACAATCTTGAGAGAAGGGGGCCCCGGTTCGGACGCGGTGAACGGAACAAGTCCGCGTCGCTGTCGGTCAGTCTCTCAGGAAGTTGTCCGTGCCGCAAGCCTGAAGCGCCCGAGGGTGAAGAAGTGGCGGACGCCGGATCGCGGGCACGATGGTGCGAATCGGACGCCCGAGCAGCCCGGGCGTGTGTGCGTGCAGTCCGCATCATCATGATCGTGATCCCCCGGTTGGATCCGGCGAGAATACCATACGTGAGCACACTGGAGCGCCCACCATGCGATCCGACATCCGGTACAACAACATCATCGACTCGGACGAGGCCCGCATCGCGCAGGCGGCGGCGGATCGGGCGCCCGAGCTCCCGGCCAGCGAGATCAACGCGGACCGCTTCTACATCACGCAGCGGTACGAGAAGTACACGCGCGAGAACCACGATGTGTGGCGCGAGCTTTTCGACAAGCGCTGGAGCGTTCTTGAGCAGCAGGTCAGCGGGCAGTTCATCGAGGGGATGAGGATCCTGCGGTTGACGCGGGACCGGCTGCCGCTGCTGGATGATGCGGTCCTGACGCAGGACATCGAGATCGCGGGCGGCGAGATCCTCAAGAAGGGGACGAAGCTCGACGGGATCAACAAGTTCCTCAAGGCGCAGTCGAGCTGGTCGAGCTACGGCGTGCCGGGGTATCTGCCGGCCAAGTCGTTCTTTGCGTGCCTGGCGCAGCGCGAGTTTCCGACGACGGTCTTGATCCGCCCGCGCGAGGTGATGGACTATCTGCCCGAGCCGGACATCTTCCACGACGTCTTCGGGCACGTGCCGCTGCACGCGCTGCGGGTCTTTGCGGACTTCCTTCAGACTTACGGCCGGGCAGCGCTCATGTGCGATGATGAGCACCACATCAAGCGGCTGGGCCGGCTCTTCTGGTTCACCGTCGAGTTCGGGCTGATCCGCGAGGATGGCAAGGTGAAGGTCTACGGGAGCGGGCTGGTGAGCAGCCACGCGGAGGCGGAGTATTCGCTGAGGGGGCGGTGGGAGACGAGGGGGCGGCCAGCGCCCGACTGCACACCGAGGGAAGTGGCGGAGTACCGCCCCTTTGACCTTGACCGCGTGTGCGAGACGGACTTTGAGATCGACCATTTCCAGCCGATCTACTACGTGCTGGAGAGCTTTGAACAGCTCCGCGACGCGATGAACGAGTACGCGGAGGAAGTGATCGGCGCGGCGGGATTGGCGAAGGCCGCGGGCGGATGAGTCGCGGCCACGCGGCACGGGCCGGGGGGGCTCAACCGCTGCGGGGTTGTTTGTCGTCGAGCGCAAGCCAATCGCGAGCGGGCGATATCGTGCGACAAGTTCAACGTCTTGCACCCGTGCGTAGGTCGGCCAGTTGCAATGCAGTGCGGTGGTGAACGGGCGGCATGTCCGGCTCATTGCCCAGGCACGATGCACGTTACACTGTCAAAGCATGGAGGAAGCGGTTGCAACAGCGGTTCCCGGCGAGGGAAAGGGAATGCTCGTAGAGTCGAGCAGCGCGTGCGTTGAGTGTTCGTACGACTTGCAGGGATTGCACATCGATGGCGTGTGTCCCGAGTGCGGCGTGCCCGTCGAGCGGTCGCTGCGGGGCTTTTTGCTTCAGTATGCGGGGGATACCTATCTCAGGACGCTTGAGTCCGGGCTGAGCCTGGTGCTTCGGGGCATATGGGCGTACCTGCTGATGATCCTGGCGATCACGGTGTGGCGCGCGGTGGGGAGGTCGTGGGGCGTCACGGTGCAGGGCGCTGACCTGGTCCGCGCGATGGCGGGGCTTGTCATCACCTCCGTGATACTGCTCGGCTATTTCCGGTACTCAGCGCCGGACCCGGGCTTTGCGGGCAAGGACAAGGGCAATTCCGCTCGGACATCGCTGCGCAGTGTCGTGATCCTCCAGGTGTGCATCGCCATCATCGACTTTGGCGTTCGCGTGGCGCAGAGCGGCGGGGTCACCTTCACCGGCGCTGGGGCGTTGCTGATCCTGCTTGCGAGCACGCTCTCGATACTGCTGTGGGCACTGCAGCTCTCGACCGTGATGAGTTACACCGTGTGGCTGGCCAGGCGGATCCCCGATCCGTTCGTGGTCAAGAGGGCCAGCGCGTTCCGCTGGCAGTTCCCGCTGCTGACCGTCTTGTGCCTGATCGGCGGCTACTTCAGCGGGTGTGCGCTGATCTTCTTCGTGCTGGCGGGCCTGGCGATGCTCATCCGGTACTGGACGCTGCTCAACCGGATGCGAACGCACATGCGGTCAATCATCCGCTCGGGACGACCGGCCGAGGTTGACCGCGAGCACGTCGGTGAACCGGGGGCGGAATCTGCATGACTGGTGGTGTCCGTGTGCGGGGACACCTCCCTCCCCCCGAAATTGCCGAAGATGAGTTGATGTGATCGGGTGGATGTTGACAGGCGCAAGTGTTCGCATTATGATCGGTGCGTGGCACGCACACCCCCTCAGTCGTCTTCGTCCGAGAATCATGGCGATGTGCGTATCGAGGATGGGGTTGCGGATGCGCTGACGGCCGGAAAGCCGCGCGGGCGGGGTGCGGGGCTGAACCCCGCGAACCGGTTTGAGCCGATCCGGCTTGAGGTGCTGCACGAGCACATGGAGGCCAAGGCGATGGAGCTTCCCGGCGGTGTGCAGCTCTCGACGCAGGTCTTCGAGGACGACACGCGGACGATCATCAACAAGGTCGACACGCCGGATATCCCATTCTCGTGGACGCTGAACCCCTACCGCGGGTGTGAGCACGGGTGCATTTACTGTTACGCACGTCCGGGGCACGAGTACTTCGGGCTCTCGCTGGGCGTCGACTTTGAGACCAAGATCTACGCGAAGAAGCGTGCGTCGGAGCTTCTTCGGCGTGAGCTTGATCATCCCAGGTGGCGGGGAGAGCCGCTGGTGATGTCGGGTGTGACCGATCCGTACCAGCCGGTGGAGCGCGAGCTCAAGATCACGCGTGCGTGCCTTCAGGTGATGGCCGACCGCCGCCAGCCGGTGGGGATCATCACCAAGAACGCGCTGGTGACGCGGGATCTTGATCTGCTGCGGCAACTCAACAGGCACGAGGCGGTCTCGGTGGCGATCAGCCTGACATCGCTGGACAACGGGCTTGCATCGAAGATGGAGCCGCGCGCGAGCAGCCCGCGTGACAGGCTGGAGGCGATCCGCAAGCTCTCAGAATCCGGGATCCCGGTGATGGTGATGACCGCGCCGATCATCCCCGGGCTGAACGACCACGAGATCCCCGCGCTGCTGGAGGCGGCCCGAAAGGCGGGTGCACGCCACGCGTCGTACGTGACGCTGCGGCTTCCCTACCAGATCAAGGCGCTCTTTGTCGAATGGCTCGGGCGGCATTTCCCCGATCGCGCGGCGAAGGTTGAGGGGCTTGTGCGCGAGATCCACGGGGGCGAGCTCTACGACGCGACGGTCGGTGTGCGGATGCGCGGCCAGGGAGCGTACGCCGAGCAGATCGCGTCCACGTTTGCACTCTTTGCCAAGATGCACGGGCTCGACCGCAAGCGTCGACCGCTCAATTCCTCCGCGTTCATCGCGGGAGGAACGGGGGGTTCGCTCTTTGGCGCTGTGCGTGAGGATGAACCACGCGTGCAGCGCGAGGAAGAGGGCCAGGGCTCGCTCCTGGAATAGCAACGAACGCGAAGCGCCAGCGAGCGAGATGGCGCGAGTTGCCGGCGAGGCATCGGGCATCAGGCATCGGGCATCAAGGCATGGATGCATCGGGGGGTGATCATCTGGGGGATGAGCCGCGGGGTCGGGCCGTCAAGGCGAGCTTGCTGGCGGCGCGAGTTCGTTGGGAGGGGGAAAGGCGGGGCAAGCGTGCCGGCGCGGCGGGTTCTTACTTGAACTTGCGGATGAGGCCTTCGAGGTCGCGGCCGAGCTTGCTGAGGCCGCGCGGTGTGGGGCGATAGAGGCCCTTGGGTTGATCGAAGTGCCGTTCAAGATCATCCCCCGCCCGCATCTTGGCTCGCAGCGCCAGGAGCTTGCGGTTGTACTTGTTGGCGTGGAAGATCATCCATTCGCGGGATTCCCGGCGTGCGAGCGTCACCAGCCCGCGGGCGCGGCAATGCTCCTGCCAAGCCCACTCGACCAGTGCACGTCGGTACTTCTCTTCGCAGCGGATGTGGGATGGAAACTCGCCGCGGAAGCCTCCCTCGACAAAGGCGCCGATCTGCGAGGAGATCGCCTCGCGGTACGCTGATTGCTTCATGAGCGAGAAGTTGAGGCTCGCAAAGTCGTGGACGTCGTAGATGCCGCGCTGGCCGCGCGGGGGGTCGATGAGGTGGGACATCGTCACCGCGAACACGTCGGGCTGGTCGAGCATCGCAAGGTCATGTCCGAGCCAGCCGTCGTGCCCCCGCCGCAGCGGGAGAATGTCGGGCTTGGCGAACATGATGTACGGCCGGCGGGCCATCATCCCCGCGTGCTGCTCCTGGATGTAGCAGCGGTGAAAGCTGTTCTCCCACGAGGCGGGATTGAGCAGTTCAAGCCGATCGATGAGCCCCTGGTTGACCAGGCGCGAGAGGACGCGGGTGGTGCGCGGGCCCGAGCCGCCGTCGACATAGACGATCTCGGCCGGGCGGCCGCCCAGGAATGTCAGCCAGTCCTCGAGGATCGTCGGCAGCGAGCCCTCGCCGCCGAAGCCGCTCATCGCGAGCGTGAGCGAGTCGAGCCCCAGCGAGGGCGCGGCCGCGGTTGGGGCCGGGGGCGCGGCCGGGGGCGGGTTCGTCGCGCTGGGATTGTTTGAAGTTCGCTCCACGCCGGGTGGAGGGTACGTCATCGGGCCGGGGCGAGCGCTACCCTCGGGGTCCCGATGCACACGGGTGTTTTTTACGGCTTTTCAAGGAGCATTCCATGGTTCGCCTCGATCGCCTCGCGCTTGTCTGTGTCTCGACCGGCATCCTGGGGGCGGGGTGGATGGTGCACCGCGCCGGGGCGTCGGGGCCGGCGGCGGCGTTCCGGGCCGAGCAGCGCATCGCCACGGTCAACGTCTTCAAGGTGGTGGAGAAGCTTGTGCAGAGTGATCGCTATCGCCCGGCCCGCGAGGCGATGATGAAGGAGTACGACGTCAAGCTGGCGGCAGCGCAGCAGGAGCTTGAGCAGCTCTACGGGAAGATCAACGCCGCGGGGCGGGAATCCGACGAGGGCAAGGCGCTGATCGGGCAGTTTCAGTCGCGTCAGCGGGAGGCACAGCAGCTTGACCAGGAGCTGCAGGCCAAGGCGGCCGAGTTCAACACGCAGCAGTTGAGCGAGGCGTATCGGATCGCGGTGGAGACGGTGAACGAGCTGGCGGCCAAGGGGGGATACACGCACGTGATCGCCACGCGGGGTGCGGTCTCCGAGCCGCTGGTGAGCACGAACGTGGCAGCGGCGGTGCAGGAGATCCTGGCGCGGCCGGCGATCATCTATCCCGCGGCGGATGACCTGACCGAGGCGGTGGCGAGGGCGCTCAAGGTCGATTCCATCGAGGCTCCCGCGGCCGACGGGGATCACGGGGCGGGCGAGCACGGCGCGGGCGATCAACCGCCCGCGGACGCGAAGTAAGCGAAGGCTCCCTGGAACATTCGGGGCGGCGCGTGCGCTGCTACCGTGGATCATGACGATCCATCATCGCCGCGCGTTCATCCTTTCCATGGGTGACGAGTTGACGCTCGGTCAGTCGCTTGACACCAATGCACAGTGGGTGGCGAGGCAACTGGTCGAACGCGGGATCGTGCCGGTGGAGCACGTGACGGCGCCCGATGACCTGGGCGTGATCACCGCGACCTTTGCACGGGCGGCGGCGAGCGCGGATCTCATCATCTCGACGGGAGGGCTGGGCCCGACCGCCGACGACCTGACGCGTGAAGGGCTTGCCCGGGCGTCGGGGGACACGCTGATCGAGGATGCGGACGCGATCAAGGAGATCGAGGCGTGGTTTGCCAAGCGGGGCAGGCCGATGATGAGCATCAACCGTGTGCAGGCGATGAGACCGTCGCGCGGGGAAGCGATCAGCAATCGATGGGGAACCGCGCCCGGGCTGTATGCAAAGATCGGGAATGCGGAGTGCTTTTGCCTGCCGGGGCCGCCATCAGAGATGAAGCCGATGTTCGAGGCGGCGGTCGCGCCGCGGCTTTCGACCCCGCCGGGCTTTGTGGTTCTTGTCCGAACGCTCCAGACGACGGGGCTGGGCGAGTCCGAGATCGCGACCAGGCTGGGGGCGCTGATGCAGCGCGATGCCAAGGTGCTGGTCGGTACCACGGCGTCGCAGGGGATCGTGTCGATCCGCGTGAGGTACGAGGGGATGGAAGGGCGCGAGGAAGCGATGCACATGGTCGACGAGGTCATGGAGCGGTGCAGGGCCGCCGTGGCGGGTCACGTGGTGTCGGAGGATGATCTGCCCCTTGCCGAGTGCGTGCTGCGCGAAGCTCGCCGCGCGGGGCTGACGCTCGCAACCGTGGAGTCGTGCACGGGGGGATTGATCGCAGCCCAACTGACGGAGATCGCGGGGAGTTCAGATGTATTTCTTGGCGGGTGGGTGACGTATGCCAACGAGTTGAAGATCGGGCAGGTGGGCGTGGCGGAAGAGACGCTCCGTGTGCACGGGGCGGTGAGTGCACAGACCGCGGCGGAGATGGCGCGGGGCGGGCTTGCGATGAGCGGAGGGGGGCTTTCGATCGCGGTGACCGGTGTGGCGGGTCCGGGCGGGGGAACGGTGGAAAAGCCGGTGGGGACTGTGCACATCGCGGTGGCCGCGGCGGATGGGCGTCTTGATGCGAGGCACTTCAAGATGGCGGGGGGACGTGAGTCGGTCCGCGCATGGAGTGTGCGGAGCGGCCTGCTGATGGCGCTGTGGATGATCCGGGGAGGTCTGGCCCCGAAGCTGCTGCGGGAAGTTTGAGAGGGGGCGCTCCCCGCGAGGGTTTGAGTGCGGGGTGGGGTGCGTGGGGGGGGTGGTGAACTGGTGATCAAGCGGCGTGTCGTCGGCGTGTGCGATGGAAATCGCTCGCGGCGTCCGTTCACGCGGTGCGTGTGTGGAGAAGGTGGTGCAAAAACAACCGCCCGCACCTTTCGGTGCGGGCGGAAGAGAACTTTCGTTCAGGCGAACCAGTGGGCTGGATTAGCAGCCGCCCTGGAAGGCCGCGTCGAAGGCGGAGAAGTCGTCGAGGTCGACGAAGCCCGAGCCGTCGAAGTCAGCGTCGCAGTGGAAGACGCCGATGTTGACCATCAGGTTGGCGGTGAAGGTACCACCACCGAAGTAGAAGAGCCACTCGTTGCCGTTCCAAGCGAGCGAGCCGTCGGCATCGACCAGGAAGAGGTCGATCGAGTTGCCGAGGTAGGCTTCGCCATCGGTGCCGGTGGCCGAGCCGTCGCCGTTGTACACGGTGACGCCGTTGGGATCGGCGAAGGGCGAGCCGCCCGAGCCGGTGAAGCTGATGATGTGCTGGTAGACGAGGAAGTTGTCGTCGACCGGGATCGTCAGGGCCGACGAGATGCCGGTCGTGGTGTAGCCGTAGATGCCCGTGCTGTTGATGTCAGCGGCGGGGAGGTCGGCGAAGTAGAAGC
>DATGXW010000392.1:0-12942 GCA_035298585.1 Phycisphaerales bacterium
AGGGGGTGTGGATGCGGGGCCGGCCGTGGGGTGGGACGTGGCCTGGGGTGTCGCCGTGTGGGCCGCCGGGGGGGTGACCTGTGCGGGCGGGGTCGGGGACTCTCCACCTCCGAATGTGGACCTGGAGGTCGCAGAAGCGCCCGAGGCGAGGGCGCTTCCGGCGGAGGAAGGCGGACGAACGCCCGAAGCGGTGGTGAGCGCGGCGAGTGAGGCGGCGATCGCGGAGGCGGGGTTGGCGGTGGCGTGTCCGGCGATTCGCTGGGCGAGGGAGGTCGATTCTGCCGCGCCTGTGACAACCTGGACCACGCCGCGCACAGGCTCCATGTGCAGGGGTTCAGCCTCTTGCTCAAGATCGCCGGGAGCGCCTGGTTGCAGGGGTTCAGAGAGGCCTGGAAGGGGCGAAGCGGCCGAGTCGATCGCGGCGAGGGGGTCGGCGGGGTCGGCTGCGCGGGCGCTGAGCTTGGAGCGGAGCCAACCCGCGACCATGGCGTAGTCATCCGCGCCGGTCGAATCGGGGGCGTATTGAACGATGGTCTTGCCGATCGAGGCGGCCTCGCGGAGGCGGAGATCGTGGCGGATGGTGTAGGGACAGACGGCGTCGCCGAAGCGGCGGCGGAGTTCTTCAAAGAGGTCAACGGCCAGGGGCGCGGCGGGGTCGTGCAGCGTGGCGACCAGCCATGTGCGGAGCTGGACGCTCAAGTGCTTGGCCATCGAGCGGACGGTTGAAACCTGCCGGGAAGCCCCTTGGAGGGCAAAGAAGCTGGTTTCGACGGGGATCAGCGCGGTGGTGGCGGCGGCCAAGGCGTTGTAGGTGAGCAGGCCGACGGCCGGCGAGCAGTCGATGAGGCAGAGGTCGTACTGGTCGGCGATGCGAGCAAGGATGCGGGCCAGGCGGGTGTGGCGGTCCTCACGGTCGGCGAGTCCGCCCCGGAGCGCTTCGAGCCCGGCCAGGCGCATGCGGCTGGGGATCAGGTCGAGGTTGCGGCTGGGTTTCCAGATGAGCCGGGCAGGGTCGAGCGATCCCGGCGGGTGTGCGGTGAGTGCATCGGTGATGTCGAGCTCGATGCGCTTTTCAGGTATGCCAAGCCCGGCCGCGCAGTGTGACTGCGGATCCATGTCCACCAAGAGGACGCGGAGGCCCTGGGACGCATACACGCCCGCAAGACTGATCGCGGTCGTGGTCTTGCCACAACCGCCTTTTTGGTTCACGATCGCAACGGTTCGCACGAAATGGGGTCCCCATCCTCCACCGTGCGGACAGACACACGCACAGACCCCCCAGACGAGATTGAGAGAGCACACGAGGCTTGAAACGGGCCTCGATCAAGAAGCAAGAACCTGGAAGCGCTCGGGCGATCCTGGGCCGTCGGAAACCTTGACTCTGAAAGATATCGGATTTCTTCGGGATCTGGCCGCAATTGACAGGCGTCCAACAGGTAGGGATTAATCCCTGTTGTCACGATTGATGTTGAGGCATCGGGTTTGTTACGTCGCCCGCCTTGGCACGCTCGTGTTCGGCGGCGAGGTCTTCGAGCTGGACGATTCCATGGTTGTCGAGCTCGGTCCTGATCCAGAGGCCCAGGGGGTAGGTGTCGGGTCGTCCGCGGAGCCAGCCGTCAAGGACGTACGCGCCGTCGGGTTTTTCAAGCAGGTTCTCCCACCGGACCTTGCGGGGGTCGTAGATCACGACGGCGTGGTGCTCCCACCGGTTGTTTTCATCGACCGTGATGCCGGTTGCTTCCCATCCATGTTTGCGGGCGACGGGGGCGACGGCGTTATATATAAGTTCCTGCCAGTCTGTGCACAGGCCTTTGTTGTTGCCCCCCAATGCGTTCACAAGCGTGTTTCCCATCCATCCTGAGTGCCAGGTGATGTCGGGATCGGCGTGTGCATCCTCGACGGCCTTGATAAACGCGTCGTTGATTGTCTTGAGGGGATGGCCGGCGATCTCTCCGGGCGGAATCGGCGTTGCATAGGTCCGGCAGCCGGCCAGGAGCACGAGCGGGAGGATCAAGAGCACCGGGAGGAGTATGCGGCGGATCGGGTCGTTCATGTCGCGGAGGCGGGGGAAGGAGTGATGAACGCCCCGGGGACCGGCGGCTGCGGGGCGGCTTCATGGTATTCTGGCGGGTCTTTCAGGCCCTGGAAGCCGGGGACGGCGCCGGGGCCTGGTGTGGGTGCGTTTTGGATGGAGGCTGCGTGTCATGAGCGATCCTCGGATTGACCGGCTGGCGGATGTGCTGGTGCGGTACTCGGCGGGTGTGAAGAAGGGTGACGTGGTCGGGATCATGGGTGAACCCGAGGCGGGGCCGCTGGTGGAAGCGTTGGCGGCGGCGGTGGTGAAGGCCGGGGGCGACCCGATCTGGCTGCCGAGGAACAACCACTTCGCGGAGGTGCTGCTCAAGCACGGGACGGATGAGCAGATCGGCAGGTGTCACCCGGTGTACATGGATTACATCGAGAAGGTGGATGTGCACTTCTCGCTGTGGGCCGAGGCGAACACCAAGAGCCTGTCGCGGTACGACGCGGGGAAGACGGCGCTCTTGCAGCAGGCGCGGCGGCCGTTTCTGGCGCGGTTCATGGATCGGTCGGCGAAGAAGCAGCTTCGGTGGTGCGGGACGCAGTTTCCGACGCATGCACACGCGCAGGATGCGGAGATGAGCCTCTCGCAGTATGAGGATTTCGTGTACCGGGCGGGGCTTTTGCACATGGAGGATCCGGCGGCGGCGTGGCGCGAGATCGAAGTGCGTCAGCGGCGGATCTGTGATTTTCTGCAGACGAAGAGGTCGCTGCGGTTCCGTGCGCCGGCGGAGGCGGGGAAGCACGACGGGACGGATCTGGTCGTGGATGTTTCGCAGGCGACGTGGATCAACTGCTGCGGGCACGAGAACTTCCCCGACGGAGAGGTCTTCGCGGGTCCGACGCTGCCGCCGGCGGGGCTGGGCGTCGAGGGGCACGTGAACTACACGTTCCCGGCGGTGTACCAGGGGCACGAGGTGCACGGCGTTCGGCTGAAGTTCAAGGCGGGGCGCGTGGTCGACGCGAGCGCGGCCAAGGGTGAGGATTTTCTGATCAAGATGCTCGACCAGGATGCGGGTTCACGCCTGCTGGGCGAGATCGCGATCGGGACGAATTACTCGATCACCGAGTTCAGCCGGAACACGCTCTTTGATGAGAAGATCGGCGGGACATTCCACGCGGCGGTGGGGGCGGGGTACCCCGAGAGCGGGAACAGCAACGAGAGCGGCCTGCACTGGGACATGGTGTGCGACCTTCGCCCGCGCCCGGGCGTCGCGGGGGGGATGATCGAGGCGGATGGCGAGGTGTTTCACCGGGATGGGAAGTTTGTGGGGCATGAGCTCTGAAGAGCCGTTCGCCGTTCGCTGTTCGCTGTTCGCAGATATCAGATAGCAGGTAGCAGACTGCTGGAGAAGACAGAAAGAGACGCAGGCCCGTGTGGTGCACGGGCCTGCGGCGTTGATGAGGCGATCGGGTGGGGTCAGTGCTTGGCGGGGCACTGAGCCCCGGGTGCGCCTGCGTGCATCGGGGGGATGGTGATGCCCAGCTTGGCGGCGACGCGCTGGCCGTAGTCGGCATCCGCGCGGAAGAAGTGGCAGAGCATGCGTTCCTGGACTTCCCGGCGGGCCTGGGAGAGGCCGCCGGCGATGCGGGTGGTCAGGCGGTCGCGGTGGCCTTCATCAAAGAGCCGGTAGAGGTTGCCGGGCTGGGTGTAGTCGTCGTGGTCGACGGTCGAGTCGAAGCGGTCGGCGATGGTTTGGCCGAGGTCCCAGGCGGGGTCGGCGTAGGAGGGGTTGGGCATGGGGGTCGCGGGGAGCGAGTTGGGCCAGTAGTTGGGGCGAGCGCCGGCGGCGCCGTCGGTGAGGGCGCCGTCGCGGATGTAGTGCATGACGGGGCAGCGCGGCTTGTTGACGGGGATCTGGTGGTGGTTGACGCCCAGGCGGTGGAGGTGGGTGTCGGCGTAGGACATCAGGCGGGCCTGGAGCATCTTGTCGGGGGAGGGGCCGATGCCGGGGATGAGCGCGGAGGGCTTGAAGGCCGACTGCTCGACCTCGGCGAAGTAGTTCTGTGGGTTCTTGTTGAGTTCGAGTTCACCGATCTCGATGAGCGGGAACTCGCCGTGCGGCCAGACCTTGGTGAGGTCGAAGGGGTTCCAGCGGAAAGTCTGGGCCTGGGCGTGTGTCATGACCTGGATGCACACACGCCAGCGGGGGAACTCGCCGCGTTCGATGGCCTCGAAGAGGTCGCGCTGGTGGGTTTCGCGGTCAGCGCCGATCGACTTTGCAGCATCGTCGTCGGTCATGTTCCTGATGCCCTGGCGGGTCTTGAAGTGGAACTTGACCCAGACACGTTCGCCGGCGGCGTTGATCATCGAGTAGGTATGGCTGCCAAAGCCGTGGAGGTGGCGGTAGGAGGCGGGGATGCCGCGGTCGGACATGAGGATGGTGACCTGGTGGAGGGCCTCGGGGCACATCGACCAGAAGTCCCACTGCATGTCCAGGTTGCGGAGGTTGGTCTGGGGGTGGCGCTTCTGGGTGTGGATGAAGTTCTGGAACTTGTAGGGATCGCGGACGAAGAAGACGGGAGTGTTGTTGCCGACGAGGTCCCAGTTGCCTTCCTCGGTGTAGAACTTGACGGCAAAGCCGCGGACATCGCGCTCGGCGTCGGCGGCGCCGCGCTCGCCGGCGACGGTCGAGAAGCGGAGGAAGACCTCGGTCTTTTTGCCGATCGTGTTGAGGAACGCGGCGCGGGTGTACTTTGCGGCGTCGCCGGTCACGGTGAAGGTGCCGTACGCGCCCGAGCCCTTGGCGTGGACGACGCGCTCGGGGATGCGCTCGCGGTTGAAGTGCTGCATCTGTTCGAGGAGCGCCACGTCCTGCATGAGCAGCGGGCCACGGGGACCGGCGGTGAGGGCCTGCTGGGCGGCGATGGGAGCGCCGTTGGCGGTGGTGAGGGTGGGAGCGCCGGGGTTCGAGGCGGTGCTGGGGGTGTTGGGGCTGGCGTGCGCGGGGGTGGACATGGCGCGAAACCTCCGGGGTCTTCTGTGCGGGACGGATGATTCTGGGTGGACCGGCGAGCGGGGTGAGCCCCCGACCGCTTCGAGCGTTCATCAGACTAGCGGCCTTCTGCATAGGCGGCAATCATGCGAGAGTAGTATGTGCCATAGGATTCGCTAATGGATCTCCAGCGACTTCGGTACTTTCTTGCCGTGGCGGAGGCCGGGAGCGTGAGCCGTGCGGCGGCTCGGCTCCGGGTCACGCAGCCCTCGGTGAGCCAGCAGCTTGGCAAGCTGGAAGCCTCGGTTGGCCGGCGGCTCTTTGACCGCCAGGGGCGGGGGATGGTGTTGACCGACGCGGGGCGGGGTATGCACACGCGTGCGGCGAGGATCATCGCGGAGGTGGACAGCCTGCTGCGTGACGGCGCCGGGATGGAGGAGGGATCCACGCGGCTGGCGGTGGGTGCGATCCCGACGATGGCGCCGTACATCCTGCCGCGAGCTCTCTCAGCGCTGAGGAAGAAGCTCCCAGAGTGCGAGATCTCGGTGCGCGAGGATGTGACCGAGCGGCTGGTGGAGATGCTGCACGACAATGTGCTCGACTGCGCGATCCTCAGCACGCCGATCGATGATCCGATGATCGAGCTTGAGGTGGTGGGGCGGGAGGAACTGCTGGCGGTGGTGCCGGCGGCGTGGCCGGAGGCGCGGGGGCCGATGCTGACGGTGGCGGACCTGCGCGAGCATCCGGCGATCCTGCTGGAGGATGTGCACTGCCTGAGCCAGCAGGTCAAGGCCTTCTGCACGGCAAGGAAAGTGGCGCCGCGGGTGGTGTGCAGGATGACGCAGCTCTCGACGGTGCTCGAGCTGGTCGGGCTTGGGATGGGTCTTTCGATCGTGCCGGAGATGGCAGCGCGTGTGGATACCTCGAACGTGCGGAAATATGTCCGACTGACGTCGATGAAGCCGGTGCGGGAGATCGCGCTGGCGTGGCGGCGGGGGAGGACGAGGGGGCGGGGTGTGGAAGGGCTGGGCGAGATCTTGAAGAGGCATTGGATGGAGAAGCGTGCGTCGTAGGAATGGGGGGGCTCGCGGTTGTAGAACTGCACAGCGGCACAGCGGCACAGCGGCACAGCGGGTCTCTATGTGCGTGGTGGGTCTTCTATTCCCGGGGTGGGTGGAGCCACGTCCAGTCCGCGCGTTCGATGGCGAGGCGTTCGAGCCAGGCGGCGACCTTGGCGGGGGTGGGGATGGTGAGGACACCGGGCACATCGGAGCTTGAGACAAAGACGCGGACATCCGCGCGGTCGAGCCGGTCGAAGGCTTCGAGGTCGGGCTCATCGTCGCCCAGGGCCACCGTCATGGTCGCGCCGTGTTCGCGGCGGAGGGATTCGAGGGCATCACCCTTGCGGGTTGGGCGGATGCTCCACTCAACCACGCCCTTGCCCAGGTGCCGCGTCAAGCCGGGCGTGCTGGCGACGGCCTGGTGTGCATCGTCGAGGGCCCGGGCGCGGGCTTCGGGGGGCTGGACGATGCGGACGTTGATGGCGATGCTGCACGCCTTGCGCTCGACAAAGGCGCCCGGCAGCCGGCGGGCGATCATGTCGAGGCGGCTGGCGAGCTCTTCGAGGATGTTCTTTTCCGCCGCGGAGAGGGGCTGCGAGATTCCCTCCCATTGAGCGCCGTAGGAACCGATCAGCGTGACCTTCGACATCGGGGGACAGACCGCGGTCAGGGAGGCAAGATCGCGGCCCGAGATCACGGCGACGGTGGTGGCGGGGCACCCCGCGAGGGTCTGGAGCGAGCGCGCGGCGGCGTCGAGCATCCTGGCCTCTTCCGGCACGGCCACCATGGGGGAGAGCGTCCCGTCAAAGTCGGCAGCCACCAGCAGGCGTTGAGTCGCCGCGAGCCGGCTGCACGCGGCGTGCAGCTCTGACTCTGGCGTCATGACTTCTCCATCGCGGCCAGGAACGAATCGCTCCATTCCTGGACATCGTGGCGTTTGACCACCATGCGCAGGATGGACATCCGGAAACGCTGCTCGGACCTTGGCAGGTCGAGGGCTCGCTTCATGCCCTCGGCCATGCCTTCGACGTCGTAGGGGTTCACCAGGACCGCCTGGCGGAGTTCCTGGGCGGCGCCGGCGAACTCGCTCAGGACCAGGACGCCACCGCCATCGACGCGGGTGGCGGCGTATTCCTTGGCGACCAGGTTCATGCCGTCGCACAGGGGCGTCACGAGCATGACGTCGGCGGCGAGGT
This sequence comes from Phycisphaerales bacterium, assembly GCA_035298585.1. Taxonomy (GTDB): domain Bacteria; phylum Planctomycetota; class Phycisphaerae; order Phycisphaerales; family UBA1924; genus JAEUJB01. The sequence goes on from DATGXW010000392.1 coordinate 7,273, forward strand.
ACCACGCGGCGAGTTCATCGCGGGCGAGGTTGCGGCGGAAGTAGTGGACGGCGACGTGGCCGGGCTGGCTGAACTCGCCGTTGATTCGGCCGACGGTCTCCTCGATGCCCTTGCGGGTGGCGGCGTACTCGGGGACGGTCTCGCGGCTGGGAACGGCGACCTGGACCAGGACGCACGAGTCGGCGCTGACGCGCTTGGTCTCGAGGAGGTGCTCAAAGCTGGTGAGGCGGGCCTGGATTCCCTTGGTGTAGTCGAGTCGGTCGACGCCGAGCATGATGCGGCGGTTCTGCATCCGGGCCTTGATCTCCTTGGCGCGCTTCTGGATCGCCGGGGAGTGTGCGAGCCGCTCCATCTCCATCGCGTCGATCGAGATGGGGAAGGAGTTCACGCGGACCTTGTGGCCGTGGAAGGTGAGCTGCGCGTCCGTGCCCTCGGCGTCGGCGAGCCGGCGCGAGGAACGCGAGAAGTTCTGTGCATCCTTCCAGGTCTGGAAGCCCACCACGTCTGAACCGAGCATGCCGTGGAGAATCTCCGTGCGCCAGGGGAGGCGGGCGAAGATCTCTTCGGGCGGAAAGGGGATGTGCAGGAAGAAGCCGATCTTGAGGTCGGGGCGCAGGTTCCGCAGCATCTGCGGCACCAGCAGCAGGTGGAAATCGTGGATCCAGACGGTCCGCTTGCGGGCGACGCCCCGCGCGGCAGCGCGGGCGAAACGCTCGTTGATCCTTTGGTACATCTCCCACCAGCGCAGGTCAAAGTCGACGGGGCGGATGGCGTCGTGGAAGAGCGGCCAGAGGGTTCGGTTGCAGAAGCCGTGGTAGAAGAGATCAAGCTCGCGGGCGGAGAGCCCCACCGGCTTGACCTCAAGCCCCTCATGGACGTGTGCACGCGCTGTTCGACCCGCAACCCCGTCCCACCCGATCCACAGCCCGCCCGTGGCGCGTATGACCGGATCGAGTGCGGTGACGAGCCCCCCCGGGCTCCGCTCCCACCCTCCTCCACGTCCTGAACGCTTCAAAGGCAGCCGGTTCGAAATGATGACAAGTTCGTGTCGTTTCATGCGGTTGCGGTGGGCTTTCGCGGGTGATTGCCGCGAGTCCTTTCGAGTCCATAATAGATCCAAGTGACTGATAGGTGAAATCCATAGGAATTCACGATAAACTCATCGCATGGCCCCCGGAATCAATTTCAACCACCTGTACTACTTCTGGTCTGTGGCACGCCATGGGAGTGTCACCGCTGCGGCACGCGAACTTCGTGTCGCCCAACCATCGATCTCGGTGCAGATCAAGCACCTGGAGCAATCCCTGGGTTCGCCGCTTTTCCATCGGATCGGTCGGAGGCTGACCCTGACGGAAACCGGTCATATCGTGCAGCGGTATGCGGATGAGATTTTTCGCCTGGGTGAAGATCTCGTGAGCGCGGCCAGCGGGGGGTCAGATCCCTTTGCGACGCCGCTGGTGATCGGGATCTGCGACGCGATGCCCAAGCTGGTGGCGCGGGCGCTGCTTCTGCCTGCGATGGAAGCACACCCGGGGTTGTCGTACATCTGCCGCGAGTGGCGTCTTGACCACCTGCTGGCGGAACTGGCGCTGCGACGGATGGACCTGGTCTTCACGGACACGCCGCCGACTCCTTCGGCGGGGCGGAACACGATCACGTACAACGTCGGCTCGACGGGGGTGGTGATCTGTGCAGCGCCATCGATCGCCCGCAAGCTCCGCAATGGTTTTCCCGGGTCGCTCAACCAGTCTCCGATGCTGCTTCCCGGGGACAACACGGCCCTGCGTGAGACGCTGAACACGTGGCTCGAGGCCAACAACATCCGACCCAAGATCGCGGTCGAGGCTGAGGACCGCTCGATGCTCCACCACTTTGCCGCGACGGGTGTCGGGGCGGTTCCGGTGGCGGAAGTGACGGCGGAGGAGACGTGTGCACAGTTCCAGCTCGAGCGTGTGGGGACGCTGCGGGGCGTGAAGGAGTTCTACTACGCCATCGCGATCGACCGGGAGCGACAACATCCGGCGGTTGAGACGATCTGCGCGGAGGCGCGCAAGCGGTTCCAGGCCGGGATCTGACGCTTCGGGCTCACCGGCACGCCCGGATTTCATCCCATGCTCGTGCCGGGTTCGAAACCCGGGCTGATGTACTAACATTGCCCTTTCACACGGCGGTCGATGTCGCCGTGCAATCATGTTTGAAGGAACGCCATGACGACCCGCCCCGAGACTCCCGGGAATTCTGATGCCGCCGGCAATGTCCCCGGCGGGGAAGCGCCCCGCACACTGCACTTCATTGAGCAGATCGTCGAGACCGACAACGAGTCGGGCAAGTGGGGGGTGTGGACGCCGCAGAACAGCGCGACGACCGTGGGGTGCCGGACTCCGGTGGGCGGGGCGGACCCGGCGGTGCTGGCGGCGGCGAAGGGGCGGCTGGGTCGTGCGAGGGTGCACACGCGGTTTCCGCCGGAGCCGAACGGGTATCTGCACATCGGGCATGCCAAGAGCATCTGCCTGAACCACGGGCTTGCGGCGAGCTACGGGGGCAAGTTCAACATGCGGTTTGACGACACGAACCCTGCGAAGGAAGAGCAGGAGTACGTGGATTCGATCATCCGCGACGTGAAGTGGCTGGGGGCCGACTTTGATCCCTCGACGGGGCCTTACGGGGGCGGGCTGTACTACGCGAGCGACTACTTCGAGCAGATGTACCAGTTCGCGGTGGAGTTGATCAAGAAGGGCAAGGCGTATGTGTGCACACTGAGCGCGGAGGAGGTCAGCCAGCGCCGGGGGACGCCGCAGATCCCGGCGACGAGCCCGCACCGGGACCGTCCGATCGCCGAGAGCGTGCGCATGTTCGAGGAGATGCGTGCGGGCAAGCACCCCAACGGTGCGATGAGCCTGCGCGCGAAGATCGACCTGTCCTCGCCGAACTTCAACCTGCGTGATCCGGTGATGTACCGGATCGTCCACGAGCACCACCACAACACGGGCGACGCGTGGTGCATCTACCCGATGTACGACTGGGCGCACGGGATCGAGGACTCGCTGGAGGGGATCACGCACTCGATCTGCACGCTTGAGTTTGAGATCCACCGGCCGCTGTACGACTGGTTCATCAACTCGATCAACGAGGGGAGGACCGAGGATGGATCTGGTCCGTGGGGGAAGAAGATCCACCACCCGCAGCAGATCGAGTTCGCCAAGCTGCGGCCGACGTACATCATCACGAGCAAGCGCAACCTGCTGAAGCTGGTGCAGTCGGGTGCGGTCTCGGGGTGGGATGACCCGCGGATGCCGACGATCAGCGCGCTGCGGCGGCGCGGGTATACGCCCGAGAGCATCCGCAACTTCTGCCGGGACGTGGGCGTCACGCGGACGGAGAGTTCGATCGACCTTGGCCGGCTGGAGAACTCGGTCCGGGACCACCTGAACAAGGTGGCGCCGCGGGCGATGACGGTGCTCAAGCCGCTGAAGGTGACGATCGAGAACTGGCCCGACGACCCCGCGACGGGGAAGCCCCGGGTGGATGAACTCGACTTTGTGATCAACCCCGAGATGCTCGAGCACGGGGGCGGGAGCGCGAAGCGGAAGGTTCCCTTCACCAAGACGCTGTACATCGAGCGTGATGACTTCATGGAGAACCCGCCCAAGAAGTTCTTCCGGCTTGCGCCGGGGAACGAGGTGCGGCTGCGGTGGGCGTACATCATCAAGTGCACCGGGGTGGTGAAGGATGATGCGGGGAACATCACGGAGGTCGTGTGCACATACGACCCGGCGACGCGCGGGGGCGACATCCCGCTGGGGCCCGACGGCAAGCCGATCCGCAAGGTGCAGGGGACGATCCACTGGGTGAGCGCGGAGCACGCGGTGAAGGCGGAGATCCGGCTGTACGACCGGCTCTTCAAGGCGGATGAGCCCGGGGCGGCCACGGGCAACTGGATGGATGATCTGAACCCATGTGCACTGGAGACGGTGACGGGGTACGTGGATCCGCACATCGCGCAGACCGCAAGCTACCACCCCGACCGGCACGAGGGTGACCGCTACCAGTTCGAGCGGCTGGGGTACTTCTGCGTGGACCGGGATTCAAAGCCTGGAGCGCTGGTCTTCAACCGCACGGTGACGCTGAAGGACACGTGGGCGAAGGAGAATACGAGGGGGGGATGAGAGGGTGGGCGGGGACAGCTCTTTGGTCTGTGGCAGCGGGTCTTTGGACTTGGCTTCGATTCCCTCGCCAAGCCATGAGCATTTCGCATGCACTGCGGGGCGTTTGAGCACATCCACAGGGCTCGCTCATCTTGACCACGCTTGCCTGTTTTAGGGGTCTTTCACCCACTCTCGCGCCAACTCGGCGTCGAGTTCGTGCAGGTTGTTCCAGCGATCTTCAGGCATCCAATGTGGTCTTTCCCTAGGCAATCCGCGTGACGCGCGGAAGAGGTCCATGCACACCCAAACAAAGATCGCGGTGAAGATGATCCACGGTCCCCACACCAGCAACTGAACCAGGAGGTAGGCGAAGATGTCAAGACCCATGCCGATGAGCACATCCACCGACTGGGCCCACACGACCAGCACCACGGCGATGATCGCGAGCACATAACACCACAACGCAGTTCGCGCCCATCCGATGTTCTGCCGGCCCGCGAGGTTGTACCGGGCATCTGCGCCAGCTTCCATTACGATCTGCTTGCGAGAACTCTCGGCCATGATGGGCTGGGAAACTCCAACCCAAGTACCTTCTCCCGCCTTCGAACCATCGTGCGACTCGCACTCATCAAGGTTCAATTCGGCCTCTTCATCTTCTTTGAAGACCCAGCCCTCATCAAAGCCGTGGGTGAACATGCGGGTGTCGATCGCCTTGATTGTGGGCGCACGGAACATCTGCACCGTGCGCGGCACCCAAACGGTGCGATTGAGCCTGCGAACGAGGTTGGGATGGCGGAACCACCGGAGGGCTTGGTCGCTCCCTGCCTCCGCGATGGCGTCGATCGACTCCTGGAGCCGCCGCTCTTCCTCTACGCTCCCGTGCTTGCGGAAGTCCTCTTTTTCATCAAGACCGAATTCATACCCGCTCCGAGATCGGATGAGGTCTGGCACGTGCATCTGGTAGAGCACTCGACCCAGCACCACGAAGAGAGCGGCAAAGAACAGTGCACCAAAGGCCCAGGGCATGGTGTGTGAGAGGAAGGGTCCACCCTTGACGGTCGGCATGTCGTACCCACCGACCATGGCTCGCACGGCGCGTGTCGCAAGCCCATCGTGCCAGCGTGCAGCCGCGTATCGCTGCACCGCACTCTGGATCGCGGGCCAGAGTCCGGCGAGAACGGGGACAAGGACCAGCATGAGCATGGATGCCCGCGCGAGGATGGCAAGTTCTCCCAATCCGCGGACATTCTTCCAGTGCAGGTACGCATCTCTCCAACGCCAGAGCCGCCACGCGGCACGGGCGCGCCAGCGGGCGGGCGCGTGAGCGCCAAATTCAGCCGCGTCGCGGCTGTCAGTGTGAAACTGCATCATCTGTGCGGTTGAGATTCCTGTGAATCTGGCGTCCGAGAATCGAGCCGAGGCCCAATTCCATCCTTCGGAGGCAATGGAATTGGAGGCATCCACAGATCCTCCGATGCGGGCCGAGTCGAACCACGCGCGGCCTCTGATGCGGGCCGCGTCGAAC
>DATGXW010000393.1:0-9276 GCA_035298585.1 Phycisphaerales bacterium
GGGGGGTGGGGGGGCGGTTCGACGTTTGGAGGTGAGGACATCGCGGAAAGTCAGATAACCTGGGGCGTGACCGGGAATTGGGGGTTGGGAATGGGTAGGATCGGCCCCCGGGGCGTGTTTGACCGGACGTACCCGGACGAATACCCTCTGGGTCCTTGAAAAGGGCCTTCGGGTCGTGGGCCGGGGCTTGTGTTTGGGACCTTTGGGCGGCCGTCCTTTGCCGCGTGGAGTTCGCTGGTATGCAACCTGCATTTCGTCAAAGCTATGGCCGGAGCCGTCGTCGGCGCTCGCATCACGCCCTGACGGGCTCGACGCAGACGCTGTGCCCCCTGAGCGGCATGCCCAAGGCACACCACCGCGTGTGCAAGGAATCGGGCTACGTTCGCGCTGGCCTTCGGATCAAGGTTCCGAAGCTGGGCATCGGCGTCGGCAACGACTAAGTAAGATTCAATCGCCTGCGTGTGTCGGCGAGTGTGCGGCAGGGTGAGACCCGGTTGCGGGTTGTCCACATGCCGCGTGGCAAGGACCGGGCATCTGGTTTCGAACGCGAATGAACCCGGACGTGAGCGGGCGTTGTCCGGCCCGTCGTGGATCGTCCGGCGGAGGGCCCATCGCGGGGCCGCGGGAAACTGCTCATGCGCCTGGCAGTCGATGTGATGGGGGGCGACAACGCTCCCGAGGCGATCCTCAAGGGCTGTATTGAGGCGATCGATCTTCTTGGCAAGGAAGACGAACTGGTCCTCATCGGCGATGCCCCGCTGATCAAGGAAATGCTCTCGGAGCGCGGCGTATCCGACCCGCGCCTGGTGTACGAGCACACGACCGAAGTCATCGAGATGGATGCTTCGCCGACGATCGCGGTGAAGACCAAGAAGGACTCATCCATCGTCCGCATGGCGCTCCTGGGCTCGGAGAAGCACCCCAACCGCTGTGATGCGGTTCTCTCGGCGGGCAACACGGGTGCGTGCGTCGCCGCGGCGATGATGCACATGCGGCGTCTGCCGCACGTCCATCGACCCGGCATCGCGGTGACGATCCCCTCGTTCCACGGCCCGGTCGTGCTGATCGACGCGGGCGCGAACCCCGAGCCGCGACCGACGCACCTGTGGCAGTACGCACTGATGGGTGAGACGTACGCCAAGACGGTGCTTGGGATCCAGAATCCCCGCATCGCGCAGATGAACATCGGGTCGGAAGAGGCCAAGGGAACGGGCCTCACCAAGGAGACGCGCGAGCTTCTCAAGTCGACGCCCGGCGCCAACTACGTCGGCTACATCGAGGGACGCGAGTTCTTCGAGGACTGCGCTGATGTCGTGATCACCGACGGCTTCACGGGCAACACGCTCCTCAAGATGGCCGAGGGCATGGCGTCGAGCCTCATGCGTGCACTGGCGCGCGAGATCGCGCTCTTTGATCCCAACCTGCTGCTTGAGTTCGAGCCGATCATGAAGCAGCTCTACAAAAAGCACGACTACCACGAGTACGGCGGCGCCCCCTTGCTGGGCGTGAACGGCGTGTGCCTGATTGCACACGGCTCCAGCCAGGCGAAGACGATCCGCTCGGCCGTCCGCGCGTGCCAGGAGTTTGTCCGTTCGGGAGTCAACGCGGCGATCGTCGAGCGCCTCGCGGCGCTGGGCCCGCGGGAAGAGACCTGAGAGTCGACCGTTCAAGGGGCAACACGAGCCTCGCCGATTGCGGCGACGTGCACGGCGAGAGGAGAGTCAGCAGGCATGAGTCCAGGCGTCGCCGGCGGATCTACGGGCACTCGGGCCGCGGGGGCGGCGGGACCTCAGAACGCCCGGCCGATCGGGGTCAGGATCGCCGGCGCCGGCTCGTGCATCCCGCGGTTGAAGATCACCAACGCCGACCTGGAAAGGTTGATGGACACGACCGACGACTGGATCACCCAGCGCACGGGGATCAAGTCGCGGCATGTGTCCAGGGCTGAGTACGGTGAAACAACCGCTCACTTTGCGATCGAATCCTCCCGCATTGCGATCCGGGAGGCCGGTATCGAGGCCAAGGACATCGACCTGATCCTGGTCGCGACGATGACCCCCGACTGCCCCGCGCCGGCGGTCGGGTGCGTGGTTGCCAATGCACTGGGCACACCCAACGCTGGCGCGATGGACATCAACGCGGCGTGCTCTGGGTTTGTCTACAGCATGAACCTGGGGCACGACCTGATCCGGGGGGGCGGCTACCGGAACGTCCTGGTGATCGGCGCTGACCGCATCACCCAGCACCTGCAATTTTCGACCTACGGCCGGTCGACGAGCGTCCTGTTCGGCGACGGCGCGGGGGCTGTGCTGCTCCGTGCGACCGACGATGCGACCAAGGGCCTGATCGCGCAGGCGATGCACTCCGATGGCGGGGGCTCGAAGTACCTGTACATCCCTCGCACCAAGGCGGACTTCCCGACTCCCGAGGAGTTCGATGAACGCAAGCTGGGGCATGTGCAGATGAACGGTGCCGCGGTGTTCAAGTTCGCCGTCGGCACGTTCTCCAAGCTGATCGAGCAGACGCTGGAAAAAGCGGGTATCGAGGCCTCGGAGGTCGACCACTACGTCTGTCATCAGTCAAACGCACGCATCCTGGAGGCGGCCCGCGAGCGATTCGGATTGGCGCCCGAGAAGCTGCACGTGAACATCGACCGATTCGGCAACACGGTGGCGGCCTCGGTTCCGCTGGCGTTCGATGAGATCCGGCGTGCGGGCCGCGTCAAGGAAGGCCAGAAGGTCATGTTCCTGGCCTTTGGCGCTGGTCTCACGTGGGGTTCAAGCCTCTGGCAGCTCTAAAGAGTCCCGCGGGCGATTCTGAATCCTTCAAGCCTCGCTGGAATCTCAGTGAAACGCACGACCCGGACCGGCGTCCAGGCGTGGTCTTCCCAACGCATCGGAGCCTCGATCATGGTGACTCCCGAGAACCTCAAGCGTTCGTTCGAAGCCGGGCTTTCATACGAGGCCTATGTCGGCTCGGGCTCCCCGTCGCAGCAGGCCAACTGGAAGAGTTCGTTCGACCGCATGCCCGCGCTGAGCGACGCCCAGCGCTCGTTGCTGGCTTCCTTCCAGCGCGAGATGAAAGTTCTGGTGATCTCGGGGACATGGTGCGGCGATTGCGTCCAGCAGTGCCCGATGTTCCCTCGGTTCGCGGCGGCATCGGGAGGCAGGATCGACCTCAAGTTCGTCGACCGGGATGTCCACATGGACCTGGCGCAGCGCGTGATGATCTGCGGCGGGCATCGAGTCCCGACCGTGATTTTCATGAACGAGGAGTTTGAGTTTGTCTCGATCCTCGGAGATCGGACACTGACGCGTTACCGCGTGATGGCCGCCAAGTCGCTGGGGGCATCGTGCCCGCTGCCGGGCGCCCCCGTTCCTCCGGATGAACTGGCGGCGACGATGCAGGATTGGCTCAACGAGTTTGAGCGCGTCCAGCTGGTGCTGCGCCTGAGCCCAAAGCTCCGCCAGAAGCACGGCGACTGAGCAGCCGGGCCCTGGTGGCCGTCCGCGGTCGCTACCTTGCATAAAAGCGAAGCGATGGCTGGATCTCTCCGGTGACCGGTTTTCCCTCGGCCTGCACCACGACCTGTGTCCCAGCCACGGCAAGGTCATGCTTGATCATCGCAAAGCACACGGGCGTCTGGCCCAGCATGGGGCTCAGCGCAGAACTCGTGATGGCCCCGATCGCGGGCGAGGAGTCGGGATTTTCCGCCTGACGAACGTGTGCACCCGTCTCCGGCTGCCTCGGCATGGTCGACGGGTTTGCGCCCGGCGCGGGGAGCGGGATATCCCGCGCGAGCTTGATTCCCATCAGCTTCTGCTTGGGATGGCCGCGCGCGTGCATCCGCGCCACGATCTCCTGACCCAGGTAGCACCCCTTGGTCAGGCTTACACGATCCTCAAAGACGCCGGTCTCGGCCGGGAGAGAATCGGGCCCGAAGTCCAGGTTGTAGAGCGGCGTCCCCGCCTCGATGCGCGCGATGTTGTACGCGTGCCACCCCCCCGGCCGAACGCGCGCGGCGGCTCGCTCGGCGCCCGGCGTGTGACCATGTGCGGGAGGCTCCTGCGGATTCGCGGATGCAGCCTCGGCGGCAAGCCACCCGCCGCGATCGAGGATGGCGTTGTAGAGTGAGCGGGCCGCATCGACGGGCGCCATCATCTCAAGCCCGATCTCGCCGGCGGAGTCTTCTCTCGCGACGACCACCGGCACGCCGCCGATGTTCACCAGTGTGCACATGTCGGGCGTCAGCGACTCGACGCATGCGCGGTGGGTCGCATCATCGATGATTGAAGCCAGTGCGGCAATCGCCGAGGGACCGTGGAGCGCGAGGCGGTGCACCGCGGCGGTGATGTCGCGGATGCCCACATCGTCGGCGACAACGTACCCCGAGAGGCCGTCGACCGCACGTCCGACCGCAAAGATGTCGGCATCGAGCAGTATCCTGTCCTCGAACACCCACACGTGCAGATCGGCGTCGATCCGGCCCTTGCGGTTGAGCCAGAAGGACCGACGCACGCTGCCGGGCGCGAGTGACTTGAGTTCCTGGGTGATCATCCGGTTGAGGTAGCTGAGCCGGTCGGGGCCCGTCACCTCGATCACGCCCCGCTGAGGTTGATCGATGAGGATCGATGTCCGGCGGAGCGCTGCATACTCAAGCTCGATCGGACCGAAACACAGCGGGATCTCAACGCCGGGGCTCGATTCCGAAGCGCCGTAGGGAGCGGCGTGGACGCCGCGGGCGGCATGGTCAGGAAGAATCGGAGAAGGTGCGGTCATTGCCCGGATAGTAGGGACAGGGTGCGCCGATGCACATGGTCGTGCGCGCGCGAGAGGTGCTACATCTTGTGCTTCCCGCCCACGCCGCCGGGTGCATCCTGCTTCTTCATGATGAAGAGGTAGTTGAATCCACGCAGAAAGAAGTTCTGCTCTTCCGCGGCCTTGTGCCAGTTCCCGCGCTGGAGCTTCTGGTTGTGGCGGACCACGCAGATGATGTCGATGGGCGTAAAGTGCTCGCGCATCATCGCAAAGAGCTCAAAGCCGATGGGCATGAACACGCCCGAGGCAGTCCCCTCGGCTGGGCCCTGCTGTGTTCGCCGCGAGCTCGCCGCGGGCGCCCGCTTGCGCCAGGAATCACTCACGTACAGGGCCATGTAGCGCCGGTCCTTGAGAACGCGGTGGATCTCGCGGATGACCCGGGCCATCGCCTCGTAGTAAGCCCTGCCTCCGTCCTCTCCCGCCGCGTCGAGCTTCCCGATGCAGGCCGGGTCGTCGGAATACTCCACGTGCGTCGAATAGGGCGGGTCGATAAAGACAAAGTCCGCCTTCGCGTCTTCAAGCGGGAGCTTGCGTGCATCGGCGCGGAAGATGTCGGGGCGCGACGGACTCAGGTCGTAGCCCAGGCCGCGACGTTCAAGATCGCGTGCGACGTCGATCGTGGTGCCGCTGCCGCACATGGGGTCGACGATGAGGTCGCCCGGGCGCGTGTAACGCTGCAGGAGCTGCCAGATCACCCACGAAGGCGTCGCGCCGACGTAGTTCTTGTCTCCCTGCATCTTCGAGGTCGCGGTTTCGTAGTGCTGGCTGGGATACTCCCAGAGCGTGGTGGTCTGGAGCCGGAGCGCAGGCTTGGCCCCCGGACCTGCGCCGTGCGGGCGATTCCGGCCGGCCCGCACCCCTTCAGGTGCGCTGTGCGGTCCGACCTTGGAGGGCCTGCGGTCAGGACGCTCGCCGTGATGCTGGGGTGAAGGTGTCACGTCCGATGAAACCTCTTCAAACTCAGGCCTGGCGAAGGGCGTCGAGGACCCGGCGCTTGGCCTCGGCGAGCGGGGATGGGATGCGGGCGCCCGCAGCGCGGATGTGGCCGCCCCCGTCGAACCGGCGTGCAAGCTGGTTCACGTCGACGCTATCGGGCGTCTCCTTGCTGCGGAAGCTCACCTTGGTCACGGGCCGGCCGTTCTCGTCGGGGTCTGATTCGGTGAACATCGCGACCACGCGCACAGACTCGATCGTCTGTGCATAGTCCGCAAAGCCGCCGGCGTCGCCCTGCTCGGCATGAGTCTCCGCAAAGTCGCTGCGCGTCACCGCCAGGAAGGCGTAGCGTCCCTGGTCGTGAAGCTCCATGCCCGCCAGTGCGCGGCCGAGCAGTCGGACGCGGGCTTCACGGTTGGTCTGTTCGACGATCCTGTAAAGCTCGGAGGCGTTGACGCCCGCGTCGAGCAGATCGGCCGCGGTCCGAAACACGGCCGGCGTGGTGTTGCTGTGCCGGAACCAGCCGGTGTCGGTGGCCATGCCCAGGTAGCACATCTCCGCGATGTTGCGGGGCAACCGGGAGACCGAGGGCAGATTCAGCAGGATTCGACAGAACTCCGCCGCGATCTGGCAGGCGGCCGCGGCGTTCATGTCGATGAATCGGCGGCCGGCGGCCTCAGGATCGCCATGGCGGTGATGATCGATCAAGAGTGCTCGATCAGCCCGCGGCGCAAGCCACTCCTTGACCTGTTCAAGCTGATTCCATGAGCCCGTGTCGGCGATGACGATCGCGTCGGGTTCGCCGCCGGGGTGCGAGCGTCCCTGGAAGCACTGGACTTCAGAACCGTCGACGATCGCGTCCGCGAACGTCGGCATCGGCCCGAAATACCAGACTTCCACGCCTGGGGCTTCGCCCGGCACGGTGGCGCGCAGCGCGTTCAGGGTCCGGGCGATCGCCAGCGTCGAACCCATGGCGTCGCCATCGGGCTTGACGTGCGTCAGCACGACCACGCGGCGACGCGTCCTGAGCCAGCCGGCCATGGCTTCGAGCGTTGAATTGGATGACCAGGTCGGGTGTGACATGTGAAAAGTGTTCGATGCGGGTATACGAGTCAAAGCGTAGGCGTTGGTCCCTCTGGACCTTACCCTGGATGCTCGAAGAACGCTTTATTCAACGCGGGATCCGCCAGCGTCGACCCGCGCATGAGTTCCGCACATCGAGCAACGTCGCGTGCGATCTGCGACACAAGCTCATGGACCCCCGCGAAGCGAAGGTCCTCGCGGATCCAGTGGACAAAGCTCAGGGAAGTCTGCCAGCCATACTCCATCGGCAACGCCGCCGCCGTTCCCCCCGGTGTGCATGCAAAGACCTCGATCCGTCGCTCAACACCTCGGAACGTCGGTCGGTTTCCGACGTTGATCGCCGCCATGTGCACACGACCGTCAGGACCGGTCATCACGCCCGCGTAAACGCCGTCGGCCGGAAGCATGTGCGTGGTCGAAAGGTTGGCCGTGGGATAGCCGATCGTGCGTCCCCGTTGATCGCCCTGGACGATCGTCGCTTCGACCGTGTAGGGACGAGAGAGGATCGCCGCCGCATCCTGCACACGACCTTGACCGATCAGCCAGCGAACCGTGGATGACGACGCCCGCACAACGTGCAGATTCTCAAGTGCAACCTGAACTCCAGGTGCACACGCGACGCGGAAGCCCCGCGAACGCCCCAGATCGGCAAGCGTTTGAAGATTCCCCTTTCGACCTTTCCCGAAGTGAAAGTCCTCACCCTCGAGCAGCAGGGCCGGCGAGAGCGGCATGAGAACCTGATCCACGAACGCCGCGGGATCAAGGCCAAGCAATTCCAGCCTGGGTTCGAGGATCCTGACGTCACTTGCTCCAGCGGCCACAAGCCAGCGGCGGCGCTGATCAATCGTGCTCAGTCGCGGGGGGCATCGCTCAGGACTCAGGATGCTCGCGGGGTGCGGATCAAAGGCAAATGCGATGACCGCACCCCCTGGGCCCACCGCTCGCCGGCAGGCCCGCATGATCGACTGATGCCCGACGTGGACGCCATCAAAGTTACCGATGGTGATGGCCGTCTGCCCGGCGTGCGGGTGGTGGGGGAGTGGTGTGTCACTGGCGGGCATGTGGTGCTCAAGCGTATGAACCAGCAGGCCGCAGCGACGAGGCGTCATGCCGTTGACCCCGGGCAATGCCGCGGCTAGAGTTTTCAACATGCAGTCCGTTTCGCTCCATTCCGGCCACCACCATCATCATCATCCGCGTTGTGCGGAGCGGTGAAGGTGTGACGTGGGCCCAGTGGCTCTGAAGACACACACGACGCCGGCTCCGACCGGCGTCGTTTCGCTTTTGCAGGGCGAGCGATCGACGGTCCGGGCCGGCCTGACAGCAATCGTCAGGAGATCGCCCGATGACCCCCGCGAACGCAGCATCCAACGACCCGCTCCGCATGGCCCTTCCCAAGGGAAGGATGCACGACGGCGTGCTCCAGATCCTGGCGGAGGCCGGCATCCGCATCCAGACCTCCGCACGCGGCTACCGACCCACCGTCTCCCTGCCGGGGATTGAGTGCAAGATCCTCAAGCCCCAGAACATCCTGGAGATGCTGCACATCGGGACCCGCGAGGTCGGCTTCGCCGGCGCTGACTGGGTGCACGAACTGGGGGTCGATGTCGTGGAAGTGCTCGACCTGGGGCTCGACCCCGTCCGCATCGTGGTGGCCACGCCCAGGTCATTGGTGGAAGATGGCAGGCTCCCACGGCGGCCCCTGGTCGTGACGTCGGAGTTTGAGCGTTTGACCAAGGCCTGGATCGAGAAGCGAGCGGCAGGCGATCAGTTCCTCAGGTCGTACGGGGCGACCGAGGTTTTTCCACCGGAGGACGCCGACTGCATCATCGACATCGCCGCCAGCGGCGCCACGCTCGAAGCCAACAACCTCGTCATCGTCGAGGATCTCATGCGTTCCTCGACGCGGATGTACGCGTCGCGCGCGGCATGGAATGAACCGGTTCGCCGTGAACGCATCGAGACGCTCGCAATGCTCGTCCGGTCGGTGCTCGATGCACGTCGACGGGTGATGCTCGAACTCAACGTCCCCTCAGATCGGCTGGAAGATGTCGTGAAGGTGCTCCCGTGCATGCGTGAACCGACCATGGCCAAGCTGCACGGCGATGCTGGCTTTGCGGTCAAGTCGGCGGTCCCGCGCGACCAGCTTCCGATCCTCATCCCGCTCATCAAGGCACGCGGCGGAACGGACATCGTGATCTCTCCCATCACGCAGGTGGTCCCATGAGCGGGGAGACTGTCGCAGCCGCCTCGGGAGTTCGTCCCTCCAGGCGGGCCGCCTCTTCAACGGCGTATCGTCGCGGCGCTCCCGTGTCACCGCCTGCCGATCTGCTCAAGCTCGATGCGAACGAGGGTCCGCTGGGGCTGCGGGCGCACACCGCGGTCGCCATCGAATCGATCACCACGGCCGCGATGCGCGAATACCCCGATGTCGGGAACCTC
>DATGXW010000394.1:0-26115 GCA_035298585.1 Phycisphaerales bacterium
AGGACCGTCTTGCCCCCGAGGTCTTCATCCAGCTTGGAGCGGACGCCGCCGACCTTCTGGTAGCGTTCTGAGGCCCCGGCGGCGGGGATGATGATGCCGATTTTCATTCCCATGACGCAACGCTAGGACCGGACCTCTCGTGAAGGTTCTGGTCGGGCGGGGCGGGAGGAATGGATCAGGAACGGTCCATCCCCCGGCCGAATACAGTCCATGGGAGACTGTGTGCTGACCGGACGAACCCGGCCGGCGACCTCCCCGGAGATGAACTGGCATGGCCGATGCTCCCACATCAAATTCACCCTGGCTGATCGCCGCCTGGCCCGGCATGGGAAATGTCGCGGTGATCGTGGCGGGGTACCTGGTCCGCCAGCTTGAGATGACGCAGGTCGGGGAGATGCCCGCGGGTGACTTTTTCGACATCCAGGAGGTCGAGGTCAAGGACGGGATGATCGTGCCGGTGCAGATGCCGCGGGGGCTGTTTTTCCGGTGGAAGAATACACGGGGTGGCCGTGACCTGGTGGTGTTTCTGGGAGAAGCGCAGCCGGCGACGGGGACGTACCGGTATGCACAGCAGTTTGTGAGGTATGTCAAGGACCTTGGCGTGGAGCGCATCGTGACGTTCGCCTCGATGGCGTCAGCGCTTCATCCGGCCAGCGACCCGAAGGTCTCGGGGGTGGCGACGGACCAGGAGATGCTGGAAGAGCTGCGGAAGGCAGAGGTGCACACGGTCTCGGCGGGGCAGATCGGCGGGCTGAACGGGCTGGTGCTGGCGACGGGGGTCGAGGAGGGAATCCCGGGCTTTGCGCTCCTGGCGGAGATCCCGTTCTTTGCGGCGGGTGTGCCCAACCCCAAGGCGGCGCGGGCGGCGTTGAGCGTTTTTACGATTCTCGCGGGGATTGATGTCTCGCTCGAAGAGCTCAACCAGCACGCCGAGGTTGTCGATCGGGCGCTGATCGACGCGTATGAAAGGATGCAGGAGAACGAGGGGGAGGAGGAAGGCGAGGAGGGGGAGGACCAGGGCGAGGGCGAGGCGGTGGTCGAGGAGCCCGAGGGTGAAGAATCGGCGGAGTCGGAAGCGCCGGCCGAGGCGGCCGTGCAGGAAGCCCCCGAGCCTCCCCGAAAGCCGGGTGAATCGCTTGATCCCGGCGCCCGCCGACGGGTGGAGCGGCTCTTTGAACTTGCACGCAAGGACCGGACCGCGGCCGTGGAGCTCAAGCAGGAGCTTGATCGCCTGGGCGTCTTCTCGGAGTACGAGAACCGATTTCTCGATCTTTTCCGCCGGGCGGGCTGAGCAGCGCTGGGAGGCGCGTGGGCGCGGTTATGGGCTTGGGGCGGAGCTTCTCATAGCGCCGCGGGCGGTGTTACAGAAATCAAATCGCATTTGTAACAGCAAAACGCGTATCGAAGGGCATCTATCCGCTTTGCGCACCCGAATGTTCTCGCTAGCATGCGGTGTCTTGCTTCGAGGAGCATTGCAACATGGCACATGTGAACACGCTGACATGGAAGTCTGTCCTGTCCTGGGCGCTTGCGGCTGGAATGATGATGGCGAGCCCCGCGCTTGCCCAGGAATGTCCTCCCGACGGGTGGATCCCGACCTGGAGCGACGAGTTCAGCGGCACGACGCTCGACACCACCAAGTGGCGGGCTGAGAATGCAGCGCTCGTCAAGAACAACGAGCAGCAGTACTACCACCCCAGCATGGTGACGCTGGCCAACGGGAAGATGACGATCAAGAGCGTCAATGTCCCGATGGGTGGCAGGCCGTATACCTCGGGCCTGGTCGAGACGATCGACCGGTTCAGCCAGAAGTTCGGCCGCTTTGAGATGCGGGCCAAGCTCCCCAAGACCAAGGGGATCTGGCCGGCGTTCTGGATGCTTCCGCAGGAGAAGAAGTGGCCGCCCGAGATCGACATCATGGAGCTTCTGGGGCACCAGCCGTACAAGGTGTACATGCACCACCACTGGGGGACGTGGCCCAACGTCCAGTCCGAGGGCGGCTTCTACATCGGGCCTGATTTCAGCCAGGATTTTCACACGTTCCGTGCCGACTGGTACGCCGACCGGATCGAGTACTACGTCGACGACGTGATGTACGTCCGGCACGTCTCGAACATCCCCGCCGAACCCTTCTACATCATCATCAACACGGCGGTCGGCGGCGACTGGCCGGGGAACCCCGACGGCACCACGGTCTTCCCGCAGGAGTTTGTCGTCGACTGGGTCCGTGCTTATCAGTACGACGCGGGCCGGCAGAAGCTGAACAACCCGAGCTTTGAGGCGACGCCGGCGCTGGCGAACTGGGGCAAGTGGGGCAACGCGTTCACGCAAGGGGGCGTGGCGTACTCGGGGACGCAGTCGGCCAAGCTCTACGGCAACTTTTCCGGGGGCCCCAACACCTCGGGGATCTACCAGGACATCCCGGCCGTGGCCGGGCAGCGCGTCCGAGCGTTCTCCAACTGGTACAACTGGTCGAGCGATTTCATGCGCGGCGCCAACACGTGCGACATGAAGATCGAGTGGCGCGGCGCGGGCGACACGCTCATCAGCACACAGACGATCCAGACGCTGACGGCGACTTCGCCGCAGAATACGCACATGCCCTTTGAACTGCGGGGAACAGCACCCGCCGGCACGACCAAGGCGAGGCTCGTCTTCACCTTCAACCAGCCCGCCAACGCCTCTGGTGCTGCGTTCATCGACACCGTCGAGTTCGGCTACATCGACGCGTGCATCGCCGACTTTGACCGCTCGGGCTTTGTCGACACCGTCGACTACGACCGGTATGTCCAGGCATTTGAAGCCGGCTTTGAGTGTGCAGACGTGGATGCCTCGGGCTTTGTCGACACCGACGACTTTGACACCTTCGTCCAGGCCTTCGAGGCGGGCTGCTGAAACTGTTTCATCAACAGCGCTCGGCGCGACGCTTCGAGGCCCTCCGGCACGACATTTCAGGCGTACCCGAAGCCCTTTCCGGACCTGCGGAAGGGCTTTTTTCATGGCAAATCCGGCCCTGTAATCGCTTTCATCGGACTGCGGGCGACCACTTTACCATCAATCGTGGCATGGATGTGCGGAAGTCGGCTTGACAGCGCTTTCGCAAAGTCGTTACTGTAACGCTTCATAAACGCAACTCGTGCGTGTTTCAGCCCTTCACGTAACCGTTTTCGCCGCTTTCAAGGAGACTCCTCGATGGCCTTCATCGGAACCACGGGACAAAGCAGGCGGGCTGCGTTCACGCTCATCGAGCTCCTGGTCGTCATCGCGATCATCGCACTGCTCATCGGGATCCTGCTCCCCGCGCTGGGCAAGGCCCGGGCGGCGGGTCAGACGGCCGTGTGCATGGCGAACAACAAGTCCCTGATCACCGCGGCACACTTCTACGCCAACGAGAACAAGGACCGCATCTGGCTGGACGCGGTGATGAGCGGCAGCAAGATCGTCCAGAGCTGGGCCAGGACGGAAGTCACGCCGGGGGTCTACGAAGAGGGCATTCTGTACCGCTACCTGAACAACGCCGACAAGGTGACCGAGTGTCCGACCAACCGCCGGCGGGGGGTGACGGGTTCCTCGAACAAGAACCTTTTCGGGGGCGACACGGCGCTGGACTTTGATTACACGATGGTGCGCAACACGGGCGGGGCGCGGCTGGGGAATGAAGTTTTCGCGGCGTATGTGGCGCCCGACCGTCCGACCCCCGGCAAGCTGAGCGCGACGGATGCACAGAAGCTGACGCGGTTTCCGGCGCTTCCGATCTTTGCGGAAGAGAGCACACCGTTCTACAACGCCACCACGCCCGACGGGCTGTGGTGCAACGACGACCAGGTGACGATGCGTCACGGTGGGAAGGGGCACATGGCGTACCTGGACGGCCAGGTGGCGCTGTTCGCGCCCGCGTCGGATGGGGATCCCCTGGTCGAGAACAAGAGCAGGGACTTTGCGAGCACCGACATGTATGTGAGCCGGAGCGGGCGCGACACGG
The DNA here is from genome assembly GCA_035298585.1 of Phycisphaerales bacterium. Classification (GTDB taxonomy): domain Bacteria; phylum Planctomycetota; class Phycisphaerae; order Phycisphaerales; family UBA1924; genus JAEUJB01. The sequence continues at coordinate 3,983 of DATGXW010000394.1, forward strand.
GGTGGTTCAAGCTCTACGCCAACAACATGCAGATGCCCTACGGGTGGATCAATTCGCCCAAGTACTGAGGGAGCGATGCGGTCGCCGAGCCCCGGGGTTGAAGAGATCGCGATTGTGGATGGTTGACGGAAGGAACGTGTGGCAGGAAGCCAGGGCGCAGGTGGGCAGCGTGTGCACAGGCGCCAAACGGAGTTCATGATGGCCTCGGTCCGCAAAATCGCAGCAAAGGCGGGTGTCTCGGTCGCGACGGTGTCGCGGGCCCTGAACAACCACGCCAGCGTGGGTGCAGAGACACGCGAACGCGTCCTGGCGGTCGCCAGCAGCGTGGGATATTCGCCGCCCGCCTCGCGCAAGCAGATCACGGCGGTCGGGCTGGTCTACCCCGGGGAGCCGGTCCGCCCCGACTACGGCGCGTTCGAGTCGGCGCTTCTGACCGGCATCCTCAAGGGGCTGAACGACCACCGCTACGACCTCAAGATCGTGGCGATGCAGCGCGACAAGCTCCGCAACGAGAGCTACTCGCAGTTCTTTGCACGCAAGGGGATCCGGGGCGTGATCCTGCGGTCGTTCGCCGATACGCGGGCGGTCTGCGAGGCGATCGCCGCGGAGGGGTTTCCTGCGATCGTGGTCGCCGACCGGTTTGAGAACGCCGCGGTCAACTACGTGTGCACGGACTCAAAGGACGACAGCCGACGCGCGCTGCAGCACCTGATCAACCTCGGGCACCGCCGGATCGCGCTTGCGATCCACCGCGTGGCGGACACCGACCACGACGACCGCCGCCGCGCGTACTTTGAGACGCTCGAATCCAACGGTGTGGCGGTCGAGCCGGAGCTTGTGCTCGAGATCAACGCCACGACCGAGGGGGGTGCGGCGGCGATCACCGAGCTTGCGAGCCTTTCCGAGCCCCCGACGGCGATCTTCTTCACCGACCCGCTCGCGAGCATCGGCGCGATGCGGCGGTGCCAGGAGCTTGGGATCCGTATCCCGATCGACCTTTCGATCATCGGCTTTGACGACAGCGATATCCGCCACCACGTCTTCCCCTCGATGACGGCGGTCTGCCAGGACGCGAGCATGCTGGGGTACGAGGCCTCGCGGTGGCTGACCTCGCTCTTGACCGGCAACACGTCGGCATCGATGCGCAAGGTCTATCCGACGATGTTCGAGATCAACAAGACGACGGCCCAGCCGAGCGTCTCACCGGTCCGGGTGTTGCCGGACGGAACTCGCGTGGCGGTGGTCACGACAGGGGCGGCGGCGCCGAAGCCCTCGGGGGATGCGCCAAGGAGGCCCGGCCCCTGAGCGGGCGCCAGACGGAGACTGGGATTTGATCCGCGGTGTGCGTGCCAGGCCGGCGAGGCCGGACGCATCGCCTCGGTTGGAGAGCGCGGGGCCGCGAGGTCCCCGCGGGCGGGATTGAAAAAAGAGTTTGCAGCAGTGGTGTTGAACTAACGCTTTTGGAGGAAGATCGATGGGTATTTCACGCAAGATGTTGGCGGCGGTCGGTTGTCTGGCGGCGATCGGCTCGATGGCGCAGGTCGCCTCGGCCCAGCTCTCGAACCCGGGCTTCGAGGACATCTGCGGCCCCGCCGCGGACTGGATCACGTTTGGAAACGTGTCGAGCATCAACTTCTACACGACGACCGGCACCCGGGCGATCAAGATGTACGGCCCCTTCAACGCCGACCCCGGGTACAGCGGGATGTTCCAGGATGCGCCGGCCTCCGAAGGCCAGGTCTGGGAAGCCTCGTGCGACGCGACCAATCCCTTCTGGGACTCCTTCACCTGGAACGGTTCGACGGGCTCGCAGGCCTTCGTCGAGATCCAGTTCCTCGACGCGAACGACGTGCTCCTCACGGGGCCCCAGCAGTACATCTCGACCAAGCTCGGCGCCAACACGGGTGAATCGCCCGTGGCTCTCACGGTCTCGGGCGCGGTCGCCCCGGCGGGCACGGCCAAGGTCCGCATCGTGATGCTCGTCGAGCAGTTCGGTTATCAGGGCGGCGCGGTGTGGTGGGACAGCGCGGTCCTCCGCCAGACCAGCGGGGCGAACGTGCTGACCAATGACTCGTTTGAGTCGCAGACCGAGGGGTGCGTGGGCAGCCCATATGCACACTGGGTGAATTTCGGCAACGGCCAGGCCAACCTGGGTGAGAACGTGCGCACCGGTCAGTGGGCGGCCAAGCTCTTTGGCGGCTACAACGGCGATCCGGCCTACTCGGGCTGGTACCAGGACGTTCCCGCAACCCCCGGCACCAAGTGGCGTGCACGCGGGTGGGCGAATTCGCTGCCGACCGACCTGATCCAGGACGGCAACGAGGTCTTCGTGTCGATCGAGTTCAAGGACGAGTTCGGCTTTGACCTCGTGGGCGGCGCCGCGATCTCGCAGTGGGTCCCCACCGGCGCGCTCAACACGCTCAACTACGAGTTCTACCAGACGGGCGACGCGATCGCGCCCGATTACACGGCGTTTGCCCGCATCGTCATCCTGCAGGTCCAGCACGGTTACGTCGGCGGCGCCACCTGGTGGGACGACATGAGCTTCGGCTGCCCGGCCGACGTGGACGGGACCGGCTTTGTCGACACCGACGACTTTGACGCGTTCGTCCGCATCTTCGAGGAAGGCAGCATCGAGGCCGACTTCGACAACACCGGGTTTGTCGATACCGATGACTTTGACGCCTTTGTCCGTGCGTACGAGGAAGGCTGCTGAGCCGCGGAGATGGATCACGCCGGGCGTGATCTGAAGGAAAGCCACTCTCATCAGACTCAACCGACGGCCGGCGAAAGCCGGCCGTCGGTGCTTTGAATCCGCTCGCCTGGCGCAATTTCTTCGCGCAAGGCCGGCGAAATCGAGTGCAGCAATCAGGATCCTTCGGTATCGTTCTGTCCCGACATGTCGTCGCGAACCGGCAGCAACCTGTCCCCATCGCTTCTGAGCGTCCTTTCACCGGTGACGTGGTGCATCGCCGCCGTCGCGGTCATCAGTTCTCTTGCGCTCCTGTTCTGGCCTTCGAGGCGGGTCGAGGGGAGGACGATGTGGACCTTCGCGGCCCCCCACTTCCGCATGTATGAGCCGATCATCGCGGACTGGAACAGGACCCGCTCGCCCAGGATCGACATGCGGATGATCGGGCTGGTCGCGCTCGAGCGCCGCATGATGGGGGCATTCATGTCCGGGACGCCCTCGGCCGACCTGTTGGAGGTTGAACGACGGATCGCCGCACGCTCGTTCACCGGGCCGCTCGAAGCGGTCGGCTTTGTCGACCTGACCGATCGGCTGCGGGCCGAGGGGCTGCTTGACGAGATCAACGAGCCGAGCTTCGGGCCCTGGATGAGCCGGGGAAGGATCTTCGGCCTTCCGCACGATGTGCACCCCGTCATGCTGGGGTACCGTGCCGACATCGTGGAGGCGGCGGGGATCGACGTCTCCAGGATCGAGACGTGGGATGACTTTGAGCGGATGCTGGCGCCCTTGATGGCGGACAAGGACGGGGACGGCAAGCCCGACCGCTATCTCTTCAACATGTGGGAAACGCACGACGATCACCTGGAGGTGCTGCTCCTCCAGGCGGGGGGCGGCTTCTTTGACCGCGATGAGCGGGTGGCGATCGCGACCGAGGTGAATGCACGCGTGCTGGCGACGATCGTGAGCTGGTGCAACGGCCCGGGCCGGATCGCGGCCGACGCGCCCGACTTCACGGCCGGCGGCAACAAGCTCAAGGCCGACGGGTACGTCCTGTTCACCATCATGCCCGACTGGATGTGCGACGTCTGGCGGCACGAACTCCCCCAGCTCGCGGGCAAGGTGAAAGTGATGCCGATGCCCGCGTGGGAAAGGGGCGGCCGCCGGACGAGCATCTGGGGCGGGACGATGATCGGCATCCCCAAGACGGCGGTGAAATCCCCGGAGGACTTCGACCAGCTCTTTGCATTCGCCAAGCACCTGTACCTTTCCGACGAACTGGCCCGGGTGCTGTTCAGGTCGGGCCGGATCGTGACGCCCGTGAAATCGCACTGGGATGACCCGGTCTTTGATGAACCGGATGAGTACCTGAGCGGGCAGAAGTCGGGGCGGATGTACATCGAGCTTGCGCCCAGCGTGCCGTGGCGGACGTCGTCTCCGTACAACACGTACGCGCGTGCACGGGTGCTCGATGCGCTGGTGCGACTTTCAGAGCAGGCCCGTCGCGAGCAGGTCTTTGACCGGACGCGGCTGGCGGAGATGGCGATGGTTCATCTCCGCGAGGCCCAGCGGCAGGTGGAGGTCGTGATCTCGCACAACGTCTTCCAGCGGGATTCGGTCTCGGCGGGGAAGGGGGAGACGCCGTGAAGTCCCGCTCGCTGGCGCCCTGGCTGCTGCTGTCGCCGTTCCTGCTGACGTTCTGCATCTTCTTTGCGTACCCGATCGTGCGTTCGCTCTTTCTGGCGACGGAGCAGACATTCGGCGCGGGGACGACGCGGTTTGTGGGTCTAGAGAACATCCAGCGGCTCCTGATCGATCCGCTCTTCTATACCGCGCTCTGGAACACGTTCCTCTTCACGCTGGGCTCGGTGTTCATCCAGCTCCCGATCGCGCTGGGCTTGGCGCTGCTGCTCGAAGTCAAGGGGCTGCGGGGCAAGTCGATCTTCCGCGTGATTCTCTTCTCGCCGGCGATGGTCGGCGTCGCCTTCTCGGCGATGATCTTCGGCGTGGTCTTTGAGAAGCGCACGGGGGTCTTGAACCGGATCCTGCACGGGCTCTTTGGGTTTGATCTCGATTACGCGTGGCTGCAGGACCACCTGATGTCCGCCCTGATCGTGGCGGCGCTGTGGATGTACGTCGGGTTCAACATGGTCTTCTTCAGTGCGGCTCTCCAGAATGTCAGGCGGGAGCTTCACGAGGCCGCGACGATCGACGGGGCGGGGCCCTTTTCTCGCTTCATTCACGTGATCGTGCCCGCGATCCGGCCGGTCGCGGGGTTTGTCGTGCTGCTCTCGATCACCGGGAGCTTTCAGCTCTTTGAACTGCCCTGGCTGATGCTCAATTCAACGCCGGGGCCTGACAACCGGGGGCTCACGGTCGTGATGTACCTCTACCAGGCGGGATTTGATTCAAATGACCTGGGCTACGCCAGCGCCATCGGCTGGGCGCTGACGCTCATCCTGATCATCATCGCCCTCGGCCAGCGGTGGCTGAACCGGCGGCACGCGGAGGAGGCGTGATGGCTTCGACCCGTGCCAGGCTTGCACCCGCGGCGGCCTTCATCGTCCTTGCGATCGCCTCGGTTATCACGCTGATCCCCTACGTGTGGCTCGCGTGCGCGAGCTTCAAGGACAACCAGCACTTCTTCGACTCACTTTTCATTCCCTTTGATGAGGGCGGCATCGCGTGGTCGCACCTGACGCTGGAGCATTTCCGCAGGCTCTTTGTGGAGCTCGACTTTGGACGCAGCCTTGTGCTCTCGGTCTTCTACGCCTCGGTCACGGGGCTGCTCGCGACGCTCTTCAGCGCCGCGGGCGGGTATGCACTGGCGCGGCTGCCGTTCCGCGGCGGCAGACTCCTCACGATGCTCGTCCTGGGGGCGGTCCTGATCCCCCCGCCGCTGCTCTTGGCGCCGGGGTATGAACTGCTTTTTCGCATGGGCCTGCTCGACACGCTCTGGGCGATGATTCTTCCCGCCACCGCGCCCGCGATGGGGATCTACCTGTTCCGGCAGGCGACGATCTCGGCGATCCCGCCCGATCTCCTGGAAGCGGCCCGCGTGGACGGTTCGGGCGAACTGCGCACGTTCTTCACGATCGCGCTCCCGCTGCTGCGGCCGATGTTCGGGACGTTCCTGATGATCACGATCCTGGGGGTGTGGAACAACTTCATCACGCCGCAGGTGGTGCTGCAGGATCCGACGAAGTTTCCCGTTTCGGTCGCGGTCGCCGAGCTGCGGGGACTGTACTACCAGGATTACGGGTTGCAGATGGCCGGGACGCTGGTGGCGATCATGCCGCTGCTGGTGCTCTTTGCGTTCATGCAGCGCGAGTTCATCCAGGGTTTGACGTCGGGTGCGGTCAAGGCCTGATCGGGGGTGGGCGACCTCATACGCTTGGTGTGCGAGGCTCGCCTCCGCGGCGTGCGGTTGACTTTCGGGCGATAGTGCACTCCGATCTGACTTGGAATGACGACAGAGACAAGCCAGGACATGCACCGCAGGCTCTCGGCCGAACGGCTCGCCCGGACGCGGGCGATGCTGGCTTCATGGTGTGCGTCGGCATCCCTTCCCCGGCACATCATCAAGGTCACCGGCACGAGCGGCAAGGGATCCGTGTGTGCACTGCTCGAAGCGGGCCTGCGGGGCAGCGGCTTTCGTACCGGACTCTTCACGTCGCCCCACCTGATCCACGCGGGTGAACGCATCCGCATCGATGGCACACCGCTTTCGCCCGGCGAGATCGAATCTCTCACCGAGGACTTGGGTGAGCATCTTCAGGCCGCGCGGACGGTGAGGCCGGGTATACCCGCCACGTTCTTCGAAACGCTGCTCATGTGCGGGCTTGAATCCTTCTTCCGGGAACGCGTCGACGTTGCGATCCTGGAGGTTGCGATCGGAGGGAGCACCGACATCGTGAGCCTCGTTCCCGGCGAGGTCTCGGTCATGACCAGCGTGGGAATCGATCATGCACTTGAGATCGGGCCGACGATCCGCGACATCGCGGATGAGAAGGCCCGGCTTGCCGACCAGGGCTCGACGCTGGTGGTCGGTCCGAGCATCGCCGGCGAGGCGTTTGAGGCGGTGGACAGGGCGTGTCTCGAAAGATCGGTGGCGATCCGGCGGGCGTCTCTGGATGGCATAGTCGCCGAATCGAAGGGGCTGCACGGCCATCGCATCGAGATGCACACGCACGGGAAGTTGTGGCGGGTTGACCTGCCGCTTGCCGGTGATCACCAGGTCGAGAACTTTGCGACGGTCGCCGGGTGCGTGGATGTGCTCATGGAGCGCGGCATGCAGGTGTCTTTGCCGAACTTTCATGGGGGGATTGCACTCGCACGATGGCCAGCCCGGCTTGAAGTCATGCCGGGATCTCCCGTGTGCATCATCGATGGTGCACACAACGAGCTTGCGTTCACGCGGCTGGCCCGCTTCGTTCGGCGGGAGATGCCCGCTCAGCCCGGTGTGATGGTGCTCGGGGCGTCCGAGATCGACAAGGCCCGCGCCGCCTGTCGTATCCTCGGGCCGCTGTTTCAATCCGTCGTGCTCTCGGGTGGGTTCTACCGGTCGATCGAGGTGACTGACACGTTGGCCCGGGATCTGAACACGGCTTGTGGTGAGAGGGTAGAGTTTCGGACCGCCGGAACTCCGGAGGCGGCGGCGTCGGAGATTCGTGCGGCACGTTCGGCTGGCGCGTGGGTACTTGCCACCGGATCCTTGTATCTGGCGGGTCCGCTCCGCGAGCTTCTGCTCGCGGAATGATCTCTCGGACGCATAGAGTTTCCTCAGCGTGGATAGAGCTTCTCCAAACGACGGCACCGCACGGCACGATCACAAGCGATGTGCAGACGCCCTCGCCGCTTTCCCTCGCTTTGGGAACGGGGTCGGGCTACACCGCGTTGCACACCTGCTGCGGGAAGCGGGGTCGACGCGGTGGCTTAGAGAGCAGAGCGCGATCAAGGTCACGGGCTCGAAGGGCAAGGGTTCGACCTCCGCCACGATTGCTTCGATTCTGCGAGTGCTTGGGTTCAGGACGGGGCTTTTTACTTCGCCGCACTTGTGCACACCCGCCGAACGCATCCAGGTCGATGGCGTCGCGATTAGGCCGGGCGTGATGGCGGAGCGATTGCAGGGGATTTCCGATGCACGCCACCGGTACGAGCGTGTGCACCCCGGCGATCTGATCGGTGGCTTTGAGGCCCTGACGGTGGCGGCGGCGATGCACATGCAGGAATCGGGCGTTGAGGCCTCGGTGTGGGAGGTTGGCATCGGGGGGCGTTACGACCCCGTGCGGCTGATTCCCGGTGCGGTGTCAGCGCTCACGTCGGTGGAGCTTGAGCACACGGCGATCCTGGGCTCCACGCGCGAGGCCATCGCGTATGACAAGTCGGATCTGTGTGAAACAGGGGGCATTCTCGTGTGCGGCGACGTCGGCGAGGAGATCATCCGCCGCCTAAGAATCTACGCGGGGCTGCGGGGTGTCTCCATTGCCGATGCGAGCGAGCTTGCCCGCATTGAGAACCCTCGGTATGCACACGGGCGGATGCGATTTGAGCTTGAGATCCTGGAGCGATTGAAGTTCTCAGCGCTCGACTCGCCGCTCCTGGGACCGCATCAGGCGGGAAACACGGCGGTCGCCGTGCTGGCGGTGCTTGAGTGGCTGGCGCGCCGGCACCCGGATCTTCTGGCCGATACTGCACTCCTTGCGGCGAACATTGCCCGGGGAATCGCGGAGGTTCACTGGCCGGGGAGGCTGGAACGTGTCGCCACTTCCCCGGAGACGTACATCGACATTGCACACACACCCGCGTCGACGGCGGCGACGATGAGAACACTTCGCTCGATGTATCCTCATGCGCCGCTTGTCGCGGTGTGCGGGGTTTCGGTGGGGAAAGATGCACATGGGATCGCAGGTGAAGTGCGTCGCGCTGCCGATCACGTCGTCTGGACCCAGGCGGACTACAAGGGGCTGAGCGCGGCGGAACTCGCGGCGATGGCAAGCGGCGGCGGAGAGGATCCGCACGCGGAGATCATCGCGGCGGGAGCGGCGGCGCTGGCCCGGGCTTGTGTGCTTGCATCCGCTGTGGGCGGGGTGGTGATCGTGCTGGGCAGCATGTACCTTGCGGTCGAAACGCGGACGCGCGTGAAGGGGGAAGATCCCGATTTGCTCTGGTTCTTCTGAGGCCCGGCAGCGTCTATTCGCCTGCGCTGCGCGTCACCAGGATGAAGAACGTGATCCATGCCAGGACCGCGCAGATGCCGGTCACCAGGCCGGTAATGGCCATGCCCCTTCGACGACCGCCGGCCATGCCGCAGGCGGAAAAGACGACCGCGGTGATCGCGGCCAACATGGGAACGATGCCCGTGTAGTACACGCGCATCACGGGTATCGCCGTCAGCACGAGCAGCACGACGCCGACGATGCCGAGGATGAAGCCCGTCAACGAGAAAGCGCCGCCCTTTGATGTTGGCGCTGATGTTGTGGAGTGCAGCGATATGGCTCGATCGCCAGAAGCCGCCTGCGGGTGGGGCGATGAGTGCGGCTGGGGAGTACCGGGGACGTTCTGGTAGACGACAACCTGCGGGGTCCCAAATGGAGCGGCGGACGCGGCGGGCGTCGCCGGCGACTTCTCGGCGAGCGCTGGGATGGGTTCGGGCGTCTTGGGGTCGTCGATGCTCCAATCGCCATTTTGGCTCAGGGAGTACTCCATGGCAAAGACCGGACGCCACTGGGTGGAGTCGGCGCGGGAATAGGAGTGCACACCGGAGATCTGGCCGCCGCGGACGAGCTCCACCAGTCGCTGGGCGGAGAGGTCTCGATGCTCGATGATCGCCTTGTATCGGACGTTGTAGCTGCTCATGGGCGGGACTCCACCACGGCAAGCAGGGGTGTTCCGTCGGGGAGCACCGCGGCGCCACCGACCCAGACGACGGCGCCGGACGAGGGCGCTTCGGCGACCTTCTGAAGGCGAGGATTGCCGTTCTCATCGGGGCGGACGGCGTAGAGATCCTTGAGGGTCGGGAGGGCTTCTCCGTCGGCCCGGAGCCAGCTCACGCCTCCAGCCCCGGCCTTCCAGGCCACGCCGACGGCGCGAACAGAGCCGATCTGATGGATCGCCGCGCGGATTCGCTGCTCGGCGAGGGCAAACTGCTCACCGAAACCTGGCAATCGGTCCAGCGCGGATTCAAAGGCCGCGTGTGCCGCCGCGATGTCCTTCTCACCGCTCGTGGGACTCCATGTCGCCTTCTCGCCAAGGCTTTCGCCGCCGCTTGCGATCGCGGCGGAGATCGATTTCATCTCGGCGAGCGCGGGCCAACTGAACTGCGCCTGCAGATCGGTGAGGCGGCGCAGCCACGCCGCCTTCAGGGGTGTGGGTGCACTCGATGACGCAAAGGCGTCGGCCCCGGTCGCGAGCACGGTCAGGGGCTCATGCTCCAGTGCACGTGCCTGGCGGAGCTGCTCGGCGAGCGTCGCGGCAAGCCGGGCGAGCCCCAGGTCCTCGATCTCCCTGGGGGGCGCCGGCGCCAAGAGGGGGTTGCCGCGAACGCGTGCACCTCCATCAAACTGCGCATTGAACTTGAGCACTTCGCTCAGGGAGTACTGCCCCTCGGCGGAGTGCCGGAGCTCGCCCCCGGCGGTGTAGTAGACGATGCCATCGGTCGCGATGACGCGCCCCAGCGCCTTCCACTTGGGAAGCTCGAGTTCCTCGGCGATCGCGTTGAACGACTCAAGGACGCCTTCACCGTGGAGCCGGACATAGGACTCGAAGTAGGAGTAGAGCTCAGACTGCGGCGCGGCCGCGCCGGGAGGGAGAAGCCCGGCGTACGCGGGTTCGCAGAGCGAGGCGCGGCGGCGCGCGGTCTCAACATCCGAGGGTCGACCCTGGTTCTCGCTCGAACCGATGGAGCGGAAGTACTCGGAGGCGGCGCGAAGGATGCCGGCGTCGCGGAGGACGAGTTCCAGCGGCTGCTTGTACTGGGAGCGCGCGGCCGGCAGGTTGACGTACCTGTTGTAGTGATCGAGCAGGGAATCAACCGTGGACTCGCTGGACGCGATCGCCTCGGCGATCTCCAGCCGGGTCTTCACTTCGTCGAGCAGGTTGGCAACCTCGGTCTGCCTGGCTTCGAGCTCGGATCGGAACCCCTGCGAATAGGCCTTGAGATCGAGCGCCGCGACGAGCGCGGACCGGCACGCTTCGAGTTCCACACGCACCCAGTCCGCACCCTTGGAGGCTTCGAGGCCGAGGGCGCTTTCGAGCCTCTTTGCCACGTCGGAGAGGACTTGCCTTCCTGCACTTTCATTCGAGAATGCGGCGTCGGAATCCTCCCGCCGCAGTGCGATCAGGCTTCGGGCTTCTTCGAGCGTCTGGTCGTCGACCCTGGGATACTGCGGGGGTCCGACCAGGAGCCCTTCGAGCGTGAGGATCCGCTGGAGATCACCGCGTTCAAAGCCCGTCAGCCGCCGGACGTTCTCAAGCTCGAGCTTGACCTTCTCCAGGTGTGCATTGGCCTCCGCCACCCGCTTCCTCACCGAAAGGATGACCGGCTGGCCAAGGACATGGTCGTCGGTTGCCTGTTCGAGCCGGGTCGTGGCTTCGCCGATCCGTCCGGCGTCGAGATCCTCTTCGATCACCCTGGCCAGCTCCATGGCCGGGGCTTCCGCCTCGCGTGTTCGGCGTGAGAGGTCGAGCAGATAGAACGTGAGGGCAGCGCCGACCAGGAGCAGGGCGGCAGCGCTGACCACGGTGATGCGGAGCGTCCGCCTGCGGCGGGCTTTGCGGTGGTCAAGATCCTGGGCGTCCCGCGTGGCCAGGGCGGTTTCAAGGTCGGCCGGCACGCGGCCAGCGCCTTTTCCGACGATCGCCTCGTAGAGTTCCGCCCGCGCGGCCTGGGTGCTGGCGGGATCCCGGATCAGCTTCCAGAGCTCTTCGTGCCGCTGCTCGCTTTCGCTGCGGCGGTTCTCCTGCTCGGCGATCTTCGCGTTGATCTTCGTGTGCAGATCCTTCACCCACGCCGGAACTTCGACGATCCCGCGGTCGGTGATCTGCCTGAGCACATCCCGCAGCGCGGTGAGGCCGTCGATGTCGTTGCGCTGGATGAGCTCGGGCGCGGACATCCGCGCGGAGTCGAGGTCGATGGTGTCGCGGATCGACTGGATCGGCCGGAAGGCGGGCTTGGCGGCAAAGTCGAGGGGGATCTGGGCGCCAGAGAGGTTCAGGTCCGTGATGATCTGGTCGAACTCGGCGAGCGCCAGCCGCCAGCCCTCGACCTGCTCGCTCCCGGGGGTGAACTTGAAGTTGCGGGCCTCGAGCTTGAACTCGTTGATCCGCTGGTCGATGAGCATGCGGGACTGGCGGGCCAGCATGCGTTCGACCGTATCCCCGGCGGGGCCGATCAGGGCCTTGCACGCCGTCGCCTTCTGGCAGGCGCTGCGGAGCGCTCGAAGCTTGAAGATGACCCCTTCCCCGGTCATGCACGCGGAGCGATAGCGGTCGAGCAGGGGCTTGAGCTCCACGTACAGCACAAAGGCGTTGGAGAGTTCCCAGGCGGAGTGGAGATCGGGCCCGGTGGGGATCTCAAGACCGGTGCGCTGGCACTCCTGGACGAGCCGGGCGAACCGCTCACGTCCCAGGTCAAGATCCCGTGCGGTATCGATCGCGTCGGGGTATTCCTCCACCGCGCCGATGGCCTCGGAGATATGTCCGAGCCGGAGCCATGAGGCGGCCGAGGCCAGGCGCGCGTTCAATTCGCCGCAGCGGCGCTGGTACCGCAGGAGCAGTTCCCGCGCGTCGCCGATGAAGCCGCCGGCGGAGATGATCCCCCGCAGCTTCCCCGCCACCTGCTGGTCTGATTCGTACCCCTCATGATCCATGCGTGCATCCAGAGCGATTATCGAGCGTGAAAGCGATGTGGAGTCCGGTCTCCGGAGGTTGCCTAGTCAACTTTGCGCCGCCTTGGTTCGCACCCGGTCGTGCGGAGGATTGACCACAACAGGGGCACCTCGCACCAGGCGGGGTGGACATCCTCGCCGCGGATCACCCTGGGATTGTCTCCGCGGCAGGCGGAGGGCTTGAGGACGCTGACGGGGAAAAACCGCGCTGCCTGGGCTTCATCCGCGCGGTCCGCGGCGTCGACGAATTCCGGCCAGGCCTGCCGTACCAGGAGCTTGGTCTGCGTCGAGACGCGGTCAATCTCCTCCTGCGGGAGCGATGGACGGCCCCGGCCCTGGTATTCAAGGGGCGTCGAGATCTGCTCGTACAGCTCGGGCCAGAGGTCGGCCTTGGTGACGGCGACGACGACGCGTGCCCCGATCGAACCCGCGGGGCCGGCGCCCTTGAGGCGGGCGATCCGGCGAACCGCCTCGCTGAAGACCAGGTTCTGGGCGCAGCGCGGTTCAACCTCGATCGCGGGCGGGTTCTTCACCAGGGGGTGCGACTGATCGCACCTGGCCCTGAGGCTCCGGTCCCCCAGGGGGTTGAGCGTGAAGAGAAGGACCTTCGAGAATCGCATGTGGCTCGCCGAGTCGAGCCCCTCAGAACTCTGGGCGAGGTGGTCCTCACCGGGGTTGTCGTAGAGAAGGACCTGGCTGCCGTACTCCGCGGCGTTGAGCAGCCTTCCCGGCGGCGTGCCGTTGGCGGCGGTGGCTCGCTCGATGGCCTCGGCCATCCAGTCCTTGTTGGCGCGGAAGAGAAACTGGAATGGCTTGAGGAGCCGCAGCGTCCGGTTGCGGATGCGCACCTGGACGCTGTTGGGCGGGTTGCGCCAATCCGTCGGGCTCAGCGGCTCGATCGGGGCTGTGCGGTCATCCGACTCAAACAGGCGACGTGCGTACTCCCGCAGCAGCGTGTTCTCGCGCGGCGAGGCGTCGAGCAGTGAGCACCGCAGGTGGAGCAGGATCGTCTGAAGCCGCCACGTGGAGGCGGTGAGGAAGAACGATTTTCCTGACTGCGGCGCCCCGACGAGCGAAAAGTAATTGGGTTCGGCGACCAGGTTGTTGCGAGACAGGCCCAGGTGGCACTCGGGGCACGCGTACTCGTGGCACTCTGAACCCGCCGGATCGAGCGGGTTTCCGTTCTCGGCGAATCGGCTGGGAAGGAAGCGGATGTTGCGGTCCTGGTCGTCGAGGACGACCCGGTCACGTCCGAGCGTTGAGTTCCTGGAGATCGCCAGTGCGTCGGATGAGCGGAAGGGATGGCAGCAGTATGGACAGATGATCGAGCGGATGCCGGGTTTTCGACCGCCCTGCAGCCCGGACCCGGGTTTTGCTTCCGACATCCCACACCCCCAAATCAACCCACGATCGATAGACACGAAGTATACTCGATTCCTGGGTCGGCTTCATCGCTCCGGGGTTTGGCGGGGGTCGTATGGCGGGGCGTTGGCTGCGGGGCCGCGCTTTTTTGCGTCAGCCTCGCGCACGATGCACATGCGTTCGGCCTGGTTGGTGTGCGGGGGGCAGGTCTTGCCCACGCGGTCAAAGGATCCTGCGTTGATGTCAGATTATCCTTACGAGGTTGCGGTTTCTTTCTCAGGCTCGGATCGCGCTCGCGTCCTGAGCATCGTGGAGGAGATGGGCCGCGCCCTTGGCAAGGACCGGATCTATTACGACAAGGAGCACGAGCACCAGCTCCACCGCCCGCGGATGGACGAGATGCTGATCGACATCTACGTCCGGCAGTCTCGCCTCGTGATCGTTTTCGTCTCGGCCCAGTATGTCCAGCGCCAGTGGTGCCAGACCGAATGGAAGGCGATCCGCACGCTCCGGGAAACGATGCCCGGCGCGGTCAATCAGCCATCGCACCTGCGCGTCGCGATCCTCCGCCTCGATGCAACCCCCTTGCCGGGATTGAACCCCAACGACGGATTCCTGGACATCTCCTCGCTCTCGACCGCCAGGTGCGTCGAGTATCTCCTCAAGCGTCACAAGAGCATCGTTGAGGCGGGCTATGTCGAGGAGATCCCTGGTCCTGCGGATCGTTCTCGTCCCGGGGTGCTTGATCGGCTCAAGGGGCTCCTGGGTGGTCGCGGAGGACACAAGGTCGAGGCGGAGCCGGCGGGCGTGTTGACGCCGGCGCAGCTTGATCCGACGCGGATACCTTTTACCAACGCGCTGCACATGGAGTTTGTGCCGCTTCCGCCGGGCAAGTTTGAGATGGGCGATCTCTCGATGACTCCCGGATCGCTGGAGGAGCGCCGGCACCTTGTCACGCTGAGAAGGGGTTTTTTCATCGCGACGACCCCCGTGACGCAGGCGCAGTGGCGTTCGGTGATGCGGGATCGACCATCACCGAGCGAGCACGCGGGGGAGAATCGACCCGTCGAGCGCGTCTCGTGGCACGATTGCCAGGAGTTCTGCCGGCGGCTCAGCGCTGGCGACCCGGCCAGGCGGACGTACCGGCTCCCGACGGAGGCGGAGTGGGAGTACGCCTGCCGCGCGGGGACGCGGACGCCATACTTCTGGGGAGAGAAGCCCGCCGGCGCCAAGGCGTACGCCAATCTCTTTGACCGCAGCGCCGCCAGGGCCCACGTCCGGCGCGGCGAGCCCGCCCCGTGGGATGACGGATTCCCGACGACTTCACCCGTGAAATCGTTCAAGCCAAACGGCTTTGGACTCTACGACATGATCGGCAATGTGTGGGAATGGTGCCAGGACTGGTACGGCCCGCACCCTTCGATCGCGCTCTTTGATCCTGAGGGTCCGCAGCAGGGGCAAGAACGCGTTCTGCGCGGCGCTTCCTGGCACGATGGGCCAGAAAAGGCTCGCAGCTTCAGCAGGGCCGGCATGGCGCCGGGCAGGTCCGACGGGCACATCGGGTTCCGCGTGGTGCATGTCCCCTGAGGGGACTGATTCGAAGCGCCTAGAGCAGGAACTTGGCGTGTGCGTGGATGAACAGGAAGTCCTTCAACTCCGTCATCGCCCACTGCTCGACGCTCTGCATGATCTCGGCCTGCGCCTGTGCATCGACCGCGCCGTGCGTCCTTCCGAGGATCCCGATATACACCAGCGACATCTTCGCGTAGTGCTCCGCCTCGCGGCTGAACCCCAGCCCCTCGTCCATCGCACGGAAGACCACGCTCAGCACGACCAGGAGCAGCGAGACGGCCGATGCGACGATCGACCCGCTCTCGAGTGCCGATACGGCCGGCATGGCCAGCGAGATCGCGTAAAGCACAACCTGGACGACCATGACAAAGACCGCGAGCTGAAGGCATGTATGGCCCGCGCCCCGCATCAGCGCTTCGGCCCCCGCGAGCGTCTCATCACGCGAGAGCTTGGCCCCCCAGTGGCGCTGCTGATGCTCGAGCCGCAGCCATCGGTACGCCTCCCAAAGCTCAGGATCGGGGCCCCCGGTCGACTTGCCGATGCCGGCGTGAAGCATCTCCTCATCCCGCTGAGGATCTGAAAGCCATGTCTGCATGGTGCCGCTGAGCTGAGAGAGCTCGCCGCCGACAAAGCGCGTGAAGCGGAGCCGGCGCTCAGCCTTGAAGGCCGCGACGTCGCGCATCGCCAGTGCACAGAGCGGGCCGTCGAGCAGCGTCTGAAAGTGCCACTGGCGGAGCCTTTCAGCCGCGAAGCGATTCTCCAGCCACTGCTTGCGCGTCTTGCGGACCCAGATCAGCCAGATCGCCGCCACGGTCGCCAGGAAAGAGAGTGAACTGGAGATCCCGCCCAGGTGGTCGACGGCACGTCCGTTGACGTCGAGCGATCGCAGGGCGAGTTCGACACCCGCGCCGATCAGACCGATTCCCGCCACGGCGAGCGTCAAGGCCCCCCACCTGCGGAGCTGGCGCTTCTTGCCCTTTGCGCCGTCTTCATACCGCAGGAACACCGAGTTCAGTTCTTCATCGATCAGCATCTCGATGAGCCAGGGACGGTCGGCAAACCGCGTCCGTATGGCTTCGGCAGAGCCGGCCGCCAGACCCAGGTCGCCGTTGTAACTGTGGACCGACCCCGCATTGGACGCATCGAGCATCATCGCCGCACACTCCCCGAGGTCCCAGAACATGCTTCATGCGCGACAATTGGGCCGCGGACGAGCAGATCACGGGTTGTTATACGATAACGAGATCCAGATAGCCCGTCCAAGTGCGTTTCCCGGGGAGTGCCCAAGGCCCTCCAAGACCGCGGGATTTGCATGGCATTGACAGGCCTGTGTGCGGTACGCTCTTCAGAATCTGTTCTCCAGATCGCACGTGCAAGGAGCTTGAGATGAATCCGTCTATGCGAGCGTTCTCCCGCTGGGCTGTTCCCATGGCACTCGCGGCGCCTGTGCACATGGCGGCGGCGCTGGCGATCGCAGATGGACCGCTCCGTTCTCAGAGTGCGAGTGTCTCCGCCTTTGATTTCTCCCCTGCCCGGGGTGAGATCGTCACGCTCCCGCTCTTTGGGGATGTCACGTTTGACATCGAAGTCACCGAGGTCATGCCGCGGCCCGACGGTCTTGCGTGGCATGGGCGCGTGCGGAATGATCCCGGCGCGACCGCGACGTTCACCGTCTCGCACGGCGTCGTGTGCGGTGGAATCTGGTCAAGCCGCGGGAGTTTCGGGATCACGCCCGATCCTTCGGGCAGCCATCCAGGCGGCGTGATCATCGAGCAGCTCGACCCCGCCACCTCAAAGCGCTGCCTGATGGCCGAGGGTGTGCCCGGGCTGCGGCCCGGAGATGCACACCTCGTCCCGCCGCGCGGGCGCGAGGGGCATGTTCATTCTTCCGCCGGGGCGCTCTCCGCGCCGATCGGCGTTGCGGCGGGGCACCCCGGGACGGACGCCACGGCTCGATCCTGCGACTGCCCGGATGATCAATCGGTGATCGACGTCCTGTGCGTCTACACGTCTTTGGCTCGCACCGCGGCGGGTGGTCTTCCATCGCTTCAAGCGCGTGTGCAGAGCGCGATCGACTCAACCAACGGCGCGTTCATCAACAGCCAGATCCACACCAGCGGCTCCAACCGCCTCCAGGTCCGACTGGCGGGGACGGTCGAGATCGCCTACGACGAGGTCGCGCCGGCGTGGCTTGATCATCTCACACGCGTCACCGATCCCGATGATGGTTACATGGACGCGGTCCACGCACTTCGAGATCAGTATCACGCCGACACGGTGATGCTGGTGGTTGATGATCCAAGGTTCTGGGGCGGCGCCGGGTGGTGGGCGGTGTGGGACCAGGCCTCGGCATTCACGACGTGCAATTGGAGGAGCCTCGGGGGCGGTTCATTGCTCTTTGCACACGAGCTTGGCCACAACCTGGGGTGTGCACACGACCACGAGAATGATGCCTCCGCACCCTTCTCTTACGCATGGGGGCACTACTTCTCCGCCGGCGGCCATTCGTACCGCGACATCATGTCATACCCGGGCGACATCGAGCTGCAGGTCTATTCGCACCCGCACCTCATTCACCCCGGCACGGGCCAGCCGATGGGCGTTCCGCCGGGTGAACCCCGCGCCGCATACAACTCGCTGGTCATCCAGCAGACGCGCTGGACGATCGCCAACTACCGGGACGCCTCGGGCATCAAGGACTGCAA
Organism: Phycisphaerales bacterium; assembly: GCA_035298585.1. Lineage (GTDB taxonomy): Bacteria > Planctomycetota > Phycisphaerae > Phycisphaerales > UBA1924 > JAEUJB01. The sequence goes on from DATGXW010000394.1 coordinate 22,198, forward strand.
CGGCAATGGTGTTGACGATGCGCTGGATATGTCATCGGGCGTGAGCATCGACGCCAACGCGGACTGCCGGCCCGATGAATGCGAAGATCGCCGCTATGTTGACGCCTCCACGCCAGGACCGGGTGAAGGACGTGCATGGAACAACGCGGGTGGAGATCTGAAAGAGATCCTCGCCTTCGCGGACCTGAGGTGTTCGGCGATCCGGGAGATCTGGGCCGCCGACGGCGTCTACACGCCCACCGCGACGCCGGATGACCGTTGGGCGAGCTTCGGGCTGGTCTCGGGCCTTCGCATGCACGGCGGGTTTCAGGGAAAGAGCCGCGTCGGCGGGGGCGAGACCTCGCTCGGGCAGCGCGTGGGAGGTCAGTTCGAATCGATCCTGAGCGGGGAGATCGGTGCACCTTCCAACGATGACAACTCGTACTCGGTCATCACGGCGTACGACGTTGATGCACACGCGCGGGTGGAGGGTTTCACGATCGAGCGCGGATACTCCCCCTGGTGGGGCGGCGCGGGGTACTTTGAGAACGCCTCGCCCGCGGTCGAGAACTGCCTGATCCAGGACAACGTTTCGGGCTCGGGCGGCGGGTTGGCGGCGTGGTCGGGCGGAGCGCCTGTTTACATGAACACGGTGTTCCGAAACAATACCGCGGCCGAGGGGGGCGGCGGGGCGGTCTCCGCCAACGCGGGGGCGGTGTTGACGCTCGACCGCTGCACGATCGAGTTCAACGCGGGGCGATGGGGCGGGGGCGTGGCGGTCGCGGATGCGGGGCTGACGCTGGTGAGTTCGTCGGTGATGAACAACGAAGCGACGGACTTCAACGGGGGGGGGCTTGATGTCCACAACTCGGCCTTTGCGATCACCAACTCCCTGATCGCGGGCAACTCGACCGCGAGCGAGGGTGGCGGCGCGTGGATCGCATCGGGTTCGACGGGCTCGGTGGTCTCGTCGACGTTCGCGGACAACAGCGCCCAGATCGGGACCGCGGGCCTGATCCTGTACTTTGCACATGGTGAACTTGCCAACAGTCTCTTCTGGGGCAATCACGGTCAAACGGGCTTGGTGCTGGATGACCAGGTGAGCTACTGGGAGTCGACGGGCGCTGCACACCATTCATCGACCGAAGGCGGCCCTTTGCCGGGGGCGGGCAACATCGCGGGAGATCCTTACTTCGTCGATCCATCGTCGGGGGATTACGCACTGGGGACCGGGAGCGTGTGCATCGACGCCGGCGATTCCGATGCGCTCGATGGCTCGATCACGCTCGATGCCGCCGGCGCTCCGCGCCGGGTCGATGATGTCAACACGCCCGACACGGGGGCGGGCTCACCCCCCATCGACATCGGCTGCCGCGAGTTCCAGCCCTGCCGGGCCGACTTTGACGGGACGGGCTTTGTCGACACCGACGACTTCACGGCGTTTGTGCTGGCCTTTGAAGAGGGCACCGACAACGCCGACTTTGACGGCACGGGATTCGTGGACACCGACGACTTCACGGCCTTCGTCCTGGCCTTCGAGTCGGGTTGCTGAAGGTCATCCCGGTGTCGCGGGGCGTTGACCGCGCCCTTGGCCAAGGGCTGGAGGGGCGGGAAACCAAAAAGGAAAGAACGCCGCACACGTGTGCGGCGTTCTTGTGTTTTCATGACGGACTGCTGATCGCTCAACGGCGACGACGCAGCATCGCCATACCGCCCATGATCGCGATCACGGCGGCGCCGGGCGCGGGGATCACGTGCTCGCCGCTGAACCCGCCGGCCCAGTTCACCTGCCCGCTGCCGGTGAGCGAACCGACGATCAGGTCGCCCTCGACGAGCCCGGAGCTGAAGTGCGTCGCGGCGTTGGGGGCCAGGATGTTGACCTTGGCGCCGTTGTTGAGGTTCAGCGTCGTGGCCTCGTTGAGGTTGAGCAGCGTGTTCTGGTTGCTCGCCCCACCGGTATACGACCAGGTCTTGTAGTTGAGCGTGAGCGAAGAACCGCCGACATTGACGATGACCGTGCCCGAGCCGTCGACGGTGACGCCCCAGGCGTTGAGGTAATCCGTCGTGCTGATGTTGACCACGGTCAGCGCGGCGTTGCCGGTCGAGATCTTGAGGTGGCCCCACTCGTTCACATACCCGGCGGTGGGCGAGAGCGACGCCGCGTAGTTGGATGTAGTGAGGAAGTAGCTCGAAGCATCGTTGAGGTCGATCGGGGCGGTGTAGGCCTGACCGACGTTGAGCGCGCCGACGAACGAGAGCGCTGACGTGTTGGAGCCGGCGATGTACGTGTTGCCCGAGATCGTCCCGGTGCCGCCCGTCAGGTTGCCGCCGCCGCGCACATCGTGTGCAACCGACGCCGAGCTGAGGCTGATGTCGCCCGCGACGTACAGCCCGCCGTGGTCCACGCTTCCACCGTTGAGCGTGAAGTTCGAGCCTCCGTAGAAGCCGCCGGGGATCGTCGGCGAAGTCGCGGCCACGCCGCGCACCGTAAAGCCGCTGAAGTAGGCGCTGCCGACCGCGGCCGAAGCGCCCTGGAAATCAGAGCCGTAGGCCGACACGCTGGTGCCGATCGTGCCGCGGGAAAAGACATTGAAGTCCCAGTAGGAAATCGATGCCCGGGCCTGTGACGAAACGACAGCGGCCCCGGCAAGCAGGGTGTAAACGAACGAATGAATCCTCATGTTGTCCTCTTCCTCCAAATGTAAGTGTGCCGGGCCGGCGGAAGGCCCAGCGGGTTCACTATAGACATGAACCCCGCGGTTCCAAGCGAAATTCCCGCGATCGCACACAGACGACGATATCGCAATAACGCCTATGCAAGGCCGGATTTCCAGCGTCCGGGAATAGCGTGATCGCAGATGAGCGATCGGAGGATCAAGCCGATCTCGGCCGCGCGGTCGTGTGCAGGGCGATGGTCCGAAAAGCGAGGGCTGGGCTCACCAGGGGAGCGTGGCGCCGTCGTAGTTGCAGAACTTGCCCGAGTCCTTGCCGGTGAGGCCGTCGATCACCTTCAGCATCGACCGGACGCTCTCCTCGGGCGAGAGCGTGGCGTTGGGTCCGCCCATGTCCGTTCTCACCCAGCCCGGGTGTGCAACCACGCAGCAGAAACCCTCACCCGCGAGCTCGCTTGAGAGCGAAACCGTCAACTGGTTGAGCGCGGTCTTGCTCGCGCGGTATGGATAGCTCGACCCGCCCTTGTTGTTGGTGATGGAGCCGAGCTGGCTGGAGATGTTGAAGATGACCTTGCGGTCGCCCTTGCGGAGATTGGCGAGCGCCTTCTGCACCACCAGCATGGGGCCGAAGCTGTTGACCGCAAAGACGCGCTGCAGTTCGGTCATGGAGAGATCGGCCACGCTGCGCTGGTCGGAGCTGACGCCCGCGTTGTTGATGAGCACATCGATCGGGCGGTCCTTCAAGAGGCCCGGCAGTGCATCGATCGAGGCGGGATCCGCGACATCGAGCGGGAGGACTTCGTGGACGAGGCGTGCGAGCTCGGCGTGCTTCCCGGGGTCCCGCGCGGTCGCGAGGATCACCGCCTCTTTGTCGCGCTGGGAAAGCTGGCGTGCAAACTCAAGCCCGATCCCTCGCGTGGCGCCGGTCAGCAGGTAGGTGGTCATGAAGAAGTATTCGCCGCCGGGACGCGACGGGCGCAAGAACTATTGAATGTGTCCTTGCCGTGCTCAACCCCGGCCCACCCCGTGAGGGGGCGAGCGACAAACAATGAGGCCCGTGAGGCGCCTTGCACGGCGGGTTCCCGCTCCTCGATCAAAGCTGCTGAAGGAACCGGACGTCGTTTTCAAAGAGCATGCGGATGTCGGGGATGCCGTACTTCCCCATCGCGAGGCGCTCGATGCCAAATCCGAAGGCAAAGCCGGTCCAGACCTCAGGGTCGACCCCGCAGGCTTCGAAGACCGCAGGGTCCACCATCCCGCACCCCCC
>DATGXW010000395.1:0-1517 GCA_035298585.1 Phycisphaerales bacterium
GGTGCCGTTCATTGTGATCGCCAACCACGAGAGTCACCTCGACGCGTTGGTGCTGGTGTCGGCGCTGCCGCTGAAGGCACGGATCGAGACGCACCCGGTGGCGGCGGGAGATGTGTTCTTCAAGAACGGCGCCACGTCGCTGCTCGCGTCGCTCTTCCTCAACGCTTTGCCGCTGTACCGCAAGGGTGTCACCTCACACGCGCTGGTGGACCTGCGGGAGCGGGTGACGAGCGGGCATGGCGGGCTTGTGTTGTTTCCGGAGGGAACGCGCAGCCGCGACGGAACGATGAACCCGTTCAAGGCGGGGCTGGGCATGATCGTGGCGGGGACGAATGTGCCGGTGGTGCCGTGCTACCTGGACGGGCCGTTTGAGGCGTGTCCGGCGAACGTGAAGCTGCCCCGGCCGGCGCGGATCACGGTGCGGGTGGGCACGCCGCTGGTCTTTGAGCAAGAACCCGACAGCCGCGAGGGGTGGAGCAATGTGGCGCGGCGGTGTGAGGAGGCGGTGCAATCCCTGGGGTCGGGGTCCATGACGGTGCGGTAGCGGCTCGGGAACTGCGGCATTGGCGGGAACCGACGGCGGGCGGGCGCTCGAACAATCTCTTACCCTTCTGGCTCTTACCCTTCTGGCGGAGTCGGGAGGGGTGTGGTGGAGCGGGTGGGATTGGACATGGATGAACGCCGATAGACAAGCGGAGGGTCTGGCTCGTGGGGCGAGCACGATCGGAGCGCGCGGGATGACAACTTCATTGACGAGTGTGGTTCGGTGGGTGGGTCTGGCTTTGGCGGCGGCGGTGCTGAGCGCTTCGGCGCAGGCGCAGATCGCGGGGCGGTGGTTTGATTGGTTCAGCGGCCTGCCGCGGGTGCCGTCGATTGATTCGGGTGCGGTGGAGTTTCGCGGCGAGCTGATCGTGTATCAGCCGGGCTACGGCTACCGGGCGTGGAACGGCACGTCGTGGCGGATCCTGCCGATGGTCGCGGGCGGCGGCCCGGTGATGGCGGCGTTCGCCGATCGCTTGTATGTCGCGGGCGGCGGGAAGATCCTGAGCTTTGACGGCAGCACCTGGGCGTTCCACGGCACGCACACCGGCGATGTGTACGCGATGACGGCGTTCAACGGCGAATTGATCATCGCGGGGGCGATGAGCAGGATCGGCGGGGTGGCGGTGAATCGCATCGCCCGGTTCAACGGCGTGCGCTTCGCGACGATCGGGGCGGGATTCCGGGCCGGGTTTGTCAGCTCGCTGGCGGTGTGGAACGGCGCGCTGTACGCGGCGGGGTCGTTCGGCGCGAGCACCATGCCCCCGGGTGATCCGCGGCACGTTGCGTTCTGGAACGGGACCGGGTGGCAGACGGCGGGGGCTGGGCTGAACTCCACCGTCAAGGCGCTCACCGTGCACAACGGCAAGCTGGTCGCGGGCGGGTTCTTTGATATCTCAGGACCGGGCAGCGGCGCTCGGGTGGCGCAGTTTGACGGCGTGTCGTGGACCTCGCTCTCCCCCACCTTCAACAAGAAC
>DATGXW010000396.1:0-8978 GCA_035298585.1 Phycisphaerales bacterium
CGAGGACGGGATCATCAACCCGCGCCGGATGATCTCGCTGGGCATCAAGGGTCCGCTCAACACGGGCTCAGACCTCGAGTACGCCGCCAGCCACGGCGTTCAGGTCGTGATGCGCGAGGAACTGGAAACCACGGGTCGAACGAGGCTCGAGCACTTCGTCCGCGACCTGGGCGATGCGCCGACGTACGTGACGTTCGACGTCGACGTGGTCGATCCGGCCTTCGCACCCGGTACGGGAACGCCTTCGATCGGAGGGATCACATCCGCCGAATCGCTCTCATTGTTGCGGACGCTCAAGGGTCTGAACATCGTCGGCGGAGATGTGGTCGAAGTGCTCCCCGACCGCGACCACGCGGGGATCACCGCGCTCCTGGCGGCGCACGTGGCGTTTGAGATCATCGCGCTGACGGCGCGGTAATCGCGGCATCATGAACACCGAGCATTCATCCCGGAAGATCGATGTGCGGCGATCATCCGCCGCGATCGTCGCGGCGTGGCGCGCCCATTCCGGCGGCAGGTCGCGACGCGATGTCGAGCGTCGAACGCTTGTCGCGTGCTCAGGAGGAGTGGATTCGTGTGCACTTGCGATCGCGTTGGCGGCCCGCGCTGCACATGGATCACTGGTGCTGGGACATGTGGTGCACGACATGCGTTCGGCGGAGCTCTCAGAAGGGGATGCGCGGGCGTGCGAGGCGCTCGCGGAACGCCTCCGGATCCCGTTTGTGCGCACGGGTGTCGCCATCAAGCACGCTGGCGGCAACCCCGAGGGGGTCGCACGCCGGGAGCGGTATCGTGCGCTGGGAGAGATGGCGCGTGCACACGGATGCGGGGTGGTCGCCACTGCACACCATGCCGGCGATCAGCTCGAGACGGTGCTGATGCGTCTGGTACGGGGCGCCGGCCCGGCGGGGCTGGGCAGCATCGCTCCACGGCGCAGGCTGGATGACCTCGAACCGCGTGTGATGCTGATCAGGCCGATGCTGGGCGTGACGCACGAGGAGACAATGGCGATCTGCACACAGGCGGGTTGGGCATGGCGTGAGGACCACACCAACCTTGACACGACTCGGCTGCGTTCAGCGCTCCGGCACGGGGTGATCCCGGCGCTCCTGGCGGCGGCCCCCGCCGCGCGGCAGCGGGCCGGGGAGCTGGCGATGCTCTCGCGGGAGATCGCGGGGTTCATTGAGCAGGAGGCGTGCATGCTCCGGGATCGCGCGGCGATGCAGGGAAATTCGGGCGAAGATGGCCGGGAACGTGGAAACAACCCCCGCCGCTTCCAGCGTTCCATTGTGCAGCAGTCGCCCAGGGCCGTGTGCATGGCCTTCCTCCAGCGCGAGATCCGCGATTTGAGCCCTGCTTCCCGCGATCGGGTCTCGCAGCGGTCCTTGCGTGCGGCGGCGGCGGCGATCCGTAGCTCGAACGGAGAACGTCGGGAGTTCCTCTGGCGCGGCGTGGTGATGATCGTTCACGGCCAAGTCGTCGAACTTCGCACGATGGGGAACGTCGTATAACGTGCCCGCGAGCAGCGTGACGTTCCGCAAGAACGTGTGCACAACGTCCGATGGAAGAGGATGGCCCTGGGCCCGGTCCAAGGGCCGGTGCGCAGACCGAGAATACCCGCAAAGGGCTTGCTTTCTCGCGGTTTGCACACTAAAAATAGTCGTCTGTTCGCGGTATGTGAGGCCCTATGGGACACAGGCCCGATCGAACCCGACCGGCGGGCCTCTCCGAGCGAGAGGCCTTCGCGGGGATAGAAATCCCCGAAGGTATGCTGCCCCCATCGCTGGCCGCGGCGTACGCCGGAACGACCACCAACGACGGCCTGAACGCCAAGGTGCTTGTGCTCAACAAGCTCTACGTCGCTGTTCGCGTTGTTTCGGCCAAGCGTGCATTCTGCCTGCTGGTCAACAACATCGCGGAGATCATCCACGTCGACCAGGGCGTCACCGCGACACCCGGCGAAGATGGAGAAGTCGAGGCAACCCCGCGTCCCTCGGCTTCGCCAAGGTACATCAACTACGACTTTGAATCGTGGCTTCAGATCTCGGAGCTGCAGCGGCAGTTCGAGCCCGACCGCCACGACTGGGTGCGCACGGTGCGGTTTGACATCGCCGTCCCGCGGATCATCCGGCTGCTGGGGTACGACAGGCTCCCCGACCAGACCGTCAAGCTCAACCGCCGCAACCTGTTCGCACGCGACCGCAACCAGTGCCAGTACTGCGGCCGTCACTTCGCCACCAGCGACCTTTCGATCGACCACGTCCATCCGCGGTCGCTGGGCGGCAAGGACACGTGGGACAACCTGGTCTGTGCGTGCATCAAGTGCAACGCACGCAAGGGTGGCCGCACGCCCGAGCAGGCGAGCATGAAGCTCATCCGCAGGCCCGAGCGCCCCAAGCGCAACCCGCTGATCACCATCCGCCTGGGGAACGAGAAGTACGCCTCGTGGAAGACATTCCTCGACCACGCGTACTGGAGCGTGGAATTGCGATAGTGCACACGTGCTCCACAAGGAGCATACCGGCATCCTCGTGCATGCACTAGTTTCAACAAAGTGAGGACACGCTGTCGATATGAGGATTGACCGCGCCGGATCCACCATGTTACAATGTGATATCGTGTAATTGCAAGGTGCTCCAATATTCGCATCGACGAGTTGTACACGACATGATCGGGGGACTGAGCATGGTCATCTGGACAACATGGCCCTGAGTATTCGCCGGGCTCATGGGAGTTCGTCGTGACACATTCTTCAGTGATGCGATGGGCCGCGGCATTATCAGTTGTCGCGGCAACGACTTTGTCCATCATGTATGTCCGTCCATGGAAACCCCGCTGGCAACGCGAGCTCGATAAGGCATCGTTATGGAACTTCACGCCGGGTCGCCATGAGGAATCCCAACGGCTCAAGATGCGCATCCAGAACGAGATTTTCAGGCTTCCCAATTGGAACGTCGAGATCGCTCGCGAGTTGGAGAGCATTGCGCAAAGAAGCGAGGGCTTGGTTTACCGTTTCACGGAAACCGGCGACGATGTCGCACAAGAAGAGGGAGACGCGCTTCGTGCGTTTCAATGGGTCATGCTCTTTTGCACCGAGCGCATTCGCATCGGTGCTCCGATCGATCCAGACGCTCGAGCAATCATCAACGATCTCTACTTCGCGGCCGCCGATCATCCCGAGCCTATGATCCGGCTGTCCATCGGCACTGATATTTGCTATGCAGGGATGGTTGAGGATCCTCGCTTTAGGTCTTTGGCAGAGGAACTTCAGAACGATCCTGATCCTGATGTCGCGGGAAATGCGCGCAGGCAGCTTCAGGCGTACAAGATATATGGATCGCGAAAGGTTGAGGAGTGATGAGATTTCCCCGGGTTCATCGCCTCTCCCAGATGCTGAACTGCATCCTGACCGTCATCGTGGGAGCCGCCTTGGGTCTTGCGTGGCATCTGGCTCGATCTTTGCCCGGGCATGGTGGCCACGTCGTGCAGATTGAATCGCACCCCTCGTACGCGTCCATCTCGGCGTGCATCCCATGTGAATCCAAGTTTCAGTACGCGACGTCGGCGGGCTGGGTTGCTTCAGATATGGCCGTGCAATTAACCATTGACCTCCGGGGACTGGCAATTCAATCGTCCTGGTCCGACCAGGATATTCAGTTCATTGGCGATATCTGGCGGGGTACCTCCCCCATGCTCGATGCTCTAGATGAGCGATCAACACGGATGCTTCGCATACTCGCCATCAAGGTCACCGGACGATTTCTCGGCCCTCGCGGCGGTCTTTTGACGCCCGCGGATCGCGCTGCGTGGCGCATTGTGGAATCTGCGTTGCGTTCTCCGGATCCAGCCATCCGTCTTGCGGCCTGCCAAGCAACGGAGTTCGCGATGGGCCGCTCACAAGGCCTCGCGGAGGGTCTGATGCAGACGCTGCGCGACGATCGTGATGAGCATGTTCGCAATTGGGCAGCCAGTGCCCTGACCATGGGCGAGGTGTATGGCATCTGAACGACGCTGCAATTCTCGGGTGCGTGGTTTCACGCTCGTCGAACTCCTGGTCACCCTCATGATCCTTGCGGTGCTCATGGCCCTGACAATACCCCTGCTCAGAGGCGTGGCCGACTCGGGGAGAAGGGTCGCGTGCCTGCGCAACCTTTCGCAATTCGGAGTCGCCTTCGGTCTGTATGCCAATGACCACGACGATCTTCTTCCGTGGGCCACGTACAACGTCGATGTCGCCAAGGGTGTTACCGAGCCTTTCACTGCGTTGGGTGACTATCTCGACTCCCCAACCATCAAAGACGTCCACGCTCGGCAGGCTTGGAAGGGCTCCCTTTTTCACTGCCCTTCGGACTCGACGTTCGCGCTGGTCAAGGGCGTTAGTTACGTGTACTTCCCCGCGGAAGACATGCTCCTCTGGCCCGAAGCAAGTCCGCAACGTTCGGTTTCTCGCATGTACCTCGCAGACCCCATGTCCGTGATCCTCAAGGACCGCGATTTGTTCCACGCGAAGCCCAGAGGAACGCGATCTGCGAGCGGCGCGAGTGCGGTAAACGTGTTGACCTCGGGGGGTGCAGCGCTCCGGGGAAATGAACGCGTCCACTGGTCACCGCAAACCTGACAAAATTCATCCGCTGCACAAACACAATACTTACCCTGTCCCTGAGCGGGATGCAAGATCCATGACGGGTCTACCGTCGCCGTGCATCTACGCGATGCAGCACGTGCTTTGAGATTTCATCAACCATCTCATGCCCGCCATCGCCGTCATCCTCCTCCTCGCGACGCTCCTTCTCGGGCTCATCCTACTCATTGCCGGTCTGCGCGGGCGCAGGCTCAACGACCACCCCGTGTGCAAGTGGTGCCGGTTTGACCTCGAAGGGGTCTACCCCGAATCGGTCACCTGCCCCGAGTGCGGCGCGGGGCTCAAGCGTGACGGCGCCATCCGCATCGGTGTCCGTCGCCGCGTTCCCACGCTCATCCTGGTCGGCGCGCTGCTCTCGGCCGTGCCGCTTGCGCCCATCGGAACCGTGGGCTGGGCGCTACTCACGGGGACCAACATCGACACGTACAAGCCCCTGGGGATACTGCTGTGGGAAGCACATCACAGCGACAGGGGCCGCCTTGACGCCATCGCGGGCGAGATCGCAGACCGCATCCTTCGCCAGAAGCTCAGCCCCGATCAGTACCAGCGCGTGATCGAAGAAGCTCTTGCGTTCCAGGGTGACCCTTCGCGCCCATGGAGCGAATCGTGGGGCGACCTGATCGAGCGGGCCCGCCTCGACGGTGTGCTCACGTCATCGCAGGCCGAGCGATTCCGGTCGCAGGCGGCCGTGATTGATCTCCGCGTGCGCCCGCGCATCCAGGCCGGCGGCACGACGCCCGTGCTGCTGACGCTCAAGGAAGCACGGGTAGGAAGCAGTTCCAACCTGCTTATGTCGGTGCGCGTCAAGGGGGTGAAAGTCGCGGGCACAACCGCCAAGTGGGACCACGTCGTCGACGGCGCAAGCCGGTTCTTCGGGAATTCCTTCTTCAAGGACTCCAACGCCGTCACGTTCACCCTGCAGGGCAGCCGGGCCGGCGGGGGCCTGAGATTCATGGGCCTGGGCGGTGAAGGCTCGGGAGAACTGCTCGTCGAGGTGCCTTCCGATGTGCTGCTGGGAGAGAGCTCCCTGCAGGTCGCGCTCGAGACTTCGACCGGTGATGCGGCCATCACCGGCGGGATCACGATCGTCAACGGCCGGGTCAGGCGTTCAAGCTCTTCTCCGAGTGCAACGACGTCCGACGCCGTCGCCGCGGCCGACGTGACCGTGGTCGGCCCGCGTGATCCGATCGTGACGCCTCTCGACGCCACCAGCGAAAGCACGCAGAAGCTTGCCGAGAAGCTGAGGCCGCACCAGCTCACGGTGGGTTCGGCCGGAGGCTTCTTCATCGATCGCGGTCCGTGGAACGAGCAGGGTTCGGGCTCGGGAGAGGCCAGTGCGGTCTTCAACACCAAGGGCATCAAGGAACCCATCGCCTTCGATGTGATCTGCCGGGCGGGCGGCCGGGAGTGGAAGTTTGGAGAGCTGGACAACGGAGAGAAGCGGACGTCGAGCTCCGGGCTCGGAGGGCTGACGTTCAAGAGTTCCATGACGATCACGATCAACGGCAAGACCGTGACGAACTCCTCTTCGAGCGAGGATGGAGAGCAGGTCGGTGGGACATGGGAAGGCGGCGATGCCAGGACGGTCGACATCATCCTCCGCCCCAGCGCGGACGTTGCGGCCAGGACGCTCGATCTTGATTCGTTTTACGGTGGATCGATCGAGTTCAAGGATGTGCCGGTGGTGCACATGCAGGGCGCGGGGGATCCCTTCGGCGAGATGGACACAATGCTCCAGGAACGTCTCCGAGATTTCAACCGCGCGCTCCCGAGCCCGCCCGCGCCGCGCGGGCCGGGGCCGAAGGACCCTTCGGCCGCCCCCCGGTCGCCATCAAGCCCGCTGTGATTCCCTTTGATTTTGGCCTGCATGCCGCACCGTCCCGGTGGTAGACTGAGGTCACAGCGGCTGCACACGGCCTGTTCAATTGGGGAAGGAGCTCGACATGTTCAGGGGCTTTGCGTTCATGCGCTGGATGGCGATGGCGGCTGTATTGTCATCGGCGGTGTGGGGATGCACATCGGCGCAGTATGTAACGCCGGGAGGACCCGCGGACTTCCGTGCACTTGGCATCAGCAAAGAAACCGCGGATAGCGCGACCGACGCATCGATCGCCTCGCGTCTCAACCGCGTGCCCTCGGCGGCTTTTCCGGCCTCGCTGGCGATGATCCGAGTCCAGGCGGGCGGGTATTACAGCCGCTCCACCCGCGGATACGGGGATGGGAGGTTTTCCGTCGTCACCGCGCGGGATGTCGAGACCGCCGAGCAGATGAAGCGGATCCAGCAACTCCCGCTGGTGCGGGGGGTCGCGCCGATGAACAGGCTGGTCGTTCCCGGGCACGTGAACACCGACCTGGATCTGCGCTCCGCGGCGGCGGATGTCCAGGCCGACATCGTGCTGCTCTACACCTTTGACACCGTCTTCTCGACCGAGACGACCATCCCCGCGCTGGGCGTCCTGACGCTGGGGCTTTTTCCCAACGAGCAGGCACGGGTGAGCTCGACAGCCTCGGCGGCCTTCATCGACACGCGCACCGGGTATGTCTACGGCGTGGCCGAATCGACGAGCAAGACGACGCAGCTCGCCAACGCCTGGACCTCGGAAGATGCGGTCGACCAGTCGCGCCGCCGGGCGGAGACCGAGGCCTTTGCAAGCCTCGTCGGCGAGATGGAATCCCTCTGGTCCGGGATCGTCGCCCGGTACGGTCCCCCCTCTTCCGCACCGAGCGATGCGCCCGCGCCAGCGCCCCCGGCGAGCACACAAGCCGCGACCGGCGGCGGCGCCTGACCCGCTACGATCGGGAACCATTCTCTGGAGGGCTCGCATGAAATCGCTCGGCGTGTTGAAGATGGCGGCGGTGCGGACGGTGGTCCTCAGCGCCATGTGCATGCTCGGGGCGTGTGCGGTTTCCCGCGAGGATCGGCTGCGGGCCAAGGCCGACCGCATCGGCGACAAGCTCACCGACGAACGCGAGCAGGTGATCGAGAAGGCGGAGTTCGCCGAAGCCCGGGATCAGCAGCTCGCGCACCTGACCACGCTGCGCACGACGCTCTCGGCGGTGAACATCGGCCTGGGCTCGACACGGTATCTCCCCGAGCAGGACCGCGAGCTCGCCTACGACGTGATCGAGGAGGCGTACGACACGATCGAGTGGAACATCCCGTACGTCTCCCTGGGCATGCAGAAGCCGATGCCGGCGCAGTTCCAGAACGGCGTCTTGCGGCTTGGGCGTTGAATCCGGGCGGGGAAACCGCTTTACGCGGCGGCGCGGGCGGCGATCTCCGCGGGGCGTGAGATCGCCAGCACCGTGATGTCATCAACGCCGTGGAGCGAGCCGGTCTGCCGGTCGAGCTCTTCGGCAAGGTCGGTCATCGTCGATGCGACGGTCATGTCGCGGCTGAACGCCTCGATCCCGATGCGGGAGAAGATCTCCCGATAGATCAAAGAAGGCCTGCGGAACCCCGCGGCGGAGGGGAAGGCCGTCTCGACGCCGTCGGTGTACAGGACGAGCGACTCACCGGCGGCGAGCCTGCACGTGACTTCGTCAAACTCGGCGTCTTCAAAGACCCCAAGAAGCGGGCCTGATGTGTCGATCTCGCGGCACCCCGTCGGGGTGAGGATCATCGGCGGCGGGTGGCCCGCACAGGAGATGGTAATCTCGCCGGTCACCTGGTCGATGATGCCGTAGATGCCGGTGGCAAATCGCTGGCCTGAGAGCTGGCGCGCCACCAGGTCGTCGTTGAGCTTGGAAAGAACGTCGCTCGGCCGGCGCGGCTTCCAGACCTCGCCGGCCCGCTCCATCGTCTGAAGCCCGCGGCAGAGCGCAACCGTCAGGAGCGCGGCGGGAACACCGTGACCGACGACGTCGGCGATGAAGAAGGCGACCGTCCGCTCGTCGAGCTGGAAGAGGTCGTACATGTCCCCGCTGACATACCCCACCGGGCGGAAGACCACGCCGAACTCCAGCCCGTCGATCTTGGGGAGTGCGTGGGGGAGAAATTCCTTCTGCACATCCGCCGCCGTCGCGAGCTCCTCCTGGAGTCGCTGCATCTCGCTGTTGATTCCCCCCTGGACACGGCGTGAGATGCGGAGGTCGACGGCGATCCTCTGGACGGTCTTCTGCCGGCGCGAGAGCGCAAAGAGCATCGCCGCCAACACGGAGGGGGGTGTACTCCAGGGCGCGATCACGACGCCCTCGGATTCGAGCGAGCGCGGACCCCGCTGGCCGTCGGGGACCAGGAGCAGCGTCGGCGCGAGCTGGAGCTGGAGCCCATCGACCGCACGCGCGAGGCCTTCGGCCGACGACTCGCTGGTCACCAGAACCATGGGCTGCACCC